>DASYSL010000070.1:0-28538 GCA_036003365.1 Candidatus Eiseniibacteriota bacterium
AAGCGGCCACGTGTGTTCTGCGGCTTTTCCGACATCACGTATCTGCACCAAGCCATGCAGAAAGCGCGCTTGGTGAGTTTCTACGGACCGATGGTGGCTTGGGATCTGGCGCGCGGGGATGGCGCCGTCGGCGGCTACGACGGTGCCCTCTTCCGGCGTCTGCTCCTGGACGGCGAGCCCGGCGGACCGCTGAGCCCGGCTGGCATCGAGGCCATCCGCCCCGGGCGCGCGGAAGGACGCTTGGCCGGCGGGTGTTTGAGCCTGCTCTCCGCCTGCGTCGGTACGGCGGTGGCGCCGGAGTTCGACGGCGCCATCGTGGTGCTCGAGGACGAGAACGAGTCGCCCAATCGCGTCGAGCGTTTCCTCACTCATCTGAAGCAGGCCGGGGCGCTGCGCGGGGCGCGGGGCTTCGTGCTCGGCGATTTCCCGGGGTGCGAGCCCAAGCCCGGCACCGACACCACGGTGCGGGAAGTGCTCGAGGAATTCTTCGCGGATTTCGCGGGGCCGGTGGTGTGGGGATTTCCGATCGGGCACACGACGCGCCCCAACCTCACGATTCCCCTGGGTACGGCGGCGCGCGTCGACGCGGCGAGCGGCATGCTCGACCTGCTCGAGCCGGCCTGCCTTTAGGCGGCGATCAGCCTTCCTCGCCTTCCTTCCACTTGAAGCGGCAAGTCAGGCAGCGGTGCCACGTCTGCTCGCGCACGTCCGGATCCGATTGATCGCTGCCCACCCACATCGGCTCCTGATGGATGGGTGCGGTGTCGTCGGAGCCGCACTGCGGGCATTCGGGGCTCTGGACCTCTTCCTCTTGGGAGCTCATGCGTCCTCCTTGCCTGCCGGCGCCGGTCCGCGCCGCAATCCTAGCGGCGCCGCGCCGCCACGCCCAGGCTCCCCCACCGCCGCCAATCGGCGGGCGAAAGGGCCCGCCATACGCCGGCCCGCATCAACTCGGCCTCGAGCGCGCGCGACACCGGCGTGACGTTCGAGGGTGGGAATCCGATCACCCACAGGCGCGTGTGTCCATCGGGCTCGAGCCGCGCCACGACGTGCGCGTCGACGAAATGGAAGCTGGACGGCGGATCGGCCTTGAGATCGCTTCCCGACTCCGGGAAGAAATCGGTGTAGACGCGCTGATTCGAGCCCCCGGCGCGCGAGGCCCGGTAGACGTTCTGCGTGGCGCTATTGATGTACGTGATCCACGGCACGCCGTCGGACGGAATGGCCCAGCGCGGCTGGGTGGCCGTGATGGAGCCCGTCGCCGCCACCGAGAGCACGCCGTTACCGTTGTCATTCAGGCTCAACACCGAGCTGAAGCCGCCGTTCATCTCCGAGAAGCACACCGAAGGCCTCGTGATGATCGGCAGCTGGACGGCGTCGGGCCAACGGATCGTGCTGCCCGCCGGCGCCAGCCGCAGCACGCGACCCGTATCGGCGGGCGCTGCGTTCGTCCCGTACGCGCGCAAGGACGAGCCCGCGACCGTATGCTGAGCCACGAAAAGGCTGTCGGGGCCGGCTCCCGGAATGAAGCAGGCATCGTCGTAGTCGATCGCGGGATTGGGCGCGAAGGTGGAGCGGCCGCTGCCGTCGGCGTTGACGAGCCCGATCGTGCGATGCCCGCCCGACTCCTCGCTGAACGCCAGGCGGCTGCCATCCTCGGACCAGGCGATGCGCCCGTCGTAGCCGTTCGAGTCCCACGAGATCGTGGTCAGCACCTGCTCGGTATGGGAAACGAAATCGTAGACCACGAGGTCCCAGCCCCCACCGCCACGCACGGCCGCCACCTTGGCGGCCATGGGATCCCACTCGGGCGTGTATTCGTTGCGCGTCGGATCGCTGGTGGGCACGGGAAAGCCGGCGCGCACGATGACCAGGGCCGAGCCATAGATCGCCGGATCGGAGTCGCTGCGCGCCAGCAGGCTGTAGATGAAGAGCGTGTCGCGCGAGGGCGCGGTATAGATCGTGCTCGTCGCACCGGTTTGCACCCACGTGCCCACGCCTTGGTCGCCGCCCGGAATCCCGTCCACGCTGAGCGAGAAGCCGGTGTCGAGCGCGTTCTGGACGTTGACGGCGAACGGCACCTGCGTCCCCGGCGGCACGCTGGTCACGCTGCCGGGAACCAGCAATAGCTTGACCCGCGGCACCACGACGGTGGTCGAGCCGCGCACCGTGCTGTCGGCCACGTCGATCGCCTGCACGGTGATGGTGAGATCGAAGCCCGGTGTCTCCACCGTGTTGGGCGCGACGAAGTGGGCGCTCCTCGCTCCGGTCGATACGATCGTGCCCACGTCCACCGTGTCGTTCACGCCGGGCTCGCGCAGGAGCTGCCAGGTGACCGTGGTGTCCGACGTGCCGGACAAGGTGGCGGTGAAATCGAGCGTGCCCCTGGTGAGCACGACCTGGTTCTTGGGCGTGACGTTGATCGAGCTGCCGCCACCCGAGGGCGTCGTCGGCTCTTCCGGACTTTTCGAGCAGCCGACGACGGCGAGGACCGTGCCGAAAACGAGGGCGAGGGTGAGAACAAGCGCTCTCAAGGCCTGCCCTCCTGGCGCGACGCCACGCTGCGCGCCCCCAGCGCCTTCTCCACGCGGGTCACGAAATCGCTAGGCGACAGGAAGCCGATGACGCGCGTGTTGGGCACTTCGTCGCCCTCGGGCGTGAGGAAGAGCACCGTGGGTACGCCGTTCACGCCGAAGCGCGCGCGCAGCGCCTGCACCTCGGCCACTTTGTCGGTGGTGAGATCCACCTTGAGGGCCACGAAGCGCGCCAGGGCCCTGCGCACTTCGGGGTGCGTGAACGTGCTGCGATCCAGCTCGTGACACGGGATGCACCAGTCGGCGTAGAAGTCGAGCACGACCGGGCGGCCATCGCGCGCCGCCTTGGTCAGCGCGTCGCCGGTGAAGGGCTGCCACTCGACGCTCGCCGTCGGAGTCGAGATCGCCATCCACACGCCGAGACCTACCGCGAGCGCGCCGGCCACGCGCTGGAAGCGCGTGAACGCCACCGCCGCCCGCGCCGAGTGCTCGAAGAACCCGAGATAGAGCCCGCCCACGATCAGCGCGAAGGGCGGCACCCAGCCCGCCCACTCGGGCTTCACCACCAGGCTCACGTAGAAGAGCGCCACCGCGAGCAGGAGGATGCCGAACACCTTCTTCACCCACACCATCCAGGTGCCGGAGCGCGGCAGGCGCTGCAAGAGGCCCGAGTAGGTGCCCAGGATCAGATAGGGAAGTCCGAGACCGATCGCGAGCACGAAGAAGGCGAAGAAGCCGAACCACGGATTGCCGCTCTGCGCCACCACCGCGAGCAGGGCCACGATGGGCGGGCCGACGCACGGCGCAGCGAAGAGCCCGACCAGAAGCCCGGAGAAGAACACGCCGGCCATGCCGGTCACCGAGTTGCCCGAGAGCTTGCTCAGCACGCTGCTCGGCACCTGGAGCTCGAAGGCGCCGAACATGGAGACGGCCATGACCGCGAGAATCGCCGCGATCGCGAGCAGCACGATGGGACTCTGCAGTGCGGCCCCGAACAAGGTCCCGGTGAACGCCGCCACGATGCCGAGCACGCTGTACGTGAGCGCGATGCCCAGCATGTACACGAGGGCCGCGGGCACACGCTTGGCGAGCGACTTCTCCTCGCGCGAGCCGAAGAGCGCGAGCGTCACCGACATCATGGGATAGACGCACGGCGTCAGATTGAGCGAGAGGCCGAGCAGGAAGATCAGGAAGAACGCCAGGAGTCCGTGCTCGGTGAACGCGCGCTGGATGGGATTGCCGGTGTCGATCGTCTTCACCGGCTCGCTGGGCGCCGCGCTCACGGCAGGCGGAGGAGCGCTCTCGGTCGGCGGCGGCTGTGTCGTCGCGCCGGCCGGAGGCGGAGCCGCCTTTCCAGCCACCGCGAGATGGATCACGAACGGCTTCGAGGCCGGCGCCAGGCATAGCTCGTCGTTGCACGCCTGGTAGCGGAACACGCCCTGGATGGTCTGCGCACCCTTGGCGCTCGCCGCCACGCCGAACGGTACTTTCACTTCGATCGCGCCCTGGTACACCGAGAGCGGCTCGTCGGCGAAGGCGAAATGATGCTGCTCGCCCTGGGGATAGAGCGGCGGGCGATAGGCAAAGCCGGTGGGCAGCGTGAGCTCGACCTTGGTCGGCACCATGTAGTCGGCGCTCGGCGGGTTGGCGTTCACGTGCCAGCCGGGACGGATCTGCGCGCGCACCGTGGCGGTGACCGATTGCCCGGGCAGCGCGGTGGCCGGCGCGTCGACGACCACGCTCACGATGTCCTGGGGCGAGGGCGGCGAGGCGTTGGCGGGCGTGGCGCTGCTGTCGCTCGGAAGCGACGACTGCGCGCTCTCGGGCGTTCCTGCCGCGGCGATCGCGAGCGCGAGTGCGAGCGCAAGAGACCAGCGCATCGAGTTCGGAATCTTCGGGGCGTGTCTCATGGGATGGCGGCCGGCGTCGCGGCGGGCGCGAGCCGGCGCACGAGCTCCTCCGGCGAAGTGATCGGTAGACCGCACGTGTAATTCTCGCACAAGTAAGCGGTGGCGTGCCCCTCCACGGGCCGCACCCCTTGGACGTACTCCAGATGCGCGGCCAGGCGCTTCTGTCCCTCGCCGCCGTCGGCCAAGAGAACCACGAGCTCGGGGCGGAACGGCTGGCGCGCCGCGGCGAGCAGGGCGCGGGTGTCGGCCGCTTCGGGGCGGCCGGCGATCACCACCTGCGCCGGCTTGGCTTCCAGGACAGAGGCGGCGGCGCAGAGCTGCGTGAGCGCGAGTGGCGAACGGCTCGCGTGCCTGCCGAAGAGATCGAGCGTGCGCTTCGACTTGTCAGCGAGATCGGCGCGGGCGGTGAGCCGACTCAAGCGCGCCAGGTTCGAGAACGCGATCGAGTTGCCGCTCGGCTCGGCGCCGTCGTGCGCTTCCTTGCCGCGCACGAGCAGGTGCGGGTCGGCGCCCGCCGCCGTGTCGAAGAATCCACCGTGGCGCTCGTCCCAGAAGAGCTCGATCTGCCGCTCCGTGAGAGCCAGCGCGCGCTCGAGATGGCGCGCGTCGAACCCGGCCTGGAAGAGATCCAGGAACCCCTGGGCCAAGAACGCGTGGTCCGAGAGCTCGCCCGGGATGGCGACGTTGCCGTCGCGGTAGCGGCGATACAAGGTGCGCGACTTCTCATCCCACAATCTTTCCCAGGCAAAATCGGCGGCGCGGCGCGCGCGCTCGAGATCTTCGGGCGAATCCAGCGCCGCGGCGGCGCGGGCGAAGCCCGAGATCATGAGCCCGTTCCAGGCCGCGAGCACCTTGTCGTCGAGGTGCGGGCGCGGGCGCTCGGCGCGGGCGGCGAGCAGGCGGGCGCGAGCGGCGAGCAGCGCGTCGCGTGCCGAGGCCTCTTCCTCGCGCGCCGCGTGCAGCACGTTGGTGCCGTTTTCGAAGTTGCCCTCCGGCGTGACGCCGTAGTGGCTCATGAAGGCGCGCGCCGGCTCGGCCCCGAGAATCGATGCGATCTCGTCGGCGCTCCACACGTAGTAGGCGCCCTCTTCCACATGGCCTTCGGCGGTGCGGCTGTCGGCGTCGAGCGCGGAGTAGAACGCGCCCTCGGGGCCCGTGAGCTCGCGCGCCACGTCGGCCAGCACCTCGCGCGCGATCTGAGCGAAGAAAGCCTCCCCGCTCACCTGGTACGCCTCGACGTAGGCGACGGCTAGCTGCGCCTGGTCGTAGAGCATCTTCTCGAAGTGCGGCACGCGCCATTCGGCGTCGGTCGAGTAGCGGTGAAAGCCGCCGCCCAGCTGGTCGCGCACGCCGCCGAGCGCCATGCGACGCAGGGTGACGAGCGCCATGTCGCGCGCCCGTGCGTTGCCGTGCCCCGCCCACTCACGAAACAGGAACGCGAAATAGCTCGGCTGCGGAAACTTGGGCGCACCACCGAAGCCGCCGAAGCGCGCGTCGAACATCTGCTCGAGGTGCGCATAGGCCAAGTGGCGCACTTCGGCGAGATCGAGGGCCGAGGACTCGGGCTCGACCGTCACCGCGCGCTCGATGGCGCGCGCCAGCTCGCCGGCCGAGGCGTCGACCTCGCCGCGCCGCTCGAGCCACGCTTCATGAATGCCACGCAGGACCTCGATGAACGACGGCATGCCGCCGCGGCGCTGGGGAGGAAAGTACGTGCCGGCGTAGAACGGCTTGCCGTCGGGCGTGAGGAACACGCTCAAGGGCCAGCCGCCGCCGCCCGTGATGGCGAAGGCCGCGTTCATGTAGACGCGGTCCACGTCGGGGCGCTCCTCGCGATCCACCTTCACGGGCACGAACCAGGCGTTGAGCGATTCGGCGAGCGCCGGATCCTCGAACGACTCGCGCTCCATGACGTGGCACCAGTGGCACGTGGAGTAGCCGATGGAGAGGAAGATCGGCTTGTCGCCCTCGCGCGCGACGGCGAACGCCTCGTCGCCCCACGCTCGCCAGTCCACCGGGTTGTGCGCGTGCTGGAGCAGGTACGGGCTCTTCTCGTGAATGAGGCGGTTGGGCTTTGGGCCTTCGTGCAAGGAGTGTCGCTCCCCGGGTTTCGGCGGACGGTCAGGAAAGGGACGATGAGGTGATCATGAAAGAGGCGCGGCGGGTCTCACCAGTCTAGAAAAGGTCCGATGGAAAAGGCCAGCCCGGGAGAGGGAGGCGCCGCCCGGGTGTATGATGGACGGGTTCCAGCGCTCGGCCTTCCCCTGCGAGGCACCACCATGCGCCCAATCGCCTTAGGCCTCGTCCTCATCGCCGTGACCGGCTCCGGCTGCGCTTTCTCGATGGCTTTGGTGTCACCCAATCTCAAGCTCAAGATCACCAATGTGAGCGCG
Source organism: Candidatus Eiseniibacteriota bacterium (assembly GCA_036003365.1). GTDB lineage: Bacteria > Eisenbacteria > RBG-16-71-46 > RBG-16-71-46 > DASYSL01 > DASYSL01. Next base: position 6,838 of record DASYSL010000070.1, read on the forward strand.
TCTCCCCAGCCCGTGCCGGTGAACGGCGAGTCGGCGCTCGCCGCGACCGTGGACAACCCCACCGGCGGCAAGCTCACCTACACGTGGGCGGCGCACCAAGGCACGGTGATTCCGGACGGCGCGCACGCGCGCTATCTCGGCGCCACCTGCTGCCTGAGCCAGGACGTGGTGGCGCTGACGGTGACCGACGAGAAAGGCGCGAAGGACACGCAGCTCCTCACGCTCACCGTCCTGCAGCCCGACACGACCTCGACGCCATAACGAAACCAGAAGCGCCCGGCCCTAGGACCCGGCGCTCACCTTGTCGAAGATCTCCCGGTGCTCGGGGAAGCGTCCGACATCTTTCTTGGAGAAGAGAAGCCGGTCGTCCTGCCACACCTTGAAGTTCCCTTTGCCGCCCGGAACCAGCTCGGTGTCGACGCCCAGCTTCTGCTTGATCGCGGCCGCCAAACTGGTGGCCTCAGGGAGATAGTTTCACTCCACGCAGTATTCGATGCGGAACTTCATGGCGGCTCTCCTTGTCGCGAGAGGCGACGCGATGCGGCGCCGATCTTGTCGAAGATGTCCTGCGGCTCGGGGAAACGCTTCTCCTCGTGACGCGAGAACACCCGCTTGCCATCCACATAGACGTCGAAGATGCCCTGCACACCCTTCACCAGCTCGGCATCGACACCGTACTTGTTCTTGATCTCGGAAGCGAGCGCGGTGGCGCGCGGCAGATAGCCGCACGGGACGCAGTACTCGATCTTCACTTGCATGCCGCAACCCTCCCAGGGATGCACGCTTGCGATGCTCGGCGCCGGCCGCGCGATTCACCGCGCCAGCGGCCGATAACTTCCATGCCAGAATCCCATTTGCGCTACAGGCTCGCAAGCCGATGCTCCATCTCAGGTTGGCGGCACGCAACCGCGAGTTCTTGCGCACCGTATCCAAGGAGAGCAGCGTAGGGAGCCGCCCGGACGTGCGGTGGCGCGAGCGGTTCGCGCGACGGACACGAAAAGCGGTCCCACTCGGAGGTCCAGTCCATGTTGTTCCCGTTGCTTCTGCTCGGCTTGATCGCGGTCGTCGTGCTGTGGGTCATCGGGCTTTACAACGGCCTCGTCGGCTTGCGCAACCAGGTGGCCAACGCCTGGAAGCAGATCGACGTGCAGCTCAAGCGCCGTCACGATCTCATCCCCAACCTCGTGAACACGGTGCGCGGCATGATGAAGTTCGAGCAGGACACGCTCGAGCGCGTCATGCAGGCGCGCGCCAAGGCCGTCTCGGCCGTCGGCGTGAACGCGAAGGGTCAGGCGGAGGGCGAGCTCACGCAAACCCTCGGGCGGTTGTTCGCCGTCATGGAAGCGTATCCGGAATTCAAGTCGAACCAGAACGCCATGCAGCTCCAGGAGGAGCTGGCATCGACCGAGAACAAGATCTCGTTCGCGCGCCAGTTCTATAACGACCTCGTGATGCGCTTCAACACGGCGCAGCAGAGCTTCCCGGCCAACCTGTTCGCCGCTTCGATGGGATTCAAGCCGGCGGAGTTCCTGGAGATCACCGAGGCGGATCGCGCCGTGCCCACGGTCGATCTCTCGACCGGCACGCCGGTCGCGCCCGCGGCTCAGGCTTCGTAACCCGTTTCGCGAAGAACGACCGTGAGCTCGTTCTACCAGCCGCACAGCTTCTACGACCTGCAGGCGGCGAACCGGCGCAAGACGACGCTCCTCATCGTCGCCTTCCTCGTCCTGTTCGCCGCCCTGGGCTATGGCTTCGACTGGTTTTTCGGCGTCGGGATGCGCCACGGCGGCCTGTCGTTCCCGCTGCCGATCTTCTGCTTCATCGGCTTCCTGCTGGGTGCGGCGTCGGCCTCGATGAGCTATTTCAATGGCGCGAGCCAGGTGCTGAACGCCACCAACGCCCGGCCTGCCGATCCCAGCGTGCTCGGGCAGAAGCAGCTCATGAACGTGGTCGACGAGATGCGGCTGGCCTCGGGGCTGCCGCCCATCCCGGTCTACGTCGTGCCCGACCCCGATCCCAACGCGTTCGCGGTGGGGCGCGATCCGCAACACGCTTCGATCGCGGTGACCCAGGGATTGCTCGACACGCTCGATCGCGAGGAGCTGCAGGGCGTGATCGGCCACGAGCTGTCGCACGTGAAGAATCTCGACGTGCGCACCATGACGCTGGTCGCCGCTCTGTACGGCGGGCTCGTCCTCCTCTCCGACATGGGTGCCCGCTCGATGCGCTGGGGCCGCATGGGCGGCGGCGATCGCGGGCGCGGCGGACGCGGGGGCGGCGGCGTCATCCTTCTTTTGCTCTGGCTCTTCCTGCTCATTCTCGCGCCCATTCTCGGCCGGCTCATGGCGCTGGCCGTCTCACGCTCGCGCGAGTACGACGCCGACGCTTCGAGTGCCGAGATGACGCGCAATCCTCTCGGTCTGGCGAGTGCCTTGCGCAAGATCGAGGCGGCGACCGAGCCGACGCGCTCGATCGGACGCGGTGCGGCACACCTGTGCATCGCCGATCCGCGCGGCCGCGAGCTCAACCAGTCGGAGAACGGCTGGGCCAACCTGTGGGGCACGCATCCGCCCATCCAGAAGCGCATCTCGCTCCTGGAATCGATGGCTGGCGTGGTCACCGCGGACGCGCCAGAAGTGGCTCCGCGGCCGGCGACCGCCGCTGGCGGGCTCGCCTAAACCCGCTGTCGCCCCCGGTGCATCGGGGGCACGGATCGTGGCACTCCCGCCGCGACCTGCAGGGTGCACTCTTGCAGAATCCACTCCACCCCGTCTAAATGCCGTCCGAACAGGGTCGAAAAGCTGTCCCGACAAGAGGATGAGTGGCATGGCGGTTGCATGATTTAGGGGCCGGTGGGCCGGACGGCCAGCCCGCCAGGGCTCTCGCAGGGAGTGAGTACATGACGCGCTTTGGCATCCTGACCCTGATGGCGGTGATGGCCGCCCTTTGGGTGATCGCCGCGACGACGGCCGGGACGGCCGAGGCGGGGGTCATGCTGAACGTCGGCGTCCATGTGGGCGATCCTCCCCCACCGCCGGCTTACGTGTTCGATGATGAGCCCGAAGTGATCCTGGTGCCCTCGACGCGCGTGTATTACGTGCCCGAGCAGGAATTCGATCTCTATCGCTATGGCCGCTACTGGTACATCAACCGCGGCGGCTGGTGGTATCGCGCCGCGGGCTATCGCGGCCCCTTCGCCTACATCGACTACGACCGAGTCCCTTCATCCGTGCTCCGGGTTCCCCCGAAGTATCACCGCCACCCCCTGGGCGGCCCTCCCGGACAGATGAAGCGCGCCTACCAGCCCGAAGACAGGCGGGAATGGCACGGCCCACCTCCCAAGCACTGGGACCGCCACTAAGTACAAGTGGGTCCTGATCCCTTCGGACCCACTTCGTCGTTTCAAAACCGGCAACTGGGCCCTGACCGATTTGGACCCACTCCGATGCGCTGGAGCACGTCCGAGGATGCGCCGGCGCATGCTAGATTCCCGCGCGTGGATGCGACTCGAGCCAAACGAAACGCCGCCATCGAAGCCGTGACGCTGGTCGAAGACGGCATGACTGTCGGCCTCGGCACCGGCAGCACGGCCGAACTGTTCATCGCCGGACTGGCCGGGCGGCTCGCCCAGGGCCTCAGCATGCGCGGCGTGGCCACCTCGGAACGGACGGCGCGAGTGGCGCGCGAAGCGGGCATTCCTCTCGTGGGGTTGGATGCGGCCCTGACGCTCGATCTCACCATCGACGGCGCCGACGAGATCCTCGCCGATGGCAGCGCCATCAAGGGCGGCGGCGGCGCACTGCTGCGTGAGAAAGTCGTGGCGGCAGCGACGCGCGGCCCGCGCGTGGCGGTGGTCGACGACTCCAAGCTGGTCACGCGGCTCGGCGCGTTTCCCCTCCCCGTCGAGGTGGTGCCTTTCGCTCGCCCCGCGGTGGAGCGCGCGCTCGTGCGCTGGGGCGTGGCACCGCAATGGCGGCGCTTGGACGGCGCACCCGTGGTCACCGACAACGGCAATCACCTGATCGACGTGCGCTTCGGGCCGCGCGCGGAGTGGGACGAGATCGCGGCGCGACTCGACGCTCTTCCCGGCGTCGCCGCGCATGGGCTCTTTCTCGATTGCTTCGATCGGATTCTCTTGGGCAGCGAGATCGGCGTGACGCGGCGCGAGGTCACGCGCACGGGGCCCGGGCGCTTTCCTTCGCTCTAGCCGCTCTGACTCACTGTTTCCGCCACTTCCCAGAACGTCTTGGGCTCGAGCCGCCGCAAGCGGTGCCTCTTTTCGAGCTGACGCAGGTCGGCCAGGCGCTCGGGGCCGAAGTCGGCGGAAGCGTTGCCGCCCTCGCGCATGCGCACCTCGACGGTGACGCCCGCAACCCGCACCGGCACGGTCTTTTCGCGCGCCCGCAGAAGGAAATCCCAGTCGTCCGAGAAGCGAAAGAGCGGATCGAATCCGGCGAGCTCGCGAAGCAAAGAGGCCTCGAGCCCCCACGCGCTCGGCGGAATGAAATCGTCGGTGCGCATGAGGCGGTCGTCCCAGTCGTGCGCCAGGAGGCGCGTCTCGAGATCGTGACGGACGCCGTCGGCAACGTGCTCACGCACCACGACGCTGTCGCGAAAGGCGAAGCGAGTGCCCGGCATCGCCAGCGCGCCCGCGAGCCCCTCGAGATGTCCGGGCCGCCAGCGATCGTCGTCGTCGAGGAGGGCGACGGCTTCGCCACGGGCATCTTGACCCATTTGGTTCCGCGCCTGGGCCGCGCGCGCGCCGGGCAAATCCACGAAGATCAGTGGCACGTCGCCCACGCGGGGCGGAAGCTCGCCCACCGGCGAGGCGCTCGTGTCGGCGACGCGAATCTCGATGGGCAGAAGGGTCTGGCGCGCGATCGAGGCGAGCGCGTCGGCAAGCAGGGCCGGCCGGTCGCGCGTCGTGACCAGGACGCTGAACGCCAGCGACATCGCTACGGCGTGATCACGATCCGGCGCCGGTCTTCCCCGTCCGGCGTGGTCACCCGCAGCACGTAGACCCCACCCGAGAGCCGGCGCCCGTTGCCATCACGCAGATCGAAGGGCAGATCGAACACGCCCGGACCGAGGGCCATGGCGCGCCCCTGCACGCGCCGACCCTTCACGTCGAAGAGCTCGATCTTCACTTCCTCGGGCGCGGTCTGGCCGTTCAGCGTGGTGATCGGACCCAAGTGGGGCACGCGCAGGCGCAGCGTCGCGCCGAGTGCGACGGGGTTGGGATAGAAGGACTCGACTTGCACGTGCGCGGGCTCGGGCGACGTCGTGTCGGCAACATCCGAGTGCGGCACTACGCGCTTCAGGACCCAAGAGTCGGGATCGAGCCTCACGTCGGTCGGCTGGGCGTCGACCGAGAACGAGAACTCCTCGGACGCGGCCACGCTCGTGATCGGGAAGCGGCGCTCCCCCGCCGTGGTCACGACCGCCACTTCCATGGGCACGCGGAAGAGCGGCGCGTTGATCGAAGCCTGCGTCTGGCGCAGGTGCAGGTTCACCGTCCAGGGACCCGGTCGCTCCGCCCCCGCGCTTACCGGTGCCGCGGCGCGCTGGCTGTCGAACGAGTACTCGAAGACCGGATAGCCCTGCTCGTAGAGCCACTGATGGAAGAACCAGCTCAGATCCTGGCCCGACACGGTCATCGCCTCGTTGGCGAAATCGGCGCTCGTCACGTTGCCAAAGGCGTGGTCGTCGAGGTAATGCCGAAGGATGTCGAAGAACACGGTGTCGCCGACCAGGCCGCGCAGCATGTGCAGGATCCAGGCGCCCTTGTCATAGACGGTGGGCGTGAAAATGAAGTCGCTCGGCGGCTGGGTGATGGGATAGCGGCTCAGCAAGTATTCGACGAAGAACGTGTTCGCCGCGCTGAACAGGACCGCGTTGCGCGCGCCCAGGCCGCGCCAGTGCTCCTCCCAAAGCGCCTCGTTGTAGGTGGCGAAGCCCTCGTTGAGCCAGATGTCGTTCCAGTCGGCCGGCGTCACCAGATCGCCGAACCACTGATGCGACAGCTCGTGCGCGATGCCGTCCTCGAAGCTCTTGTCGCCACGCAGCCACGAGCGCGTGATCGTGGTCAGGCTCTGGTGCTCCATGCCGCCGTACGGGAACGGCGTGACCGCGGCCATGCCGTACTTGTCGAACGGATAGGGCCCATAGTGGCTCTCGTCGAGGGCGAGCATCTGGGGCACATCGGCGAAGTCGACGGCCGCTTTGGGGACGTCCTCGGGAAACACGAGATAGAGAAGAGGAAGGCCGTTCGCCGAATCGTGCACGGCCTGGTAGTCGCCCATGGTGAAGCACATGAGATAGGTGGAAAGAGGATGGTCCTCTTTCCAGTGCCAGGTCGTCTCGAGAATCTGCTCCGGCCTGGCCGCGGCACTCGGCGCCGGTGTGTCCACTGCAATGAGCTTGCCGTTCGAGCCCACGTAATACGGCCCGAGCGGAATCGAGACCCAGCATTCGAAGCGCGCCTTGTCGCGCGGCTCGTCGACCGACGGCAGCCAGAAGCGCGCGTCCTCGGGCTCGGAGAGGGTGTAGGCATTGCGGTTGTAGACGTAGTAGCCGCGGCGCGGCGTCCCGTGATAGTCGATGGCGATCCACAGCACGTCACCGGGCTGGCGCAGCGTGTCGCCCGGCGCGGCACTGCCCACGTGGATGGAGAGGGCCGTGCTGTCGGCGTTGTACACGGCGGCGCGCGCAGTACCGTTCACGCGCACGCCGCGAAGCGCGAGCTGAACCGCGTCCAGACGCACCGAATCCACGTTGGCGGCGGCGATCTGCAGCTGGATTTCGACCGTGCCGCCGAGCGTGTCGGCCGTGACTCCGGGCTTCACATGCAGTCCGTAATAGAGGACGTCGATGGGCGGAGCCGCCAAGGGTTCGGCCGCCCGGCGGTCGACGGCCAGCCAGCGTCCGCCGGCGGTCGTGACGCCTGCCTCAGACGGGCGATGCGTGAGCGGCGCTTTGTTTTCAGGGCGAGGCGTCGCGGCCGCGATTCGAAACGAAACGATGGGGCAAATGACCAGTCCCAATGCGAGAAGGAGACGTCCGGCGCGGATCGTCATGCAAACTCCAAGAAGATGGGAACCCTATGTCTCGAAACGAATCACCTGGCGGAAAGCGGAGGATGTTGCAAGAGGATAACACTTTCCGGCACGTGGCTTGCCATTCTGAAGGCGCGGTTCCTATACTGCCCCCGGTATCACCTGCGCCGACGGGAATCATCACATTGGTGCCGCCACATGCGGCGCCAGGGAGGAACGATGCGCCGCCAAGGAAGCCGATCGAGAGCGCTGGTCCTTCTTCTCGCGGGCGGCGTTGCGCTGCTTGCCGGATGCGCGAAGAAGACCGAAGAAACATCGACCACCGTCGATTCCACGTTGTCGGGCAGCCTTTCGTCCGACGTGCCCCCGCAGGGCCCGACGCCGTCTCAGGAGTACACGCCACCACCCGCTGCCTCGCCTTCGCCGGCGCAGGCTCCGGTCTCGCACAAGACCACCAGACCCAGGACACCGTCGTCTCCGGCTCCGACGCATGAGTCGAGCTCGGTGACGCTGCCCGCGGGTACGTCGTTCGGGATGACGCTTTCCACCGACCTCAACACCAAGACGGCCACCACCGGCAGCTCGTTTACCGGCACGGTGGCGGAAGACGTCGTGGTCGATGGTCGCGTCGCCATCCCGGCGGGCGCTGAAGTGAGCGGGCACCTGCTCGACGCGGCGCGCTCGGGCAAATCGTCGGGCCGCGCCCACATGCAGCTCTCGTACGACAACGTCTCGTTCGGCGGGCATACGTACAACATCGCGGCCGCGAGCGACACCATCTTCGGCAAGGGCGGCTCCGGCAAGGACGCAGCCATGATCGGTGGCGGCGCGGTGGCCGGCGGCGTGCTGAGCAAGGTGCTGGGCGGAAGCGCCGTCGGTGGCGCGGTCGCCGGCGCGGCAGCCGGTACAGCCGCTTCGCTCCTCACGCGCGGGCCGGACCTCCATCTCGAGGCCGGCAAGAAGTTGGACGTGACGCTGCAGGCTCCGGTTACCGTGACCAAACCGAAGACCGGCGCTTAGCGAACCTGCACTCGATTGACGGCGAGAGCCCGCGGGCACGTGTCCGCGGGCTCTTCGTTTTCGTCTCTGCCTCCCGAAGTACGTCGCGCCTCTCCCGGTGTACCATGAGGAGCAGCCTGGCAGCGGAGGGGAGACCGCTCGAGCGCCGGGATCGAACCGCGAGCGGATCGTAGACGTCGCACTGACCATGGCTTGACGTGGTCCGGCGGGCGCACCGCCGGCTGGGTCGATTCATGGCACCGACGTTGCAAATCCGTGACGGCGAGCCCGGAAGTCAATCCTGGGCAGGTCGCGCAAGACACAGAGCCCACTGCTTCTCACCTCGCACGACGCAGCCCCCTGCGCGGAGGCCGAACCACCATGAAACGCTTGCCTTTGCTTTCTCTCCTCCTATGCGCCGCCGGCCTGGTCGTCGCCGGCTGCGGCAAGGAGCCCACGACCGCCCCCGGATCGGGCAGCACGGGCTCCGATGCCCAAACCTTCGGCACGATGATGGATCAGGAGCCCGCTCTCGCCGAAGGCAGCACGTACGAAAGTCCCGGCGAGAGTGACTTCGGCACGAACAGCGTCGGCATCGACGCCGGCGCCTTCAGCACCGCCGATGCCATCCGTCCCGTCTTCTATTTCCGCATCATCCGCGAGCGCTCGCGCACGCTCGACATCCATGTCGAAGAGGATTCGAACAAGGTGCGGGCGACGGTGAACGTGCTCGAGCAGCTGGCGGGCAGCTTCAACATCGTGGTCGCCGACACCACCGATTCGGGCGTCGTGCGCCGCGTCATCAAGAAGCCGCTCAAGGACAACGGCCGCTTCCGCGTGGTGTTCGTGCGCTTCAAGCGGCCGGAACCGGGCGACGACGACGCGCCTCTCCTGGCGTCGCCGAGTCTGGACGACTGGCGCCGCTGGCGGCTGGTGGCGATTTCGAGCCACGAGATCCACTCGCCACAGAACACGGCGCAGATCCTTTCGGTGCGCCTCCAGACGGCTTCCGGTCTCGACACCACGCTCGACGATCCGGCCAAGCTCTTCCGCTTCCCGCGCGGCCTCATCAAGGTCGGCGCCACCGAGAAGGTCACGGTCACGGTGAAGACCGCCGATCCGGGCAACGCTGTGTTCCTGCTCGCGGGCTGGGGCCACACGCGCCTCATGGCCACGCCGGACGGCTTCACCGGAAGCTTCCGCGCCCCCTACGAGCTGCGTCCCTTCCGCATCGGCGTGAACGCGCTGACGCACGGCACGCTGTTCGATGATCAGGCGCCCTATGACTCCGACTTCTGGGGCATCCCGGCGCAGACAGTGCCGCCGCTGACCGCCGCGAACTAGCCTTCTTTCGTCACCGACGAGCGCTCCCGGTCATTCGGGAGCGCTCGTTTTTGTATACTCCGCCCTGCTCATGACCTCGTTCCCTTTCCGCGATCTCGATGCCTGCCTCTTGTGCGCGAGCCGCGACCTCAGGCCGCAACCGTTTGCCTACGAGTTCGAGGGCGTTCGCTTTCCCGGCGTGAAGTGCGGGCGGTGCGGCTTCGTATTCTTGCGCCGCCAGCCGGTGGGCGAAGGGTTCGCCCGCCTGTACGACGCGAAGTACTTCGAGAGCGACTATCACTGCGGGCACGAGGACAAGCCCTACTTCGCCGCCGAGCATGGCGAGTCCGGAGCGGCCGATCTCCTGCTCTCATGGATCGAGCGCGAGGTGCCGCGCGGGCGCGTGCTCGAGGTCGGCGGCGCGGGCGGTTATTTCCTGAACGCGGCGCGCCAGCGCGGCTGGCAGACGGCGGGCGTGGAGATCTCGGATGACGCCGCGCGCTTCGCGCGCGACTCCCTCGGGCTCGACGTGCGCACGGGCACGCTCGAGAGCGTGGCCTGGCCGGTGGGCTCGTTCGACGTGGCTTACATGGGTGACGTTCTCGAGCACGTGCCCGAGCCCATGGCGGATCTGAGGCGGCTCTACGAGATCCTCCGGCCTGGCGGCGTGCTGGTCATCGTCGGGCCCATCACCATCCACTCGCTCGACCGCCAGCTGGGGCTCGCCGCTCTCGGCGCCCTCGGATGGACGAAGATCCTGCGTCAGGCACCCTATCACCTGAGCGAGTTCGTGCCGGCTACGCTGCGCTTCGCGCTCGCGACCGCGGGCTTTCGCGTGACGCGCGAGAGCCAGAGCAAGATCCCGCCCACGCTGCGCAACGTGCGAAAACGCCCTCCGCTGGAGTTTCTCGCGAAGGGCGTTCTCGATTTACCGAACTGGATCGTGACCCGGCTCTCCGGGCGGCTCGGCGATCGCATCGCCGTGCTCGCCCGCAAGCCGGCGGCGACTACCGGTACGTCGCCTTGATGCTTCCCCAGGTCTTCGTTTCCGTGCGCACCGGGCCCGAGCAGCCGACGTCGAGCGCACCGATCAGACCGCAGCTCGGCGCGTTGGCCGCCGTGCACGGCGATGCCGCGAAGAGATGGAAGTCGAGGCCGAAGATGTCGCAATAGAACGGATCGGCCGAGATGTTGTTGTTCACTCCGGTCACATCCGGCGTCCCGCTGTAATTGGCCGCCGTGTTGCCCCACACGTCGCAGCAGGTCAGGCTGACGAACGAACTCGGATTCGCGTCCACCGAGACGCCATTGCCAACCGGAGAGTGGGAGATGATGTCACGCTTGAGCGTGACCCGAGCGCCGTTTGCCACATAGACGCCGCCGCCGTCCGCCGCGCCGGAATTGAGCGCGAGGGTGTTGCTCGTGAGCGTCAGCACCGACCCATTGGCGTAGAGTCCGCCGCCGTTGGTCCCGGCGAAGTTGCGGATCAGCAGGTTGCCGGTGACCACGGGGCTGGAGCCGGCATTGCACGAGAGGCCGCCGCCGGAGCCCGTCGGGGCCGCATTGTCCTGGATGTTGTTGTTCGTGATGATTGGCGACGAGCCCACCAGATGGACGCCTCCGGTGGTGAGCGCCGTGTTGAAGTTGATCTGGTTGTTGCTGACGGTCGGGAATGCGCTGCTCACGATGTTGAGCCCGCCTCCGTTGCCCGCGTCCGCGTGATTCGAGCTGATTACGTTGTTCTTGATCGTCGGGCTGGTGGTCGAGCCGGTGATGCTCAATCCGCCGCCGTTCACGCCCGCCGAGTTGTTGGTGACGGAGTTGTTGTTGATGTTGGCGTTCGACGCCGCCTGGATGAAGAACCCGCCGCCCGATCCGACGGTCGAGTTGCTAGAGATCACGTCGTTGGTGATCGTGGCGAGCGAGGCGTTGTCGAGATAGAGACCGCCACCCGCGCCTCCGGCCACCGAGGCCGCGTTGAACGTGATCTGGTTGGCGTTGATCGTCGACTGGCTGTGGTTGGCGTAGATGCCGCCGCCCAGCTTGGCCGTGTTGCCGGTGATGAAGTTGCTGTCGATCTTGGGGTTGGCGTTGACGAGCGAGAGACCGCCGCCATTGGTACCGTTCCCATTGGTGAGCGTGAAGCCGATCAGCTCGGTGGTGATTCCGACGCTGGCGAAGCTGGCCACCGTGCCCACACCGCCGCCGTCGATGGTCGTGACAGCCGCGCCGCCGGAGCTGTGGATCTTGATGCCGTTCTGGGGCGCTCCCACCGTGATGTTTTCGGGATAGACGCCGGGCGCCACGATGATGATGTCACCGCTCGAAGATGCGTTGATCGCTTGCTGAATGGTCGGGAAGTCTCCCGGCACGTTCCAGGTAACAGCGAGAGCCGGCGTCGCGACGAGCAAAACCGGCAGGAGAGCAAAAACATGGAGACGATTACGCATGTGGATTCTCCAGGGGGGATGGTTGCTGATGAAATCTCGACACCCTTCCAATGGCTGCCGAGGGGTAACGACTCGGGGGGGAGAGCGGACCGATCCTACGGCTCTCTCTGCGCGGCGTCAATGAAGATCGCGCTTTCTCGTCAGTGCCGCGGTCAAATCCACGCAATTCGATGCGCAAGAAGGCGCGCGCGGATCGTAGCCTGAGTTTTGCTTCACGCAACTGGAAAGCCGCTTGCGAGGTCGCGGGGCTTTTTCGAACGCCCAGCCCACCGTGGCAATTCGCTTGAGAGCGCGGAGAGCACCGGCGAGGTCCGGCACCCGATCAACGATAGCGAGCTTTCAAGCCTCCCCACGTCGTGGGCTCCGTGCGCACCGGCCCCTCGCAGCCGATGTCGAGCGCCCCGATCAGACCGCATCCCGCCGGCGCGTTCGACGCCGTGCAGGGCGACGTCGAGCTCAGATGGACATCGAGCGCGATCAAGTTGCAGAAGAGCGGATCGAGACTGATGTTGCCGTTCGAGCCCGTCGGGTCTGCGAGCCCGGAGTAGTTTCCGCCTGCGTTGTTCGAGACATCGTTGCAAGACAGGGTGACCGTGTTGGATCCGTTTTGGAGAAGACCTTGCTGCGGGGAATGCGAGAGGATGTTGTTCGTGAGGGTCACCACGGATTGTCCCTCGACATAAACGTTCCCGCCGCTCATGTCCGCTTTGTTCAGGACCATCGTGTTGCCCGTGAGCACGGGCGAGCCTCCCGCAATGGAGATGCCGCCGCCGTGCGTGCCGGAGTGATTCCTCACGACGAGATTCTGAGCGATCGCGGGCGAGGCGACGACCACGTCCATCCCTCCACCGGGTCCGAGCGGACTGTCGTTGTCCTGAAACAGATTGCGGTGGATCGTCGGGTTGCAACGGTTGAGGTAGATTCCTCCCCCACCATTGCTCAGGAATTGGTTGTCCTCGACGAGCGAGCTATTGTCGTCGTAATCGTAGATCCCTCCCCCTTGGGCAGCTTTGTTCTGCTGGAACAGGTTGCCTTGAATCGGAAACGACCCCGCATCGATGATGAGCCCGCCCCCGAGGTTTGCCTGATTCGAGAGCAACTGATTGTCCCGGAAGGAGCCTCCGGTCAGAACGTTGAGATAGGCGCCTCCTCCACCACCACTGCCCGCGTCGTTCCCGCGAAAGACATTGCCTTCCACAACCGGCGAGCATCTCGCCACGAACATCCCTGCCCCCAAATAGCAGGTATTGTTCGCGATGGTGTTGTTGGAAATCGTCGGGGAGCCGTCGCCAATGAAGATCCCACCGCCTGCGTCGGTGGCCCCGTTGTTCGTGATCGTGTTGCTCGAGATCGCAGCCGGGCCCACGAGGTAGATCCCGGCTCCGCGTCTGCCCACATTGCTGTCGAGCACATTGTCCTGGAAGGAGCCGCCGGCCAGCTGGGCCACGTAGGCGCCTCCTCCGCTCCCTTCGATGGGGGCGGCGCTGTTTCCCTGGAACACGTTGTTCTGGACGTGGGCGGAAGTCGATACCAAGTAAATGCCCCCTCCCGTGGAGGCTCGGTTGCTCGTGATGCTGTCGGCCAAAACTGTCGGCGCACCTCCTTGGAGGTAGATTCCGCCGCCCATCTGGCTCGTGTTACCGGAGATGAGGCTGTGGTGGATCACGGCGGAGCCATTGACGGAGTAGATCGCCCCCTGGTTGGCCTTGCATTGGGTCACGATGACGTTCTCGATCGTGGGCGACGCCCGATCGAGACGAATTCCGGCGCCTAGATCTGGCGGGAAGCTGGAAAGATGCCCACCACGAGTGATCGTGAAGCCGGCCAGTTCGGTGCCGGGGCCCACGAGGGTCATGCTCACGACGGAGCCCGCGTACCCACCGTCGATGATCGTAATCGCGGGTCCGGATTCACTGTGGATCTTCACCCCGTCCTGCGCGGGGCCGAGCGCGAAGCGCTCGTTGTAAGTGCCGGGCGCGACCAGAACCTCGTCTCCGGAAACCGCGACGGCCGTCGCGGCGCCGATGGTCGGATAGTCGGAAGGAACGTGGAGTGTGGCGGCTCCCGCGGTCTGCGAAAGGATCAGTGCCAGAGCAGCCATCGTGACAACGCGCATGCGGTCTCCTCGTCTGGCGTTCGTCGCGCGAAGGGCGGCCCCATGCGACAAGGGCGGCCGCGGGTCGCGGCCGTGCTACCGGTACTGCGCCTTGATGCTCCCCCAAGTGCGATCTTGCGTGGCCACCGGAGCGTCGCAGTTCACATCGAGCGCGCCGATGAGGCCGCAGCCCGCGGAGTGGGCCGCGGCGCAAGAGGAGCTACCCGCCAGATGAACGTCGAGCGTTCCAAGATTGCAGTAGAGAGGATCGCTCGAAACGTTTCCCTGCGTTCCGATGGGGTTGGGCACGCCCGAGAAATCGAACCCCGAGTTCCCCCACACGTCATCGCACTGGAAAGCGACGGAGGAGCCCACCTCGCAGAACACTCCTCCACCAGCCTGCGAGTGGGAGACGATGCAGTTTCGTAGTGAGACATGCGCATTGCCCGTGGCGTCCAGTCCGCCTCCATTCGTGCTGCACGTATTGAGCGCAATGGTGTTCCCGGTCAAGGTCATGTTTCCGAAACTGACGTGAAGGCCGCCGCCCTGAGTCGTGCTGGTGTTGCGAAGAATTTGATTTCCGATAATCGAGGGAGTGGTATTGAGCTCCACGAGGATGCCGCCTCCTCCTCCCCCGCCAGCTAGATTGTCGCGAATGAGATTGTTGGAAAGAGTCGGCGTCCCGACCGCGGCGTAGACACCGCCGCCTCCAGCCGCTCCGTCGTTGCCCACGAAAGTGTTGCCATCCACGATGGGAGAGCCAGTCACATAGACACCGCCTCCCTTGTTCCCTGAGGTGTTACCGCTGAATTCGTTGCCCTGCAGCGCAGACGCTCCGGCGGCCAAGCATCCTCCGCCCTGGCCCGCGGCGAAATTGCCCAGAAAGTGATTGTTCTTCACCGCGATGTTCGAGGCGACAAAGAGGCCGCCTGCGTCCCCTTGCGAATGGTTCCCGGCGATGGTGTTGTCCTCGATCTGCGCCAGGGAAAGATTGTCGCAGTAGATGCCGCCGCCAGATGCCTTCGCCACGTTGTCGTGAATGTCGTTGTGCAAGACCTTGGCCGGGCTCGCCTGGAGGTAGATGCCTCCACCTGTATTATTGAAGTTGTTGCGGATGATGTTGTCTTGGAGGAGCGGCGAGGAATTTTGCACGAGAAGCCCACAAGTCGCGCCATTCTGAATCGTAAAGCCAACCACCTCCGTTCCTGGCCCGGCGTTGGTGATGTTGATGACGAAGTTGAAGCCCCCCGCGTCCAGGATCGTGGTGGCGGCACCGGCTTCGCTGTGCAGCATCACGCCGCTCTGAAAGGCGCCCATCAGGAGATGCACGTTGTAGGTTCCGGGAGCCACCAGGACCTCGTCCCCGGAAGTCGCCGCATCGAGTGCTTGCTGGATCGTCGGGTAGTCGGCGGGGACATGAAGCACAGCCGCGGACGCGGCGACCGGCAAAAGAGAAAAGAGAAACGCCGTGGTCAACCAACGCATGAAATCCTCCTCTTGCTCCTCGCGGCCGGGGGGAGTCCGCTCGGTGGGCCGCTCGGGTGATACGGCGCCGGCACGTCGGGAGTGGCGGCTTGGGACGTCTGTGACAGACCGATGGAAACAAGCGCGATCGCCAATGGACGCATCGGGCGGCCTCTGGCATGTGGGGGGATGTGCCATCAAGGGTATAGCGTCCGCCCCGGAAGTCGAGTCAATTGATCATGTCAAGCGAACCGGTTCGCAATCACCAAACCTGTTAACATCGCGCACGTGGCTGAATTGGACGGTAAGATCCGCGACCCTCAAGGCCTTCTACCACGCCGCATCTGCGATCTCGGGCTCAAGCTCGAAGGCTCGCGCGTCGAGAAGCACGTGGCGCGCCTGCGCCGCGAGCTCGAGCGCAAGGGCATTCGGGCGTGGAAGCCTTCCTTCTATCTGACCGATGAGTGGGGCTGTCCCTCCGGCCAGCCCATCATTGGCATTCCGTTCTATCTCGCCGATCGCAAGGTGGCTGCCGTCGAGCGTCAGATGAACGATCTCGAGAACGACGCCGAGATCATGATGTATCTGCGGCACGAAACCGGGCACGCCTACAACTACGCCTACCGGCTGTACACGACACCCGAGTGGCGTGAGTTGTTCGGGCCGTTTCGGCGGCCTTATCGCGACCATTACCGCCCGCAGCCCTTCAGCCGCGCCTATGTGCGGCACATCGCCGGCTGGTATGCCCAGAAGCATCCCGACGAAGACTTCGCCGAAACCTTCGCCGTATGGCTCACGCCGGGATCGGGATGGCGCAAGCGCTATCGCAAGTGGCCGGCCATGAAGAAGCTCAAGTATGTCGAGGCGATGGTGAAGCGCTTCGCTCAGGAGGAGCCGCTGCGCAAGCGCGGCCTTCCCGACATCACCGTCGACGACATGGATTTCACGCTCGAGGAATTTTATCGCCAGCAGGCCGAACGCAACTCGACCGCGGTCCAGGTGGAGATGCAGGCCGACCTTCCGGACATCTTCCTGCGCCATCCGCGGCGCCGCAAAGTGCGGCCGGCGGCGGACTTGGTGGAGGAGAACCGCGAGCTGATCACCGACAAGATCGAATACTGGACGGGCGTCGCCCGCCCTGTTGTCCGAGCACTCGTCGAGTCCATCGTGCGACACTGCCGCGAGTTGGCATTGCACGCCGAAGTGGGCAAGGAGTCCCGTTATCTGGTAGAACTGGCGACATACGGGACCACGCTCGCGATGAACTACCTCACGCGAGGCAAGTTCGAGCAAGCGTGAGCTCGCGCGACCGCCTGGGCGCCGACCCGCACCGGCCGGCCCGGACGCGCGCCCCGTCGGACCGCGCCTCTCGCGGTCCACCCGGCCCCCGGAGCCCGCATGGCCAAGTACCGGATCGGCGTCCTCTACGACGTGTGGTGGGTCGAAGACGAGGAGCCGGCTGAGCCTTCACCCAAAGGCCAGCGCAAGGCGCCTCGCAAGAAGGAAAAGGAAGTCCATCAGGAAGTCTACGAAGCCCTCAAGGAAGCCGGGCACAATCCCATCTATGCCGTGATCGAGGGCGACGACCAGACGCTGCACGATCTCGCCGAGGTCAAGGCCGACCTCTTCTTCAATCTGACCGAGTCGTACGCCGGCGACGATACCAAGGACATGAACCTCGCGGCTTATCTCGATCTGCTCGGGCGGCGCTACACGGGCGCCGGGCCCCACGGCCTCTTTCTCGCGCAGGACAAAGCTCTGGCCAAGAAGGTCATGGGCTTTCACGGCATCCACACGCCGACCTTCGCCACCGTGTTCCGCGGCCGCGTCGACTGGTCGCACGACATCCAGTTCCCGGTCATCGTGAAGCCGCTGCGCGAGGACGGATCGATCGGCATCGGGTTCGAGAGCGTGGTCGATTCCATCAAGGATCTGATGGAGAAGATCGACGCCGTGCACACGGAGTTCAACTCCGAAGCGCTGATCGAGGAATACATCGAGGGCCGCGAGATCTACGTCGGCGTCATCGGCAACGACAAGCCGGAAGCCCTGCCGCTCATCGAGCTGGATCTCTCGCACATTCCCGAGGGCACGCCGCGCATCGCGGGCAGCGAGGTGAAGTGGGCGCGCGGCACCGACGCCTACGAGAAGGCCGATCCCTTCTTCCCCGAAGATCTCGACGAAGCGGTCGTGAAGCGCGTCCAGGAGACCGCCGTCGCCGCGTACCAGGCGTTGAAGCTCCGCGACTATGGACGCATCGACATCCGCCTGGCCGCCGACGGCACACCGCACGTGCTCGAGGTCAATCCCAACTGCTGGCTGTCGCGCAAAGCGGAGTTCGCCATGGCGGCCAAGAAGGCGGGGCGCTCTTACGAGGCGTTGATTGCCGAGATCGTCGACCTGGCGATGGCGCGCTACGGCATCACCAACGGCACGAAGCCCCGTAGCGAGGGATAGCGGTACGTGACTTTTCGAGCGCGCCGCGAGCCGATCCTGGTCGGCGTTCTCGTGGTCGACGGGATCGTGACCCTGGGCGTCGCCGCCTGGTTGTTGTACTGGGCCATCGCGCTGCACGGATCGCCGATCCTCTACGGCGTCGTTCCCTCGCTCATCCTGAGCTTCGTCTTCGCCGCATGGATGCTTCTGCGCTCGACATACGAGATCGAAGGCAGCGATTTCGTCATCGTGCAGGGACCATCACGCCGCACGATTCCCATCGCCACGATCGCCGAAGTCTTCCCCACGCAGGCGGGTTTGGGCACGCCGGCGTGGGCGAGGAACAAGTTGCAGGTGCTCTTCGTGCCCAGCGCGAAACAGCGGACGCTATTCCTCGATCCCGAGGACCGCGAGGCGCTCCTCCGCGGGCTGGCGGAAGCCGATCCTGGCCTGGCCTTCGACGGACAAAGGGTGACGCGCGCGGCCTGAGTTAGAGGTCGAGGAACGAGCGCATGCGCTCGAGCTCGGACTCGAGCTCGGCCTTGTACGCACGATCGCGCGGGCGTGCGCCGATGTAGCCGAGCTTGGCTTCGAGCTTACCGTCCTTCACCGCGAGATTTCCCCACCCGATGACGCGATCGCGCCACAGGAGCGGAAGCGCGTAGTACCCGAGCTTGCGCTTGGCGGCCGGCGTGTAGGCCTCGAATCGATACGCCCAGTCCCAAAAGATCTCGAAACGCTCGCGGTCCCAGACCAGCGGATCGAAGGGCGCGAGAAGGCGAACGCGATCTGGCGTTTCCCCCTCCGGAGTTTCTTCGGCCGGCCAGAACCATTCGCGCCCTTCGACTCTGGCATGGGCGAGACGTTTCTTGGCGCGCGCCAGGGCGTTCTTGAGCTCGCGGCCGCGCCACTGCGGCACCGCGTGGCCGAGCCGCGTCACCACGAGATGCGAGAGCCCGCGTGAGGTGAGCGGCGCGTAGAGACGGACGGCCGCGTCGACCAAACGGTCGAGCCGCTCGTGGCGCCCGGCACGGTCGGCAGGCGGAGAACCGGACTCGGCAACGCCGTAGAGACGAATGCCGTTCTCACGCGCGGCGACGCGCAGCATGCCTCGATAGTGCATGCGCTCCAGCAGGTGCGTGGTGGCGTTCGAGCTTCCGCCCCAGTAGTTCGTCACCGAGCCGTGGGCGAAGTGGCGGTCCACCTCTCGCGGGTGCACGACACCACGCTCGCGGACGAACGCGAGAAGGCTCTCGGCGCGTTTGCGAATGGAGGGCGACCAGGTGCTGCGCCAGCGTGAGCGCGGATGCATGAGCGCGCGCACGCTTCGGCTCACAAAGCCGTAGACGACGAAGAAGTCTTCTTCGATTTCGAGCGAGGCGTAGCCGCGCTCCAGATCTCCGGCACGATAGCCGCGGACGCGATGGCGCAGCACGAGGTCCTGCGCGCGCGCCGGCGCCCGGATGGGATCGGCTTGCACGTAGGTCATGGCTTCGAGGGCGCGCGCGAGCGTCGTGGGCTCGGGGAACTGGCGCTGGATGGCGTAGCGACGGAGGGAATCGAGGGTCAGGAGTCTTGGTCCTCTTCTTGTTCTGCTGCGAGCTTCGAGGTGCCTGGCGAGGCCGAGCGGCGTCCCGAGTCCGCTCGCACCTCACCAAGCTAGCCTCTCGTCCCTCGGGCTTA
The DNA here is from genome assembly GCA_036003365.1 of Candidatus Eiseniibacteriota bacterium. Lineage (GTDB taxonomy): Bacteria > Eisenbacteria > RBG-16-71-46 > RBG-16-71-46 > DASYSL01 > DASYSL01. The sequence continues at coordinate 26,343 of DASYSL010000070.1, forward strand.
CAAGAAGGGACAAGCCTTCACTTCATGACCACGAAGCGCTGGACGGCTTCGAACCCCGGCGCCCGGAAGCGCGCGAAGTAGAGCCCGGAGGCAACACTCTTGGTCGCCCACATCGCGCTCTGCTGGCCGGCCGGCTGCTCGCCGCGGACCAGCGTGGTCACGATGCGGCCGCGCACGTCCACGATGTCGAGCTGTACGGCTGCGCTTCGCGGCAGAGCGTAGCGAATCCCGAGCGTTCCGCGGGCCGGGTTGGGCGCCACCGGCGACAAAACGAAAGCCTTGGGCGTCGCGCCATCCGCGGCCACGGCATCGCTCAGTGCCCAAACCGCGTCACTCACGTCGACCGAGGTGTGGCCGGGGTCGTCCTTCGCCGTCACGCGAAGGAGCATTTCGGTCGATGACGGGCCCGTTGACGTCCAGGTGTACGTCCCCGTGTTCGGAACGCCGTTGGCCACGGTTTCGTAGGTGGCTCCGCCGTCCCGCGAAATCTCGAGATCTACGGCACTCACGAAGACATCGTCCGTGGCGTTCCATTGCAGATCGACGGGCTCACCCACGCCGCCGGTCTCTCCCCCGTTGGGCGAGAGCACTGCCACGGTCGGCGGAGTGACGTCGTCGTCGTCGAGCAGGGTGCCGGTTGATGTTCCTGTCGCGATGACCGCATTGGACGGGTTGGTGAGCTGGAGCTGAACGGTCTCGTTGCGCTCCGGCGTGGCATCGCCGGAGATGGGAACATCGACATACTTGACCGTGTCGCCCGGCGCGAACGTGAGTGTCCCAGAGACGGGCGTGTAGTCGCCGCTTGCGGCCGTCGCCGTGCCATCCACGACGGAGTAATCCACCGTCACCGTCGAAACCGAGGCGGGCAAGATTGAGACCGGGAAGGTCAACGTGGCGCCACTTGCCGTCTTGGTTCGCGGCGCTCCGGCCGCCCCTTCTGCAATCGCCGCCGGCTCGGCATTGATGCCTACCGTGGCCGGCTGGCCGACCACGATCTCATGAGCGATTCCGTTGCCTGGATCGCGATTCAGTCCGAGGCCCTGAAGCGAGGTCGCCGTGCGCGCCCCGGTGGGGAAGTCCATACCGGGACCAAGAGTCCAATCGGTGTTGATTCCGTTGTAGTACCAAGTCGATTGTCGATAGACGAATTGCGATGGGTCGGCGCCTGGATCCACATCGGAAGATCTCCAGTTCACGGTGGCGTCGAAGTTCGTGTATTTGCCGGCTCCCGAAGGCCAATCCTCGACGTACCACACTCGGTTCACCTTCTTGGTGGTGTCGATTTGGCTCATGGTGAACCACGGATAGTAGAACGGTCCTTGGGGTACGTAAGTGTTGACCAACAACAAGATATCGGTGTTGAGTCCGTGATAATCGAGGGTCACGGGCGTGTACGTCAGATCGTCGCCGATGGGAAAGGTGAAGCTCGGAGCGAGAGCGTTCAGATACTTGCACAACATTCCATTCACCCAGCCGGTCGTGGGCGAAGCACCGATCAACTGCGCTTGGGTGTTGAGATAGACCCTGGCTCCTGTCCAGGAAGGACAGATCAGGCTGCCATGGATGAACTGGATGGTGCAATTGAGCCAAGCGGCGCCGTCGGTCAGCTGCACGCCCGCGGGATTGTCGATCGCCAGGGTCGTGCCCGGCTGTCCGTCGAAGCTATTGGAGCTGGGCGGCTGGTTGTAGAGGTCGAGGAAGATGTCCTGCGTGGCCGACCCATTGAACGTGTACGTGGCAGTCCCGCTCGTCGGGCCCAGCTTCAGCGTGGCAGGCAAGCCGACGTAGATCGATCCCTTGATGCTCACAGGCGCCGCGAGAGCAAGGTTGAAGTTCCCTTGCTTGACCTTGATGCTGTCGATACTCATGGAGGTCGTTCCCGTCGCGGTCACGGTCCCTGGCGTGTCGTACTCGAAGTTGGCGTAGGTGCGGCCCGACATCGACGGAGCGATGTTGGCTGTGAGGCGGAGCAAGCTGCCGTGCTCAAAGACGACGACGGAGTTCGGCTGGCTCGCGCCGAACGGATTCGCTCCCGCGCCTTCCACGTAGGTCGATCCGCTCTGGAAGACCACGGAGTTCAGACTTGTGGCGCCGAATAGATTCCCGCTGAACGTTGGGTCCGCAAAAACCCTTCCCCCATCCGCGATGACGAGCGAGGCGGCGTTCGTCGCGAGCAGCCGATGCGCGGAGCCTTCC
>DASYSL010000071.1:0-6124 GCA_036003365.1 Candidatus Eiseniibacteriota bacterium
CGATCGAGCTCCCGACGGGTGGTGGCGACTATCAGTATTGTGAGATGTCGTTGCCCATCGATGTGGCGTGGCCGATCATGCGTCCTCGAGCCATGATCATTCATCGTGAAGAGGAGACCCGGTCGGGCGGACGATTCCGTAACGCGGGGATGTATCTTCTGCCGCTCGACAAAGACGAGGAATTCGATATCGCTGAATTCAATCAAGTTGGGACGCATCCCAAGCCCCGGAAGACACCCGCCGCCAAGTGTGGGAGTTGCTCAGCCGACACGCTCGGGTTTTGGGTGGTGATCGGCAGGAACGGAACGGTCACTCAATTCGAGCGCGCCGGACGACTGCCGGATGAGCCAAGAGCCGTTGCCGCGGCGGAAAAGGCATTGTCTTCGTGGCGGTTCGAGCCTGCGGACATTCACGGCCGGCCAGTATCCGATTGGATGATCGTGAAGGTTCCTATTTCTCACTGAGAGTGCTATCAGCTGCCGTGCGGCATGTTCATGATTCCTAGAGCCCAGTCTTCCCGAGTCGAATCCTCGCATCCAGCGCCACCGCGCCCTGACCGGGCGCGAGCAGGCGCACCGGATTCAAATCCATCTCCACGATCTCGGGCGCGATCTCGGTGAGAGCCGAGACGCGCCGCATCACTTCAACGAGTGCCGTGCGGTCACCTGGTGGCGCGCCGCGATAGCCAGCCAAGAGCGGCGCGAGCCGTAGCTTGTCGATCATCTCGCTCGCATCCACGTCGGTGACGGGAGGCAACCGGAACGAAGCGTCGCGCAGCAGCTCCACTTGCACGCCGCCGAAGGCGCACACGACGAGCGGGCCGAATAGGGGATCGGTGGTCGCGCCCACCATCATGTCGATGCCCGGGCCGATTTCGCGTTGCAGCAGCACGCCGTCGAGCTTGGTCCCGGCGACCCGCATTCGCTCCTCGAGTTGCTGCACCGCGCGCGCCACTTCGGCTCGCGAGCGCAGGCCGAGAATGACTCCGCCGACGTCACTCTTGTGAACCAACCCCTTGGCTAAGGCCTTGGCCACCAGCGGATAGCCGAGACGCTCGGACTCCTGGTCCGCGCCCGCAGGCTCGATCTGAACGGTCATGGCAGTAACGATTCCTGCGGCTCTCAGAATGGTGTCGACGTCGGCCGCTTCCATCCAGTGGCGCTCGCTGCCCCTTCCGGCGGCGCGTTCTACGATGGCTCGAATGGCTCTTGTCGCCTGAGCGTCGAGCGCGGCCGGCGTCCCGCGCGGGCGCGCCAGCCATCGCCCGTAGCCCACCGCCGCCGACAGTGCTAGCGCCGTGTTTTCCGGAAAGGGGAACGAGGGCAAATCGCCGCGCGGTCCGGAGCGCAGCTCGGTGGGCACGCCACGTGCCGAGAGAAACACCGTGAGCACCGGCTTTTCAGGCGGCACGCCGGCCGCTCCTTCGGCGATGGCGGCGGCGATCTCTTCGGGCCGAGTGGCGAGGGGTGGCACGTAAAGCACGACGATCGAATCGACGCTTGAATCGGCTCCGGCCACCGCGATGGCTTGCCGATATTGATCCGGACCTGCCGAGGCGATCATATCGACGGGATTCTTCACGCTCGCTTCCTCGGGCAAGAACGAGCGCAGGCGCGCCTGGATCTCCGGCGCAAGCTCGGGGAGCGAGAGCCCGCGTGCCTCGCACGCGTCGGCCACGAGGATGCCGGGGCCGCCCGCGTTGGTGACGACGGCGAGCCTCGGCCCGCGGGGCACGGGCTGCGTCGCCAGCAACGTGACCACGTCGAACAACTCCTCGAGCGTGTCGGTGCGGATCACGCCGGCTTGCTCGAACAGACTGTCGACCGCGATGTCGAGCGCGGCGAGCGCGGCCGAATGGCTGGCGGCGGCGCGCTTGCCCGCCGCCGAGCGCCCGGACTTCACCGCCACGATGGGCTTGCGCGTGGCGATGTCGCGCGCCCGGCGGGCGAACTTGCGCGGATTGCCGAAGCTCTCGAGATAGAGCGCGATCACGCGCGTGCGCGGATCCTCGTCCCAGTAGGCGAGGAGATCGTTGCCGCTGACATCGGCCTTGTTCCCCACCGACACGAAGCTCGACACGCCGATATGCAGGTCGCGCGCATAGTCGAGGATGGCGAGGCCCAAAGCACCGCTCTGCGACAGGAAGCCCACCGGGCCGGCGGGAGGATGCACGGGCGCGAAGGTGGCGTTCATCGCCACCGCCGGGTCGGTGTTCAACACCCCCATGCAGTTGGGACCGACAAGGCGCATGCCGGCGGCGCGGGCGCGATCGCGCATGCGGTCCTGGGCCGCGCGTCCACTCTCCGAGATCTCGGCGAAGCCGGCCGAGATGACGACTGCACCTCGCGCTCCGGTGGCGACGCACTCCTCGATCACCTCTTCGACGAAGCGCGCCGGCACGGAGATCACGACGAGGTCGACCGGGCTGCCAATCGCGCTGAGCGAGGGGAAAGAGCGCCGTCCCGCGATCTCCTGCGCTTTGGGATTCACCGGGAACACGGCACCCGTGTATCCGCTCTCGCGCAGGTTGAGGACGATCTGGTGGCCAATGGTGCCCGGCTCGCGCGAGGCGCCCACGACGGCGATCGAACGCGGGCAGAGGATGGGCCGCAAGCTCTGGGCCGCGGCCGCGGCTTCGCTCGGGCTTTCCTGAAGGGGCGTGCTCACGCGCGAGGCTTACCGCATGTGCGTCCTGTCGCGCCAGCACGATCCTTCCTGGACATGGTGTCGGGACAAGATGGCCGGAGTCGGCCGGATTCCGCACCGCACGACCGTAGCAGCGGCCGGCCGTGTCACAACCCGCTGCCACCATAGGACGTCGGCGGACCGCCCGCTATCGTGAGCCGGGTGCGGCCTGGCTCGTCTTATGCCAAGTCCTCTCGGTGGTCGTGGCGCGAAAAGGGAAGAGCGCGAACGAGACCGATGGAAAGTGAGGCTGGCCATGCGCTCGTTCAAACCGAGAGAGAGCTTCCGAGTTCAGCGCGATGAAATGGACCGTCTCCTGGATCGACTGATGGGGGAGGAGAGACGGGATGTGCCATCGCTCGGAGAATGGAAGCCGCCCTTGGATCTGAAAGAGACCGAGGACAACATCATCGTCACCGCCGAGGTTCCGGGAGTCGATCCCAAGCAGGTCCGGATCGAGGTGGGAAGCGAGATGGTGATCCTCGAGGGCCAGAAGCAGCACGAGATGGAATGGGAGCACGAGCGCTTTCATCGCATGGAGCGCAGCTACGGTTCGTTCTCGAGAGCCGTGATGCTGCCGGCGCCAGTGGATGCCGCGAAGGGGACAGCTTCCTTCAAGAACGGCGTGATCGTCATCACGATGCCCAAGGCGCGGGCGGCGAGACAGACCACGATTCCCGTGAACATCGAATAGAAGCGCGGTACGCGAGAAGCGCCAGGGCGGGGCCGGGAGCGGATGGATCGCCGCCCGGCTCCATTCATTTCAGGCGCAGCAATGCGGGAGGTTCGCCATGCGTGTTCTGGTCGGCATCGACGGTTCGCCGGCGTCGTGGGAGGCATTGCAGACGCTGCGGTCGCTCTCGACTCCGCAAGAAGTTCTGCTCGTGCACGCCGTGGACCCCTCGCTGCCCATCGTGGCGGCCGGCGCCGAGGTCTTCGTGTCGGCCGCGCCGGACCTCGAAAAGGTCCTGCGCGAGCGCGGCGAAGCCTTGCTGGCTCGGGCCACGGGATGCGCGCCCAAGGGCGCCCCGGTGACGCGTCATCTGCTCATGGGCTCGCCCGCCGACGTCCTCCTTCGCGTCGCCGAGCGCGAGCAGGTCGAGCTGGTGGTGGTGGGGGCGCGCGGGTTGGGGCGGGTGCGCGAGCTGCTGCTGGGCAGCGTGTCGCATCGCGTGATCTACCATGCGACCTGTCCGGTGATGGTGGTGCACGGTGATGCCCAATCTTCGGTGCGCCGCGTGATCGCCCCGGTGGAGAGCGCGGAGGACGGCGAGCATCTGATTCGTTTCCTCAAGAAGCAGCCGTTTCCCGAGCCTCTCGAGATTCGCGTGCTGCATGTGGTCCCCGTGGCCGACCCCTTGTGGCCACTGGATGCGCTGCAATCGGAGAAGCACGCGCGCGAGGCGATCGAGGGCTCGGGCGCCCTCACCGGCGGCATCGCCGCGTCCCTGAGCGCCTTGGGCCATCGCGCCTCGGGAGTGACCGGGCTCGGAGCGGCCGCGGAGTCGATCCTGCGTGAAGCCGAATCGTTCGGCGCCCAGCTCGTGCTCATGGGCGCGCGCCGGCGCTCGGGCGCGTCGCGCTTCCTCCTGGGGAGCGTGTCGTACACGATCGCGCATCAGGCCCGCTGCCCGGTGCTCGTGCTGCGCTAGCCCCAGATACGCTTGACTCTGGAGTCCATTCCAGACCGTACGGTCGCCAGCGGACCGAGGAAGGGCCCCGGAGGGCAGACGATCATGGTGGCAACGATTTTGTTGGGAGCGCTTCGGCTCGGCGTCGTGGCCGGGCCCCAAGTGCAGTGTTACGGCGCGTTGATGGAGATCATTCACCAGGGCAGGCTCGAAGGGCGCACGACGTTGAGCGCCGCGCTGACGCATCCTCATGGTTACGCGCTCGGCGCGCTGGCCGGACTCGATGGCGAGTTCATCGTGCTGGACGGAAAGGCGTATCTGTCGCGTCCGGATCATCGCGGGGGCGTGGTGCGCTCGACCTCGGCTGGCGCCGACTCGGCCGCCCTTCTCGTCGGCTCGCACGTGACGTCCTGGCGTGAAATCCGGCTCAGCAGGGCCGTCTCTCTCAAGGCGCTACAAGAGCTCGTGCAGGCTCGAGGAAAAGCCGCGGGACTTCCCGCGGGCGGCGCCTATCCATTCCTGATCGAGGGCAAGGCTACCCACGTGAAGTGGCACGTGGCCGATGGCTCCAAGCTGCCGCCCGGGCCCTCGACACACGAGGAGCACGCCAAGGCGGCCGTCCATGGCGAGGAGAAGCGCGCCACCGCGACCTTCCTCGGCTTCTATTCCGACCACGACGCCGGCACCTTCCTGCACCACGATTCCAACGTTCACGTACACGCGCTCCTGCCAGGAGGACTTGCGGCGCACGTGGATGACGCGGTGTTCGAGCCCGGGGCGGTGCTGCGTTTGCCGAAGTCGTGGTGAGCTTCACCTGGCTTTGACGATCGTGGCTGGGAGAGAAGCGTATCCTTTCCGGCATGCACTCTCCCGAAGGGTTTCTCCGCATCGGTTCTCTTGCTCGGCAGTCCGGGCTCAGTCCCGACACGCTGCGTCATTACGAGCGACTCGGCATTCTGAAGCCGGCACGGCGCACGCAGGTGGGCTACCGTGAGTACGACGGCTCCGCCCTGGCCCGCGTCGCCCTCGTGCAGCGTGCTCTGGATTGTGGATTCACGCTCGCCGAACTTGCCGACGTTCTGCGCAAGCGAGAGCGCGGCGAGGCGCCGTGCCGGCGCGTGCGTGAGCTCGTGGCCGCCAAGCTCGCACGCACCGAGCGTGAGATCGAGCGCATGCGCGAGAGCTGCGAGGCCCTGCGCCGCACGCTCGCCGACTGGGATCGCAGGCTCGCCGGCACGCCGCGCGGGCGCCAGGCCCGGCTTCTCGACCATCTCGAGACGGGGCCGAGACTCGCCAGGCGCGATTTTCGCGTTTCGTAACCGGGGCGACATCGGGGTGCCAAGGCCGGCCGTCCATTCTGCTCGCAAGTAGACGGCAGGCGGCCGCGACACCGCTGAGGAATCGGGCCAGCCAACATCGCGTGTCGCGATGGGACACCACCTGCAAAACACCGTCGCCTTCCGTCTATTCCTTCAGAAGGAGACTCCGGCGCCGACGCGGACGTTGCGGCCTTCCTGCCACACGCGCGGGTCGTTCACGGGCACCCAGTCTTCCCGGCCGTCTCCGTTGATGTCCTTGAGGTACGCGCCGCCCGGCCGTCCCGTTTCCGTGTAGTAGATGAGGTACTCGTCCCCGACCTGGTTGACGAAAGGATTGGGGAAGGCGCCGAACGTGAGCGTGTTGATGTTCCTCGAATCGAGCAGGTTTCTCGCGTCGCAGAAGAACGTCATGTGCTGACCCCAGACGTTGAAGAACTTGTCGGCCACGACCGAGAGCGTGCTCTGGCTCGGCAGCCGGCGGGTATTCTC
>DASYSL010000072.1:0-4144 GCA_036003365.1 Candidatus Eiseniibacteriota bacterium
GCCATCTGGTCGACATGGCGGGGACGCGTGGAGCGTTTGCTCGGCGTGAGCGAGCTCGGCATCCCGGGCCCGCACAACGTCGACAACGTGCTCGCCGCCGTGGCCGCGATCTGTCCGCTCGGAACCCTCGACGATGAGCCCGGCCGCCAGGCGGTCGCCCAAGCCCTGCGCGACTTCCAAGGCCTCGAGCACCGGATCGAGCCCGCGGGCACGGTGAACGGTCGCCGCTTCTACAACGACTCCAAGGCGACCAACGTCGACTCGATGCGCCAGGCGCTGCTCTCCTTCGGCCATCCGCTCACCGTCCTGGCAGGCGGGCGCGACAAGCACGGCGATTTCCCCGGGCTTGCCAAGCTCGCCCAGGAGCGCATCGATCATCTCGTCCTCTTTGGCGAGGCCGCACCGGTGATCGCGCAGGCGTGGCCGCGCATCCCGCAGGAGCGGGCAAGCGGCCTCGAGGACGCGGTGCGCCGCGCCTATCGCGCCACCCCCGAGGGCGGCGTGATCGTGCTCTCGCCGGGCTGCGCCTCGTTCGACATGTTCCGTGACTACGAGGATCGCGGCCGTCAGTTCAAGGCCCAGGTGAAGAAGCTCGCCGAGCGCGTGGCGCGCGGGGAGGCGTCGTGAGCCGTCTCGCGCGCACGCTCTTGCCGCGCCGGAACGTGCGCCCGGAGCCGGCGCCGGCCATGAGCCGCCCCGACCACTGGCTGCTCGTCCTGCCGCTCGGACTCACCGCGGTGGGGCTCGTGCTCGTCTATTCGGCCTCGAGCATTCTTGGGCTCACGCAGCATGGCGACGCGTTCTACTACGTGTCGCGCCAGTCGGTGCGCGCGGTGATCGGCGTCTTCGCCTTCGTCTTCTTCGCGCGCCTCGACTACCACAAGCTCGGCCGCTCCTCGTGGTGGTTGTTCGCCCTCATGCTGCTCGGGCTCTTGGCCATGCGGGCGCTCGGCCTCGGCCACGAAGCGCGCGGCGCCAAGCGCTGGGTGAGTCTCATGGGCATGGCCATCCAGCCCACCGAGATGGCGCGCGTGGTGGTGGTGATCTTTCTCGCCGCGTTCCTGGCGCGCCGCGCCGATCGCATCGAGAGCCTGACCGGCGCCTATCTGCCGGCGTTGGCGCTCCTCGGCGCCGCCGCCGCTCTCGTGGCCATCCAGCCCAACCTGTCGAGCGCCGCCGTGCTCTTCGCCGTGGGCGCTCTCTTGCTCTTCTTCGCCGGCGCGCGCTGGGTGCATCTGGGCGCCACCGCCGGTCTCGGCGCGCTCGGCTTCGTGGCGATGATCGTGCACTACGACTACCAGCGCGAGCGCCTGCTCCATCACGTGCAGTTCCTGTTCACGGGCAAGCTCGACTCCCTGGGCGCGGGCTGGCAGCTCGAGCAGTCGCTCATCGCCATCGGCTCGGGCGGTTTCTTCGGCCGCGGCTTCGGCCGCGGCATGCAGAAGTTCCTCTTCCTGCCCGATCCGCACACCGACTTCATCCTCGCCATCGCGGGCGAGGAGGGCGGGCTCATCGCCACCGCCGGCTTGCTCGCCGCACTCCTCTTCTTCGTGTGGCGCGCCTACCGCGCCGGCCTGCGCGCGCCCGATCTCTTCGGCACCCTTGTGGCGGCCGGGCTCGCCACCCAGCTCGCGCTCTACTCGTTCGTCAACATGGGCGTGGCCACGGGGCTCTTGCCCACCACCGGTCTTCCGCTGCCTTTCATCTCGTATGGTGGCTCGGCTCTGGTCATGAACCTCGCCGCCGCCGGCATTCTCCTGAACATCTCCCGGCAGGCCGAGGCCACGGCCGGGCGCACGCCGCGCTCGCGCATCCTCGTGCCCACCGGCCTCGCGCGCCGTCCCAAGCCCATGTGGGAGGCGCTCAAATGAAAGTCTTGATCGCGGGCGGCGGCACCGGCGGACACATCTATCCCGGCATCGCGGTGGCCGAGGAATTGCGGCGCCTGCGCCCCGACGCGCAGTTCCTCTTCGTGGGCTCGGACCGCGGGCTCGAGGGCCGCGTGGTGCCCGAAGCGGGCTTCGCGCTCGAGACCTTGCCGGCGCGCGGCGTGGTGCGCACCAAGTGGTGGAAGCTGCCGGCCTCGGCCTGGGGCAACTTCGTCGCCTACACGCGCGCCATGTCGCTCATCAAGAAGTTCCAGCCCGACGTCGTCTTGTGCACGGGCGGCTATGTCTCGATGCCGGTGGGTCTGGCCGCGTGGCAGGCCAGGAAGCCGCTCATCCTGCAGGAGCAGAACTCGGTCCCCGGGCTCACCAACCGCGTGCTCTCGGCCATCGCGCGCGAGGTGCACGTCGCCTTCACCGAGGCGCGGCCGTATTTGGTGAAGAAGGACATCCTGCGGCTTTCCGGCAATCCCGTGCGCCGCGTCATCCTCTCCGGCGACCGGCGCACGGCGCGCCAGCGCTTTGGCTTGGACGAGAGCGCGCCCACGGTGTTCGTGTTCGGCGGCTCGCGCGGCGCCAAGCGCATCACCGAGGCGGCACTGCAGGCGATGAAGGACCTGCGCCCGTCGCTCGATGCGCAGTGGATCCTGCAAACCGGTAAGGAGGATTTCAACGCGGCCAAGGCGGGGGCGGAAGCGGCGGGGGCCCGCGCCGTGATCATGCCCTACGTCATCCAGATCCACGAAGCCTACGCCGCCGCCGATCTCGTGGTGTGCCGCGCCGGGGCCATGACGCTGGCCGAGATCGCGGCCGTGGGCGTGCCGGCGATCCTGATTCCCTTCCCGTTCTCGGCCTACGACCACCAGGTGAAGAACGCCGAGAGCCTGGCCGAGCGCGGCGCCGCCGTGCTCATCAAGGACGAGGCTCTCACGGGCGAGCGCCTGGCGCAGGAAGTGCTGCGCCTCCTGCGCGACCGCGAGCTTCTCGTGCGCACGAGCGCCCACGCGCGCACCTTCGCGCGTCCCGACGCCGCCGAGCGCATCGCCCGTAGCCTCATCGCCTGGGCCGAGCAGCCCGCGCGCGCCGCCGTGGCGCAACCCGAGGAGAGCTGACGTGTATGGCCGCCTGCGTCGCGTCCACTTCATCGGCATCGGCGGCTCGGGCATGAGCGGCCTGGCCGAAGTGCTGCTCAACCTGGGCTACGTCGTGTCGGGCTCGGACACCAAGCCAAGCGAGACCACCGACCGCTTGCGCCGCATGGGCGGGCGCATCTTCATCGGCCACGACGCGCGCCAGGTGGAGGGTGCGCAGACCGTCGTCTACTCGTCCGCCATCCAGGAAGACAATCCGGAGCTCATCGCCTCGCGCGCGCTCGGCTTGCCGGTGATCCCGCGCGCCGAGTTGCTGGCCGAGCTCATGCGCATGAAGTTCGGCGTGGCGGTGGCGGGCGCGCACGGCAAGACCACGACCACCTCGCTCATCGGCTCGGTGCTGGCGCGCGGCGGCCTCGACCCGACGATCGTGGTGGGCGGCCGCGTGCACGCCTTCGGGGCCAACGCGCGCATGGGCCAGGGCCAGTTCCTGGTCGCCGAGGCCGACGAGTCGGACGGCTCGTTCCTGCGCCTGACGCCGGCCATCGCCGTGATCACCAACCTCGATCTCGAGCACGTGGACCACTACGGCGACATGAGCGCCATCCGCCAGGCCTTCTCCGCCTTCGCGAGCCGCGTGCCGTTCTACGGCTTGATCATCGTCTGCGCCGAGAGCCCGGAAGCGGTGGCCGCGGTCTCGTCCTTGCCGAGCAAGCGGATGATGACCTACGGACTGGACGCGGGCGAAGTGCGCGCGCGCGACGTCGAGATCACCGAGGTGGGCTCGCGCTTCTCCATCACCTTCGGCGAGCGCCGCGTGGGCGATGTCGAGACGCGTCTCGTCGGCCGCCACAACGTGCTCAATGCGCTGGCCGCCGTGTGCGTCGGGCTCGAGCTCGAGATTCCCTTTCCGCTCGTGCGCCAGGGCCTGGCCGAGTTCGCGGGCGTCGGGCGCCGCTTCGAGATCAAGGGCGAGGCCGACGGCGTGCTCGTGGTCGACGACTACGGCCACCATCCCACGGAGATCATGGCCACGCTGGCCGCGGCCAAGGTGCACAACAAGCGCCTCGTGGTCGTCTTCCAGCCGCACCGCTACTCGCGCACGCACGCGCTGGCCGAGCGCTTCGGCGAGTGCTTCGACGACGCCGAGGTCGTGCTCGTGACCGA
>DASYSL010000073.1:0-18047 GCA_036003365.1 Candidatus Eiseniibacteriota bacterium
CCATCCGCGTCGACGATGTAGATCCCGCGCTTGCCACCGTGGTCGCTCGAGTACACGAGATGGCGCCCGTCGGGCGCCCAGCGCGGACTGAAGTTGGAGCCTCCGCTGACGACTTGCCGCGGATCCTGACCGTTCATGTCCACGACATAGATATCGAATCCGCTGCCCGAGCGGGAAACAAAAGCGATGCGATCTCCCTTGGGCGACCAGTCGGGCGAGTCGGTATAGGAGAGCCCATAGACGAGCCGGCGCACGTTGGCGCCGTCGGCGTCCATCACGTACACCTGCGGCGAGCCGCCACGATCGGACGTGAAGGCGATCTGCTGGCCGTTGGGCGCCCAGGTCGGCGAGTTGTCGATGGAGCGCGACTTGGTGAGCCGCCGCGGCGTGCCACCCGTGGCGCCGATGACGTAGATCTCGGCGTTGCCCTCGAACGACGAGCAGAAGGCGATCTGCGAGCCATCGGGCGAGTAGGCGGGCGCGATGTTGAGCCCGCCCCCCGAGCGCAGGAGAGCGGCCTTGCCGCCCCCCGACGGCACCTGGTAGAGCGACCAGCCATGCGCGCCCATCCAGGAGAAGGCGATGGTCTTCGTATTGGTGGACCACGACGGCGACAGCGCGAGCCCGCCCTTGGTGAGCGGGTGCGGATTGAAGCCGTCTTGGTCCATGACGAACACGTTCTTCTCCTGGCGCCCGCCGGCCACGAAGGCGATGCGCGTCTCGGCGATGCCGCGCTCGCCGGTGAGCTGGTAGACGATGTCGTCGGCGAGGCGGTGGATGAGGGTGCGCGAGCTCGAGGCCGGACCGCGGAACTCGCTCTTGCCGATCAGGCGCTTGGCCGGGAAGTCCTTCACCTCGGCGCTCACCACCATGGTGCCGCCGCGCAGCGTGAGCTTGGGCTCGACCACCGCCTGCACGTCGAACGGGGTCTCGCCCTGCACCCAGGCGCGCGTCACCGCGCACACGTCCGAGTGGTCGAGATCGTCGTAGAGGATGCCGTCGCCGGTCACCGCCTGCGCTCGCGCACCGGCGTCGCCGTCGGGCGTGAAGCTGTTCTGGATGAGGCGGATCTGGCGCGCGCGATTCTTGCTGATGCCGATGCGCACGTCGTTGGCCGAGCCGCCCTGCGCGAAAACCGGTGCGGCGGTCACCATGCATCCCAGAAGCGCGGCCGAGGCCGCCGCGAGAGCCGCCCTATGGGCCGCTGAATTCGAACGCAAAGTGAACCCCCAGGGTGGGATTCGTGTAGCCCAGCGGCAAGGGCGGCACGGGGTCCGAGACGAGCACGGCACGGAGCGCCGATTGGTCGAAGAACGCCACACCCGAGCTCTCCTCCACCTTGGCGTCCTTCACCTTGCCGTCCCGGCCGATGTGGAAATAGACGACGGCGCGCGCCGGCTGCCCGTTGGGTGACACACCGGCGGGCGCCGACCAGTTCTGTCCGATCTTGTTGCGCAGCGCGATCAGGTAGTACGTGAACTCGAAGTTGGCGTCGTCGACGCCGACTTCCGCCGAGAGTCCGGCCGCGCCCACGGATGCGGCACCGGTCGTGTTCTCCATCTCTTTGGTCTTGGGCTTGGGCGGCTCGTTGTTCTTGGTCTTGGGAATCTTGACCACTTCGTCGGTCGGGCGATTGGGCGTCTTCTCGGGCGTGAGCTGGGCCGATGGCTTCTCGGGCTCGGGCGCGGGCGCCTGAGCCGCCGGCTGGGACGTGGCCGAGGCCGAGAGCAGATGCACGTCGAGGGTCTGCGGGATACGCGCCTGGGCGGGAAACACCGCGAAGAGGGCGACGAGGACGCCGGCGTGGAGCAGCGCCGAGGCCACGAGCGCGCGCGAACGCATGGTCTAGCGCCGTCTCCCGACCACGGTCTCTTCGGGTTCGGTGATGAGGCCCACGTCGGTCACGCCGGCATGCCGCACGCGTCCCAGGATGCGCGCCACCGTGCCGTAGGGCACGCGCGTGTCGGCGCGCACCATGACCGGACGCTGATCGGCGCCGGCTTCGGCGAGCGCGCTCTCGAGATCGTCCAAGGTCACGGGCTTCTCCCCCACCCGCATGGTGCCGTCGGCGAGCACGTCGAGCACGACGCCCTCGTGCGTGTCGAGACCGGTCGACGAAGCCTTGGGCAATTTGAGATCGAGCCCACCCTGAAGCAGCGGTGCCGTCACCATGAAGATGATGAGGAGGACGAGCACCACGTCCACGAGCGGCACGATGTTGATCTCGGCCATGGGACGGCGGCCCAGATCGCCGCCTTGCATCATCGACGGCACGTCACGCCCTCGCTTCGCGTCGCGCCGCGTCCAGGGGAGCCCGCGCCCCGTGCCCCGGCTCGGCGGATTCGAGGAAGAGCGCGTCGGCGAACTCGGTCACGAACGAGCCCGCGCCGCCATCCAGCGTGCGCAGTCGCGACACGAGCGAGTTGTAGCCGATGACCGAGGGAATGGCGGCGGCGAGGCCGGCGAGCGTGGCGATCAGGGCTTCCGCGATGCCGGGAGCCACGACCACGAGGCTGGCCGAGCCCTGCGAGCCGATGTTGAGGAACGAGGTCATGACGCCCCACACCGTGCCCATGAGGCCGAGGAAGGGTGCCACGCTACCGGTGGTGGCGAGAAAGGAGACGTGGCGCTCGAGCCGCTCCATCTCATCGGTGCGCGCGCGCTGCATGGCGCGCGAGGCGAGCTCGATGGCCACGGCGTCGGTGTCGGCCGCGCTCCGCCCCCCGGACTCGAGTGCCGAAGCACCGGCCAGGGCGACCTTGGCGAGGAGCGAATCGGGATATTGCGCCGCCAGGAGCCGCGCTTCGGCGAGGCGGCGGCCGCCACGGAAGGCGCGCAGGAAGGCGCCGTCGGCCTTGGCCACGCGGCGCAACAGACGGCCGCGCTCCCAGATCACCGACCACGAGATCACCGACATGACGAGCAGGAGCGCCAGGACCAGCTTGGCGAACAGGCCGGCTTCGAGAATGAGACCCCAGACGCTGGTCCGGGTGTCGACCGCGACGAGCGTGGGAATGAGCCGGGCGAGACCCATCCGGATGTCCTCTTCCTGGGCGGGAGAAGCCCCGCCCGTTTCGCCTAGGGCGGCGTGGGCGAGCCTCGCGGGGGGCGAACACGAGCAACCTAGCACAGGGACGAGGGATGGATCAATTTCGGCGCCCGAGTTTGGGGTCAGCGAATCGTCAACCGCAGGCCCCCGGGGGTCACTGCCGGGTTTGACAGGAAGCGCACCCCTCGCGCGCGGGCGGCATGATAGATATGGTTTCGCGCCCACCCACCGTCACGATTCGCACCTCGAAGGAGTATCGATGGCCACGCCCGGCTCCGCCCATCCGGCCCCCCGCATCCTGGCTCGCGCTCTGCGCTGGGGGCTCGTCTTCTCGGCTCCCTTCGCCATCGCTTCGTGCAGCACGCACCGTGGCTCGGAGTCGGAGGTGCAGGCGGCCACGGCGCAGGCCAAGACGCAGGTCACGGACACCACCCTGGCGCCGGACTTCTCGCTCCCCGACCTCAAGGGCCGCACCGTGCACCTGAAGGACTTCCGCGGCAAGGTCGTGGTGCTCGACTTCTGGGCCACGTGGTGCGGCCCGTGCAGGATGGAGATCCCGCACTTCGTCGAGCTCATGAAGCGGCACGGTGGCAAGGGGCTCGAGATCGTGGGCGTGGCCATGGACGAGCCGGGCGCCGAGGTGGTCAAGCCGTTCGTCGAGAAGAACGGGCTCTCCTATCACGTGCTGATCGGCGATCTCTACACGGCGAACCGCTACGGCGGCGTGGACGCGCTGCCCACCACCTTCGTCATCGACAAGGGCGGGCACATCGCGCGCAAGTACATCGGCTACCGGAGCCTCGAGTCGTTCGAGGAGGATCTGGCGCCGCTGCTCGAGTCGGCGTCGCCGAAGGACAGCACGGCCGCGGCCGCGAAATCGGGCTAGCTAGGGCAGCAGCACCACCCGCTTCACGCCCTTCACGCCGTCCACGTCGTAGCGCAGGAAGTACACGCCCGCGGTGAGCGCGCGCCGGTCGCGCGCCGCACTCCACTGGAGGGCATAGCGCCCGGCGGGGCGGAAGCCCGCGGCCAGAGTCCCTGTCTTCTTCCCCTGCACGTCGAAGAGCTCGACACGCGCTTCGGCGTCGCGCGCCAGATCGAGCGTCAGCTGCAAGGTACCGCGCGACGGATTCGCCCCCACGAGCGCGAGGCCGCTGTGCGAGGGCAGGTCCGGACCCACCGCCACCGGGGACGAGCCCACGGTGGCCGAGAGCGTGACGCGCAGCGTCCCCTGGACCGATCCGCCCGGAATCCCGCTTTCGTCCATCGTCGGGAGATCGACCTCACCTTGATAGAGGCTGTCCGGCGTGGCGTCGGAATCATGGAAGGCCACGGAGTACTGGACGGAGTCCGCGCCCACGAGCAGCGGATCGTCGGGCGGTGCGGTGAGAGTGAAGTGCCCGGCGCCGTCGTCGACCACGGCCGGCCCCACCTCGAGACGCGCGGCCGGGGTCGCCGAAGGCGTGTTGTAGACGGCGAACGTCTGCTCGACGAAACCGCCGGCGGGCTGCGTGCCCCAGTCGATGGCGCGCGTGTTGGTGAAGGGATCGCTGCTGAGCGAGGGCACGGCGTGCGCCAGCACGGTGCCGCTGAGCGGCACCAGACGCACGGGAGTTTCGGGATCGTCCGACGATACCTGCAGGGCTCCCGACAAGACGGCAGGGGTCAGGTTGTCGATGGCCACGCTGTCGATCTCGCCGGGGAATCCCGCCTGGGCGACGAAAGGCCCCGAGGGGGCGGAGAACCCGGCCGGCACGGCGACGCTGAAATCGAGCCCATCGGCCGGCACAGCCGCGACGTTCGTGACCGTGACGGCGAGCTTGGGCTCGGCATAGCCCACGATGAAAGTCCCGAAG
The DNA here is from genome assembly GCA_036003365.1 of Candidatus Eiseniibacteriota bacterium. Taxonomy (GTDB): domain Bacteria; phylum Eisenbacteria; class RBG-16-71-46; order RBG-16-71-46; family DASYSL01; genus DASYSL01. The sequence continues at coordinate 4,906 of DASYSL010000073.1, forward strand.
TCGAGCGAGGCTTCGGCGATCTGCGAGAGCGCCGGTCTCGCGAAGTCGACAGCCACCGGCAAGTGATCGCTCGTGCGCTGCAGCGCGTCGGCCACCGCCTGAGTGATCGTGGGATCGATGGGCGCGTCGTTGATGTTCTTGTTGAAGTGATTGCCGTCGTTCCCCCACGGCCGGTACTTGCCCGGAATCCAGTCGAGCCCGTGCCCGTCGTCCATGGTCGAGGAGAACAGCACCTGGTCGAAGCGGTCGTCGAGCCCGCCGGTCGCGCCGCCGTCACCCGGCGTGAGCAGACCGGTGCGGGTCGACTGCGTGTGCACGGCGGCGAAGCCACCATTGTTGTTCCACGCTCCCTGCGCGTTGAGCGGATCGTGGGCGCGGCCGTCGTTGTCGGCCTCGTTCTCGAGGAAGATCACGTAGCCCGAGTCCGTGTTGGCGTACACGTTCATGTCGCCGCAGTACACGAAATTGGTGTTGGCCGGGAGGTTGTTGGCGTAGTTGCGCGCCACCTTGGCCTCGATGCGGCGCTGGTGCTCGTTGGTGAGTCCCATGCTGGCCTTGAGGTGCATCGAGAGCACGTGCAGCTCGGCGGCGGCAGTGGTGTAGCCGTTCAGGCGGAAATGGTAGTCGGCGATGTCGCGAAGATCGGTGGTCAGATAGGTGGCATCGAGAAACGTGATGGCGGCCGGCTTGTAGTAGAAGGCGTTGTTGGTGTCGGGGCCATTGTTGTACGGCACCAGCGCCCACTGGCCCGGTTGGATGGCCTCGAGAACGTTCACGCGGAACTGTTCTGCCTGCGTCGCCCCGGTCATTTCCTGCACCACGAGCACGTCGGGCTGGATGTCGGTGAGGACGGTCCGGTAGGCCGGCTCGCGCACCGAGGCCGTGCTCCCCGGATAGTTGAGGACGTTCCAGTTGACGAAGCGGAGGGCGAAGGCGGGGTGCGCGGCGAAGAACATCGATGCCAGCGAAACGAGCACGGCGCGGCGTAGCACGGGGGCCATTCGGGGTCTCGCTCGGATGTGGAATCGGGGCCCCTCGCCGGTCGGATCCGCCGAGGGAGGAATCGGGTCAGCTTCTAATTTACCATTCCTCTGCCAAAGAAAAAATGCCCCCGCGCTCGTGCAAGCGCGGGGGCATTGCGCTGGCCGCGGGCGCCTTACATGCCCTTACATGCCCTTCGCCGCCGAGCCGCCCGACGGAGCCGGGGTCGCCGGCTGGGAGGCTGCGGGGGCGGCCGGAGGCGCCGGGTACATGGCCTCCACGTTGATCACCAGATCGACGTCGTCGGAGAGCAGGAACGAGCCGTTGTCCAGGGTGCGGTTCCAGTTGATGCCGAAATCCTGGCGGTTCACCTTGCCGTGCGCCTCGAAGCCGGCGCGGCTCTGCCCGCCCTGCCCGCTCATGGCGCCCAGGAACTCGACCGCGAGAGTCACCGGCTTGGTGACGCCGCGCATCGTGAGGTCCCCCGTCACCTCGGCGTGCGTCGCGTCGACCGCCTTCACCGACGTGCTCTTGAACGTGATCTTGGGATTGTTGGCCACGTCGAAGAAGTCGGGACTGCGCAGGTGATTGTCGCGCTTCTCGTTTCCGGTATCGATCGAGTTCGCGTCGATGTCCGCGGTCAGCTGCATCGAGGCCAGGTTCTTGGGATCGAAGGTCACCGCGCCGGTGAACGAATCGAACTTGCCGGGCACGTGCGACACGATGTGACGCACCTGGAAGCCGATGGTGGTGTGGGCCCGGTCGAGGACGTAGGTCTGGGGACCGGCGGCCGCGGCCGGCGCCTTCGCAGGCGCGGCACTCGTCTTGGCCGGAACGGCGGAAGCCGCCAGGCCGGGCTGGGCGAGAAGCGCTCCCAGAATCAGCGTGGCCGCCAGCGCGCGAGCGGATCGGATCATGACGGAACTGCTCCTTTCTCGTGGAACACCGGATGCGAAAACGGAGAAAGCATCGACGGAGTTGGGATGCCGGGCGGGCGACGAAGATTCCCAATCATGCTACAGGAACAGGGAGCGTGGCGCGCCGGGCCGGACCGCCCGGGCGTGGCGTTTCGCCATGTGTCGCCGACAGGATTTTGTGATTTCAGGCGCGACGGGCCGCGCGCTCGCGAATTGGTGCCCGGGGCGAGATTTGAACTCGCACGGGTTTCCCCATACGCCCCTCAAACGTACGTGTCTACCAGGTTCCACCACCCGGGCACTCGCGGCATCTTGTCTGAGCGTGGCGGCGAAATCAACCTCGCCCGACGTCCTGTCGGATCACTTGCCTTGCGGATTGCTCGGCTTCTGCGGGGTCGTGGCCGGCGCGCCGGAAGGTGCGGCGCCACCCGGAGCGGGCGTGACCCCCGGGCGCTGCTGCGGTGGCTGCTGCGCTCCGGCCGGAGGCGTTTGCGCGCCGGCGGCGCGCTGCGCCGCTTGCTGCACGAGACTCCGACGTGCCGACACCTGCGTCGAGGTCATGGCGAGCGCCAGCGAGCTGACGAAGAAGAGCGCGCCCAGGACCACGGTCGCCTTGTTGAGGAACGTGGCCGCGCCGCGTCCGCCGAAGAGCGCCTGACTGCCGCCCGCGCCGAACGAGCCCGAGAGCCCGCCACCCTTGCCGGCCTGGAGCAGCACCGAGATCACGAGCAGCAAACAGATGAGGACGTGCAACACGATGAGGAACGGAAGCATGAACGAAGGCTCCTTCATGAGATCGGCGGCCGGGAGGCCGCCGAACCGCTACGTTACCAGCCGGCCGCCTCGGGCGTCAACGCGGGCTCCCGGCGCGCGTCGCCCGCGCGATGGCGGCGAATCCTTGGGCTTCGAGCGAGGCGCCGCCGACCAGGGCGCCATCCACATCCGCTTCGGCCAGCAGATCGGCCGCGTTCTTGGCCGTGACGCTGCCGCCGTAGAGGATGCGCACGCGCCGACCGCCCTCGCCGAAGCCCTCGCCGAGCTTGGCGCGCAGGAGCGCGTGCACTTCCTGAGCCTGCGCGGGTGTGGCCGTGCGGCCGGTGCCGATCGCCCACACCGGCTCGTAGGCGACGAGCACGTGCGCGAGCGCGTCGGGCGGAAGTGCCAGCACGGCGGCTTCGAGCTGACGCTCGACCACGCGCGCGGTCTCGTCCTGCTCGCGCTCGTCGAGCGTCTCTCCCACGCACACGATGGGAATCAAACCGGCGGCGAGCGCGGCGCGCGCCTTCTTGGCCACCAGCTCATCCGACTCGCCGAAGAGGCGGCGGCGCTCCGAGTGGCCGACGATGACGTGCGAGCAGCCGGCCGAGCGCAGCATGTCGCCCGACACTTCGCCGGTGAACGCACCCTTGCTCTCGGGATGCAGATTCTGGCCGCCGAGACGCAGTGCCGTGCCGCCGAGCAGGAGCGACACCTCGGTGAGCGCGGTGAACGGCGGACAGAGGACGATCTCGCAGGGCGGCGCGGGTCCGAGGGCCGCCATCAGATCGCGCGCCAGCGCCACCGCTTCGGGATTGGTCGCGTTCATCTTCCAGTTGCCGGCCACGACCGGCACGCGCGAGGCGTTCAAGACGCCGCCTGGACGCGCGCGTCGAGCACACGGACGCCGGGAAGCGTCTTCCCTTCCAGGAACTCGAGCGAGGCGCCGCCACCGGTCGATACGTGGGTGATGCGCACGCCCACGCCGGCCTCGTGCACCGCGGCCACCGAATCACCGCCGCCCACGACGGTGTGCGCGCCGCGCTGGGTGGCGTCGGCCAGCGCCCGGGCCACCGCCAGCGTGCCGGCGGCGAAGCCGGGCACCTCGAAGATCCCCATGGGCCCGTTCCAGAGCGCCGTGCGAGCGCCCAGGAGCTCGGCGCGGAACCGCTCTTCCGCTTCCGGCCCGATGTCGACGCCGAGCAGGTCGTCGGGCACCGCACTCGCGGGCACGACGCGCGTCTCTCCGCCTTCGGGCGACGCCGCCGCGCGGCAATCGGGCGCCACGATCACCTTCACGCCCTTCTCGCGCGCGCGCGCGATGAAGCGCGTGGCGGCCTCGAGGCGGTCGGCCTCGAGAAGCGAACGACCGATGGCGCCGCCTTGCGCCTTCACGAACGTGAACATCATCCCGCCACCGATGAGAAACGTGTCGACGAGCCCCAGCAGATGCTCGAGCACGTCGATCTTGCCCGACACCTTGGCGCCGCCGATCACGGCCACGAAGGGATGCGCCGGCTGATCGAGCAGGGACCCGAGCGCGGTCAGCTCCTTCTGCATGAGGAAACCGGCGACCGCGGGCTTGAGTCGCTCGGGCACGCCCACCGTGGAGGCGTGCGCGCGATGCGCGGCGCCGAACGCGTCGTTCACGTAGGCATCGCCGAGTGCCGCCAGTCGTGCAGCCAGCCCCGGGTCGTTCTTCTCCTCGCCGGGATCGAAGCGCAGGTTCTCGAGCAGCATCAGCTGGCCCGGCCCGAGCGCCTTGGCCAAGCGCGCGCTCTCGGGGCCGCCCACATCGGGCGCCATGGGAACGTCCATGCGGGTCAGGCGAGCGAGCCGCCGCGCCACCGGGGCCAGCGAGGCGCCGGGCTCGGGTTTCCCCTTGGGGCGCCCGAGGTGCGACATGGCGATCACGGCCGCGCCCTTCGACAGCAGGTAGCGGATCGTGGGCAGCGTCTCGACGATGCGCGTGTCGTCGGCCACGTCGCCCTCGGAGCCGAGCGGCACGTTGAAATCGGCGCGCAGGAGCACGCGTTTGCCCTCGACCTCCAGATCGCGCACCGTGGCCTTGTCGAACATGGACGATTTCTCTTTCTAGAGGAGGCGCAACGCTTCCAGGAGCCGGTTCGAGAAGCCCCACTCGTTGTCGTACCAGCTGAACACCTTCACCAGGCGGTCCTGCGCGTTGGTCAGCTCGGCGTCGACGATGGCCGAGTGCGGGTTGCCGACGATGTCGGCGGAGACGACCGGGTCGGTGCAGTACTGCAGGATGCCCTCGAGCGGTCCTTGGGCCGCCGCTTGCAGGGCCGCGTTCACCGCCGCCTTGTCGGCCGGCTTGGACAGCACGCACGTGATGTCGGAGATCGATCCGCACGGAATCGGCACGCGGATGGCCACCCCGTCCATCTTGCCGACGAGCTCGGGCAGCACGAGGCCGATCGCCTTGGCGGCACCGGTGCTCGTGGGGATGAGCGACATGGCCGCGGCCCGCGCCCGGCGCAAGTCCTTGTGCGGCAAATCGAGGATGCGCTGATCGTTGGTGTAGGCATGGATGGTGGTCAGCGTGCCGCGCTCGATGCCGAAGCTGTCGGCGAGCACCTTGAGCGGCGGCGCGAGACTGTTGGTGGTGCACGAGCCGATCGACACCACTTGATGCTTGCCCTTCTCGTACACGTTCTCGTTCACGCCGAGCACGAAGGTGGCGTCGGCGCCCTTGGCCGGGGCCGAGACGCAGACCACGCGCGCGCCCTGCTTCAGGTGCACGGCGGCGGCGTCGCGATCGGTGAAGAAACCCGTGCATTCGAGCACGACATCGACGCCGAGCTCCTTCCACGGAAGTTTTCCCGGGTCTCTCTCCTTGAGCACGCGGACCCTGGTGTCGCCGATGGCGAGCTCGTCGTCCTCGGCATGGACCGGCTCTTCCCACACGCCGTGCACCGAATCGAAGCGGAAGAGATGGGCCAGCGTCTTGGCGTCGGTGAGGTCGTTCACGGCCACGAACTCGACGTCCTTCATGCCGCGGCGCCGCGCCGCGCGCATCACCAGGCGACCGATGCGGCCGAATCCGTTCACGCCCACGCGAATGCTCATGTTCTCCCTTCCCCAGGCAGCGCGCGAGCGCGCCGCGTCACGAACCCTCTAGTCCTTGCACCACCTCGTAGAGTCCGGCGTCCACCGTCTTGAGCGCGGCCACGCCCGAGGCAAGCGGCACGGGGACGATGGCGGTGCCGCGCAGCGACACCATCTGCCCGAACTCGCCCGCAGCCACGAGATCGGCGGCCGCGAACCCGAAGCGGCTGCCGAGCACGCGGTCGAAGGCGCTCGGCGAGCCGCCGCGCTGCACATGGCCGAGCACCACCGAGCGCGTCTCGGCGCCCGTCGCCTTTTCGATGCGCGACGCCAGGTCTTCGCCCACACCGCCCAGGCGCACGTGCCCGAAGGCGTCGAGCGGCTTACCCTCTCCCGCCGCCGCACCGGCCGGCAGCTCCACGCCCTCGGCCACGACCACCAGACTGTAGCCCGCGCCCGACGCCTTGCGGCGCTTGACCGTCTCGCACACGCGCTCGACGTCGGCCGGATACTCGGGCAGGAGCGTGGCGTGTGCGCCCGAGGCGATGCCGACATGGGCGGCGATCCAGCCTGCATGGCGACCCATGACCTCGATCACGATCGTGCGGTGATGCGAGGCGGCGGTGGTGCGCACACGGTCCACGCACTCCATGGCGACGTTGACCGCCGAGTCGAAGCCGAAGGTGTAGTCGGTGGCGTTGAGATCGTTGTCGATGGTCTTGGGCACGCCGACCAGGTTGTAATTCTCCTGCGCCAGGCGATGGGCCACGCCGAGCGTGTCCTCGCCGCCCACGGCCACGAGCGCGTCCAAGCCCAGGCTCTTCCACTGCGCGCGCGCCGCCTCGATGTCCTCGGGCTTCTTGTACGGATTGGTGCGCGAGGTGCCGAGCACCGTGCCGCCCACGGAGACCAGGTCGCGCACGTCGGCGGGCGTGAGCGGGCGCGTGCGAGCGGCCACCAGGCCCTTCCAGCCGTCGAGGAGCCCGAGCACCTCGAAGCGGTGTTTCGCCACGCCGCGCAGGACGAAGGCGCGCAAGACGGCGTTCAGCCCGGGGCAGTCTCCTCCCCCGGTGAGAATCCCCACCTTCATGCGAAAGCCCCTTGGAAGGACGCGGATGAGGAAAGAAAAAGAAGTGCCAGGCGGCAGACTAGGGGCCGACGCGCCGCCGGTCAAGCGCGGCCAGGAGCGGGCGCTTCCTCAATCGTTCGTGTAGCGCAGGACGTAGTTGCCGTAGCCCTCTTCGTCGACAAACACGAAGATGCGGCGCATGGGCTTTCTCGGGCCCAGGTTCTTCGCCGCCGTGGCCGAGGGATTGCCGAGCAGATCGTAGGTCCAGACCTCGAAGGAGCGCATGTCGCCCCCCGGGCCGCGGCCCTTGAGCGGTACTGCCTGCTCGAAGCCTTCGGTGGCCGCGATCTCCTTGGCGATGTCGTCCACTTGGAGGCCATTGGTGGGCATGACCTCGCGGCGGATCTCGCTCGGCTCGCCGTAGAGGATGTAGGTGCGACCGCGGTCGGAGTCCATGCCCTTCTCGATGCCCGCCGTGCCGAAGTTGCGGTTGGCGTAGTCGACGCGGGCCTTGAACTGATCGCGCGCCTCGTTGGCGGCGGTGGACGGCGTGGGATCGCGACCCTTCCAGTAGGCGTCGAGATAGGCTTCCTGCTCCCCGGCCGTGAGGGCGGCGAAGTCGTCCTCCTGCGCCTGGTCGTCGAGCAGCAAATGAGCTTCGTCGAGGAGCTCGCGCGGGTCGCCCTCCCAGCTCGCTTCCTTCCACGCCACGTTGAAGCGCGTGCTGCGCGCCACGCGCTGAGCGCCCGCGGCCACCGCCACTTCCAGATCGTAGGCGCCGGCGGGCAGCGTGCTCACGTCGAAGGCCACCTGCCCCCACTGCGCGTCCGGCCGCGCGGTGTCGGGCTCGGCGGTGAGCAGCACCTTGCCCTGGGGATCGAGCACGCGCGCCGAGGTCACGACCGTTTCATGGGCGGCCGCGGGCGCCAGCTCGTAATAGGCGCGCACGGTCGAGGCGAAGAGGCCGTAGGTGCGCGTCGGATTCGGGAGCACGTTGACGTCGGCGTGGGCAAAGGGTCCGCTGGTGGCACCCTTCCGGATCGACCAGGCCGGCTCGATCTCCGAGAGCGCGACGCCGGGTGCGCTCCAGTCGGGCACCAGCACCGTGCCCTCGATCTTGCCCGTGTGGTGCGCCTTCTTGCCGATGTAGGCAAGGCCGACCTTCTGCGAGCGCAGGTCGGAGGCCTCGAGGCGGATCTCGCACCATCCCGAGGGCAGGGTCACGGGAAGGAGCACGACGTGGCCGAGGCTGAAGCCCTTGGCGTCGCGCTCGGCGGCCGGCACCTCGAGGTCACGGTCGATCTCGAGCACGGTGCGGCCGCGCGCGTTCTTGCCACGCAGCTTGACGTGCACGGTCGCCGTGCCCGCATCCGCGCCCGCTGCCGAATCGGCGTAGACCAGCTCGTTCCCCGGCAACCGCAGATAGATCTCGCTGCGCGCCGGACCCGGGCGCGCCGAGAAGGAGGCGAAGTCGAAATAGAAGAGCAGGTCGCCGCTCGAGCGCACCGGCAGGTGCAGCGCCTGCTCGGCGCCCGCCGTGGCGCGCGCCTCATGCGCCAGAAGCACGACACCGGCAAGCCCGAGTGCCGTCACAAACACGAGGCCGCGTCCGAGTGCGACGGACGCGGCCTTGGTACGCGAGATCGAACCCACGATGCCGAGCCTCCTTCGAGGCTTGCGACTAGAACTTCAGGCTGAGGCTGACGCGGTGCACCTCGCCCAGGTCGCCCATGTCCGTGAAGGCGTAATCGAGATCGGCCGCCGTGTGCAGCGTGCTGACCGGGAAGTGGACGCCCGCTCCCGCCGCCAGTCCCTCCGCGTCGTAGTTGATGTTGTACCCGCCGCGCAGGAAAAGGAAGTCCTTGTAGGCGTACTCGGCGCCCACGTTGGCGCGCTCGGAGTTGTCCGGCGGGTGGCTGAACTCGAACGAGCCCACGAGGTGATTCTCGTTGCTGTTCAGAACCTGGAACGACGTGCCCACCCGGAACACCGCCGGGATGCGCGCCTCGCGCTCGATGAACTGCACCTGCGAGCCGATGTTCTGGATTCCCATGCCGATCTTCATCCCCAGGGTGCCCACGTCATAGAGCGTGCCCAGGTCGAAGGTCACGGTGCTCTCCTTGAACTCGGCGAGCCCGAGCTGCACCAGGTTGGCGTTCACGCCGACGGTGAACTTGTCGGTCAGCGAGCGCGCGTAGGTGAGCCCGAAGGTCGAGTAGCCGGCGTCGAAGGTGAGGCCTGTGCCGTCCGGCCGATACGCGGTGCGCTCCGGCTCCTGGTCCATGGACAAGGACCGCGCATGCAGGGCCACCGCTCCCGGCAGCCCCTTCACGTGGAACACGATCGTCCCCTGATAGAACTTGAGGTCGGCCGGCCAGGTGGCGACGTTGCCAGCGATCGTCGTCTTGTCTTCCGCGAGCCGCGCGACGCCGGCGGGGTTCCAGAACACCGCGCTGGCATCGTCGGCCACGGCGACGAATGCGCCGCCCATGCCTTCGGCCCGGGCGCCGATCCCGATCTTCAAGAACTGGCCGTCGAACGTCCCGACCTTTTCGAAGATCTCCGCCGCCTGCGCGTGGCCCCATCCGGCCAGAAGGCCGACCAGGACCCAACCCGTCAATCGTCTCACCATCACTCCTCCTGGGCTGCTCATCGGATGATCGTGAACTTGCCCTGAGTCGTCTTGCCGCCCTGCGACTCGACGCTGAACAGATAGATGCCGCTGACCACGTCCTGCCCGTTGCGCGAAATCAGATTCCACGTCGCCTGCGCATCGTTCGCCGACTCCTGCTGCGGATGGCCGTTCGTCTGCGCGTCACCCGGGTGGAGGATTTGCACCAGGTCCCCGCTCACGGTGTAGATGCGCAGCTGCGTCCAATCCTGCGGCAGGTTGAAGAAGTCGACATGGGTCCCCGTGGGATCGGTGGCGTTGGGGGTCAGATCCCAGTCGGAGCGCCCGCGGTACGGATTGGGCACCACGTAGGGCTTGCCGCCGTTGGCGCCTGCCGCAAACGAGTTCTGCGGCACCACGCCCTCGCCTTCCACGGCGGCCTGCCGTCCCTCCTGCTCGGCCACCAGCGAGCCTTTGCCGGTCGAGTCGAAGGCGGTGACCGAATAGAAATAGAGGAAGCCGTTGAGGACGTTCCTATCCTCGTACGTGTAGCGCCCGACGGGATAGCGCGTCACGAAGTACGGATCGATGGTCGAGTCCGCGCCGGTGCTCGAAACCGCGAACTTCTTGCCCTGCGCCTGGTCGCAGACTCCCGGCTCGTCCGCCTTCTCCAGGCACGGCACGTCGTTGGGATAGAGGATCTCGCCCGTGTTGCGATTCAGGAGCAGATTCTGCGCGACCACGGAATCACGACCGTCCTCGGTCTTGAGGATCAGCGGATTCAAGACGCCGTCGTAGTAGTAGTACGTCGCCAAGAGCGACCAGAGATCGTCGCCGGGGCCGCTCGAGCCCACGGGGCGCGTCCAGTTGGCCGCCTTCCAGATCTTGTAACCCTTGAAGTCGAAGTCGCCCTGCACCGGATCCGTCGTCGCCTCGCTCTTGTTGTCCCACTCCAGCGTCACGCTCCGGTCATGGGGGATGAGCTTGAGATCCGGATTGGGCGGCGGCGCCGAAGCCGTCCAGCGCTTGAGCACGTAGCCCGGCACGCCGGTGCAGAAGTTGCAGTCGAGGTCGAACCAGGTGCACTCGTTCTCGAGCAGGCTCCGGTTGGTGCCTTCCGGATCGCGGCAGTCGGCGAACGCCGTCGGGCCGCCCGGCACCTTCTTGAGGCAGGTCTCGCGGCCGAAGTCGTCCGGACCCGGCACCTCGATTCCTTGCCGCTGCTCGTACGAGCCGCGGTACGTGAGCTCCGCGCCCACCGCCATGTCGATCAGCTTGGGATAGCGCTTCTTCAGGTTCTCACGCGACGCCAGATAGTCGACCTGCTGCGCGCCCAGCGCCCATTGCATGCTGACCGTCTCGCCCGGCTGCATGTGCAGGAACGGGCCCACCGAGAACAGCGACGAGTAGTCGTTGATCTCGTTGGCGTCGGGCGGCTGCTGGGTGATCAAGCCCGTGGTGTGATCGATGTTCTTGGAGCGTGACATGGCGTCGAAGCGCTCGGCGTCGTTCTGCGGCACGCCGCCCTGCGCGTACGGCGTCCCGGGCTGGAAGTACGTGTACATGTTGAAGCCGACCCGGCGCGGCGCCTTCTGGCCCGTGGGATCGATGGTGTGGCCGAGCAGCAGGCACACGGAGGCACCCGGCGTCTGGCCCTGGTCGCCATCGTCGTCGATCATCGTGAAGCCGTTGATGTAGACGGTGTCCTGGCTGCACAGACCGTCCTGGTGCTCCAGGTCGTTGATGTGCAGGCTGCCCGTCTTGTTGCGCGTCCGGATATACGGATAGTTCGGATTGTCCGGATTGTCGGGACTCCCCGCGATCGTGGGATCCGGCCCCTGAGGAACGCGCGGCTCCGGCAGGTCGTCGGAGAAGTAGCGGTCGCGGATCACGGGTCCGACGTCCTGGTCGATGCGCACGCCGACGTAGACCGAGTCGAGCTCGTGGTTGGTGATGTTGGTGAGCTCCCACTCGATGCTCGCGAAGTCGTTGGCGCCCGGCACCGAGAAGGCGTAGACGCTCTGACGCAGCTGGAGCCCGAGCGGCACGTGCTTCTCGGTCGCCGGCGTGTCGATCGCCTCCTGCGTGTCGTCCCGCATGAGGCAGGTAAATTCCTGCTGCGAGATGGCGCCGTAGTCCTCGTCGACCTTGCCGTCGCCGTCGTTGTCGTAGCCGTCGAGCGGATCCTCGTCGATCTTGTTGTCGCTGTCATCGTCGACCAGCCGCTGCCCGGAGGGGTTGCCGTCGTAGGTCAGGTAGATGCGGTCCCGCTCGTCGAGCGTCGGCGGCCGCCACTCGGTGGTAGCGCTGACGCGGCGCTTGAGCGACGGATCGGTCTGCTCCGGGTTCACGGCCCCCGCCCAGATGCCGGCGAAGAACAGATATTCGACGCCCGACGCGCCCGGCCACTGACCGGACGGATCGCTCGACGTGTTGGTGAACGGATTGCCGACCACGCCGATGTTGGTCACCTTCATCCACATGTTGCAGAAGGTGGTCACGCGGCCGGGACCGAAGATCTCCGGCACCGCGTTGGGCCCGAGGCCGCCCGGGGCGCGCACGCCGCGGCCGGTCGCTTCGGGGGCGGCGTTCAGCTCGCCCGCCCAGTTGGGCCCCGCCCAGGCGCGGCGGCACACGCCCGTGGAGACGCCCAGCACGATGGCCACGGCGAAGAGTGCGATCAGGAGCGATTGCAAGCAGCGTTGGGACATCCGGATCCTCATTAGAAGCTCAAGCCCACGCCCACGCGAACGTTGCGGCCTTCCTGCCACACGCGCGGATCGTTCACGGGGACCCAGTCTTCCAGGCCGTCCCCGTTGGTGTCCTTGAGATACGCGCCGCCCGGCCGTCCCGTCTCCGTGTAGTAGATGAGGTACTCGTCCCCCACCTGATTCACGTACGGGTCCGGGAAGGCGCCGAAGCTCAGCTGGTTGATGTTCTTCGAGTCGAGCAAGTTGCGCGCGTCGCAGAAGAACGTCATGTGCTGACCCCAGACGTTGAAGAACTTGTCGGCCACGACCGAGAGCGTGCTCTGGCTCGGCAGGCGGCGCGAGTTATCGAGCGCCGGGTCCGGCTTGCGGTCGTTGCGGAACGTCGGTGTGTAGGGCAGGCCCGAGCCGTAGGTCCACAGTACGTTGACGCCCCACTTGGACGGATCGCGGATCACCATGCTCGCCGACAGCGTGTGGCGCTGGTCCCAATCGAGCGGCTGCTCCGAGATCGGCAGGTAGAGCAGGTTGCCGTTGGCGAACTGGAGGCCCTGGTTGGGGTCCGACGCCACGCCGGTGGCGATCGAGTAGGTGTAGTTGATCTCGCCCGAGAATTTGTGGCTGAAGCGCCTGACCAGGCTGGCCTCGAAGCCGCGCGACGAGGCGTAGTCCTCGTTCACGTACACGGGCACGAGCAGGTTGGTCAGCTCGTCACGCACCTGGCGCACGGCGATGAGCCCGAAGATGTCCTTGAAGAACACCGAGAACTGGCCCGACACGTCCTTCGAGAACAGGTGCTGCACGCCCGCCTGGTAGGCGATGTTGGTCTCGGGCTGCAGGTCGGGATTGCCGCGGATGGCCACGTTCGACTGCGAGCCGCGGTTCTCGAACACGAAGTTGCGCGCGTCGCAGAAGAACGTCATGTGCTGACCCCAGACGTTGAAGAACTTGTCGGCCACGACCGAGAGCGTGCTCTGGCTCGGCAGGCGGCGCGAGTTATCGAGCGCCGGGTCCGGCTTGCGGTCGTTGCG
>DASYSL010000074.1:0-8993 GCA_036003365.1 Candidatus Eiseniibacteriota bacterium
GACTCGACTCTGGCCGAGGCTTACATCGGGATGGGCTTGGTGCACACGAGGCGCTATTTCCGAGGCTGGTTCTCCGGCGGCGAAGGAGCCCTGGAAACGGCGAGGCAAGAATTTCGACGAGCCATCGCTTTGGACCCGCGCTCCGGTGAGGCGCGCGGCGGGTTGGTGCGGACTCTTTGGGAAAAGGGCAGGAGTGTTGAGTGTCTTCAACTTCTCAAGGAAATCCCGGCGGAGAATGCCGAGAACTTCACCGACCTCATGGTTCGGGGGGAAGGATATGTGCTTAGCGGTCTTTCCGAGCGAGCCATTCCTTACCTGGAGCACACCACGGAAGTCGATCACGATTCCGACTGGGCAGCATGGATGCTGACGCTCGCCTATGCGTTCTCCGAGAGATATCGAGACGCAACCGTGGCCGGGAAGAGATTCCTCGCTCGGTTTGGCGACGATCGAGAGATTCTTCACTGGCTCTCCTTGTCCCAGTTCGCGCTGGGGGAGGTTTGGGAAGCCGAGGCGAGCTGTCGCCAAGAAATCGAGGCAGGACCGTCCTCCATCGGTGACAACGATGGCCGGTACAATCTATTCGCCGGCTGCCTCCTCGACAAATTAGGAAAGCAGGAGGAAGCCAAGAAAGCGTGGGCAGAAGGATTGCAAACCGTCGATGAGAGATTGATCGCACAGTCGGACAACTTGAGAATGCACGCGCTGCGGGCGGCATTCTGCGTCTTGCTGGGGAAGGAACAGCAGCTGGCTTCGGAGCAACGACTGCTCTTTCAAGATCTGGGACGAAGTGGTTACGGCGAGAACATGATGTTCTTCGCGCTCGCCCTCGCCAAACGCGGCAAATCCGATGAAGCGGCGAGGATTCTTCGTGGCGCGGCCGCCGCTCGAGTCGTTTCGCCTTACACTTTTCTCTTTCGTCATCCGGCTTTCAAAGCGGACGTCGAGAGCGGTGATCACTCGGGACAGGTCAGGGCTGCGCTGGCAGAGTTGGAATCGGTGACGAAGAGTGTGAACAGCGCTTTCTAGATCCGATCTGGGTCAGCCTTTCGCCACCGTCGTCTTCATCTCCTTGGCCCGCTCTTCCTGCGCCGACTTGATGGACTGGTGCTTGACCTTGAGCACCTTGCCGGTGAAGGCGTCGACTTTCACTCTCTTGACGCCCGACTTGCCCGGCTCGACGAACTGGAAGGAATAAATTTCGCGGTCGTGGTCGCGGATGAACTGGTGCGCGGTGAGAGTTCCCCCGGGGACCCTCGCCGCCGCGGCCTTCTTCGCCGACTCATAGGTGATCTTGTCGTGCTTGGGGGGGTTGGCGTGAGCCAAGGCGACGGGCAAGGCGATCGTGGCGCAAGCCAGGGCGAGAAAGCGCTTCATGGGGTCCGTCCTCCGGTTTCTTCTGTCATCGGCAGGAGGACGCCTTCGATCAAGGCTTGGGGCCGAGGCGGCCGCGGCTCTCGATCTCCTGGTCGGTGGGCCACGCCAGATCGAGCTTCCGGTAGCGGACTTGGGCCCAGTCATCGAGCAGGTCGGCGTAGTGCGGAGAAGAAGGATCGCCGGAGTTGCCTGGCGGGACGATGAACCAGCCGCTCGAATCGGCGAGATCGAACACGACGCGCATCGATGGTCCGTGAGTCACCAGCGTGTCGTTGGGCAGCGTCGAGCCGCCGACGCACACCGTGGAGCGATCGCCGCGCACGGCCACGTACGCCGGCATGAGCGAGCGATCACGCCGGAAGAGCGCGTGCTCGAGGGTGGCGCGGTGGGCCCGGGCCCACGTCCATGTGCGAGGGTCCGGCCCGAGCAGCTTCGCCAATTTCTCCCAGGCACGCACGAGCGCGTGCGCCGCGGCGTCGTCAGCCGAGGTCTCGGAAGTCAGTTTCTTTTTGGTCTTGGGATCGCGCTCGCGCGCGATCCAGCTGGCCGGCTCCTCGCCGCGCAGGATGGCGAGCAGCAGGCCTTCGCGGCCGGGAGCGTCGAGTCTCGCGTTGAGCTCGTTCCACCAGGCGCGGAAAAGCGTCGGCTGGGTGCGCTCGGGCAGTGCGAGGCCATCCCACAGGTCGAGCTTCACGAGGGCGTCGACTGCTTCCCGCGGCAGCCCCGCGGGCAACCGCCGCACGTGCCCCAGCATCAGGTGCCCGAAGATTGGCCACTGCGGCGAGAGCGCGTCCCCTTGCATGGTCTGGAAATCCGCCGCCCGGAGATCATGCCGCTCGCCCAGCATCTCGCGCACGCGCCACGCGCGGTGCTCCGCGTCGGCGTAATCGCCAAAGGAATCGAGATCCGGCATATCGGCCGGCGCGTTGTTCGAGCTCACCACCACGCCCGAGGGATCGCGCCACGCGTGCGGCATGGAATCGAGGGGTGCGGCGCCGAGCCATTCGCCCTCGCCGGTCCACCCGGGCGTCGGCTCCAGGGACATGGGATGGGCGCGGCGCGGCACGCATCCGCCGGCCTGATAGAGCAGGCGTCCGTCGCGCGAGGCCACGACCCAGTTGAGCGTGGGGGCGAAGGCGCCCGCGAGGTGGGCGCGGAATTCCTCGAGCGTGTGCGCGCCTTCCCAGCCGAAGTCGGCCGCAATCACGGGCCATTTCTCCGTCGCGGCCCAGCGCACCACGAGCGCGTGGCGTGCTTTCTTGTCCACGCTCAGCACGACGCCGTGCCGCGTCGACTGCGCCGCGATCCAGAAGAGCGGCACATGCGCGGGTCCAACGCCGTAAGACAGCCCCAGGGAGCGTGAGCGGATGGGCTCCCATTGCCCCTGGAAGAGGTAGTTCTGCCCGCCGACATCCAGGCTCTCGCGATAGGCCTCGAAGGCATGCGCGCCGAGCGACGTCACGCCCCAGGCGAGATCGTGGTTACGTCCCGCGGCGAAGAAGGGGAGGCCGGGCACGTAGAGCCCGACGAAATCGAGCGTGTCGGGCACGCTCACGTGCGCCGCGTACCACGTGGCCGGCGTCGAGAGACCGAGATGCGTGTCGTTGGCGAGCAAGGGGGCGTGACGGGAAGCGCGCGCGCCGCCCACCGCCCAGGCGTTGCTCGCGCCCGGCCCGCCGGGCGGCAACGCGCCGCGCAACGCCTCGAGGGCTCGTGAGGCCAGCTCGTCGTCGGCGTGCGCATCGAGCCACGCCGCCTTGGGCGCGGCCATGCTTTCCGCCGCCGCGCCGTGACCGCGATCTTCGGCCGTGAAGTAGCGCACCAGCGGATCGTGCTTCTGTGCCGCGTGCGCGCGCTCGCGTCCGATGCGTCCGGCCAACGCGTCGAAGTCGAGCTGCGGAAAATCGGCGTCGAGACGGATGCCCTGGAGAAGCGCCACGCTCATGCACGTCGAGAGCGACCAGCGCCCGGGCCGAAGCCCGGTGAGCGCCAAGTCGCGCGGCAGCGGCACGAGCCGCGCGCGCAAGGAATCGAAGCGCGCGTTCACGCCCGCCGCGTACGCCTCGAGCATGCGGCGGGAGAAGGGCTGCGCGCGCGCTTGCACGGCGAGCGACTCGGCGCGCTCCGGCACGCCGAGCGAGCGGATGAATCCATCCTGCCTCAAAGCACCGTTGCCCAGCAGCTCGCTCGCCCGTCCCAGGCCGGCGAGCCGGAAGAGCTCGAGCTGGAACGCGCGGTCGCGCGCCGCGGCCCAGCCGAGCGCGTAATACGCGCCCTCGACCGTGGTCGCACGCACGTGCAGCACGCCGTCCTTCGTGTAGGCGATCTCGGCCGTGGGCGCGGAGCCGGCCGTCGCCCGGGTCGAGCGATCGGGCGGCCGACACGAGCCCAGAGCCATGAGGCACAGGAAAGGGAGGAGAAACCGGATTCTCGACATTCCTGCGAGTTGATACGGACACCGGCGCGCCGAATCAAGCCGGGAAAGGGGAATCTCGTTGACAGAGCGCCCCTCGGGGCGCTTTGCTGCCACAGAAACTGGCCGAAATCGACCGATCCCCTCCCTTGTCGACGGCCCGACGCGACCTCAGGGAAGCGCCGGGTCGCCCTTTTTCCGGAGGCCCCACTTCATGCAGCTCCAGTTCCGCAACGATCCGATCGAGCGCATCCCCGCCGACGCCGTCGTCCTCGGCATCCTGGAAGGCACCAAGCGTCCCGCAGGCAGCGCGCGCGCCGTGGATGCGGCCGCGGGCGGCGCCATCACGGCCTGCCTCGCGCAGGGCGACTTCACCGGCCGTCGCGAGCAGGTGGTGGTGCTCTATCCCAAGGGGCGTGTGCGCACCAAGCGCATCGTGCTCGTGGGTCTCGGCGCCGAGAAGGATCTGACGGTGGAGCGCGTGCGCCAGGCCGCGGGACGCGCGGCGGCGCGGGCGCGCGAGCTGGGCGTGGGCGAGCTGGCCACCGTGGTGCACGGCGCCGGCGCCGGCGGACTCGATCCCGCGGCGTGCGCGCAGGCGGTGGTCGAGGGCGCGTCGCTCGCCAACTACTCGTACGACCGCTATCGCACGCGCGACAAGAGCAAGTCGCGCCGCGTGAAGACGCTGATCCTCGCCGAGGCCGACGCCAAGAAGATGGCCGAGGTGAAGCGCGGCGCCGCCCGCGGCCGGACCGGGGCCGAGGCGGTCGCCTTCGTGCGCGACCTGTGCAACACGCCGAGCCTCGACATGACGCCGCGCCAGGTGGCCGAGCGCGCGCTCACGCTCGCCGACAAGGAAGCGCGCATCACGGTGAAGGCGCTCGACGAGAACGAGCTCAAGCGCCTCAAGATGGGATCCTTCCTCGGCGTCGCCAAGGGCTCGGACGAGCCGCCGCGGCTGCTCGTGCTCGAGTACGTGCCGGAAGGCAAGCCGCTCGGCACCGTAGCCCTCGTCGGCAAGGGCATCACGTTCGACACCGGCGGCATCTCGCTCAAGCCCGCCGAGGGCATGGAGAAGATGAAGTACGACATGTCGGGCGCGGCCGCCGTGCTCGGCGTGTTCCACGCGCTGCGCCGCATCCAGCCGCAAGTGCGCGTGATCGGGCTGGCGCCCATGACCGAGAACATGCCGGGCGGCCACGCCATCAAGCCGGGCGACGTGCTCATCGCCATGAACGGCATGACCATCGAGGTCAACAACACCGACGCCGAGGGCCGCCTCGTCCTCTGCGACGGCATCAACTACGCCCGGCGCTTCTACAAGCCCGACGCCATCATCGACATCGCCACGCTCACCGGCGCGGTGGTGATCGCGCTCGGCAGCCAGGCGAGCGGCATCATGGGCAACGATGAGGCCTTGCTCACGCGCGTGAAGGAAGCCTCCGACCGCTCGGGCGAGCGCGTATGGGAGCTGCCGACATGGCCCGAGTACGCCGACCTCATGAAGAGCGACGTGGCCGACCTCAAGAATTCGGGCGGCCGTGAGGCAGGCACGATCGCCGGCGCCATGTTCCTCGCTCCCTTCGCCGAAGGGACGCCGTGGGTGCACATGGACATCGCGGGCACGGCGTGGAACGACAAGGACAAGCCGTACGCGCCGAAGGGCTCGAGCGGCGTGGCCGTGCGTCTCTTGCTGGATTTGTTGGAGAACTGGGAGCCGAACGGAACCGCGCGCGGCCGCCGCTAGTTAGCGCCGGGCGGAGGCTCCGGAAGGATTCGCGGGACGCGCGGCGCGCGCCATCGCCTGCGCCTCGGCGTCGCCCGCCGGCAGGCGTACCACGCGCACTTTCTGCGCCGGCGCTTCGAGCCGGAGCAGATTGCCCTGGTCGTCCATCCACACACTGATCTTCGTCATGTCGTCATTGATGTCGACGCGCTGCGCCGAGAGCGTCTTGCCGCCCGGGCCCTGGATCTTTTCCTTGGGTCCGCGGCTGAGCTGGATGTCGATCACCGTGTCACGCGGCGGAATGAGCGCGTGGAAGCTTCGCGTCTGCAGTCCCGACTCCACGAAATCGCGCACCAGCCACTCCACCTGCTCGTAGGCGCTCGCGTCGAGCACGTAGATGCGGCCGTGCGGGATGCCGATCACGTCGCCGGAGCCCTTGCCGTCGGCTTCGTGATAGATGGTCGCCGTCGTGTCGTACGACGTCACCGCGACACCGCGCTCCTGCGGACCGATGTCCTCGTGCGCCTGATAGAGATAAAGCAAGTTGTCCGTTCCATTGACCAGGCGAATGGTGTGCTTCTCGTAGTGAAGGCGCGCCCGGCCGGAGCGCAGCTCGTAGGTGATGAGCGAGGAGATCGCCGCGGTGTCGCGGGCGGCGGTGACATACGAGCTGTAGAACTCGGTGCCCAGGCGCGTGGTGTCCTGCCACACCTCGAAGGTGCCCGCACGCAGGGCCAGCATGGTCTCGACGGGCCTGATCTGGGGTGCCACGTCCGCGATCTGGGCAAGCGCCCTCGACGCGCCGAACGTCGCCACGAACAAGGCGCAGGCGGCCAGAACCTGAAAAATGCTCGCATGTGCGGGATGCCTGGAACGGAGGGACATTTCCCGTCTAGGATAGCATAGCGATGGGAACGCCCTTGCGAGCCGCTCGCGCCGCCCGCCAAGTTTTCGCCAACCTCTCTCGGCGGAGGCCTTCCTTGCCATCACGCGCACGCATCTCGATTCCCGTGCTGGTTCTTGGACTTGCTTTGGCTGGCTGCGCCACGAGCGGGGGGCCGGAGCCGCCGCAGACGGGATCGGGGTCGACCACGGCCACACCCACGCCGGGCTATGTCCGCGACCTGCCCCCGGCGGATTTCCACGATTACCTGCAGACGCGGCCCGAGACCTTCGTCATCGACGTGCGGCAAACCATGCAGTGGGACGACGATTACGGGCACCTCGACAACGCGGTCCAGATCCCACTCGAGGAGCTGGACGACCGTTTGAAGGACCTGCCCACCGACAAGCTCAGGCCCATCGCCGTCTACGACCAGCTCGATGTGCGCTCGGCGACCGCGGCGCGCAAGATCGCCCAGCTCGGCTACCGCGAGGTGGTCACCATGCAGGGCGGGCTCGTGGCCTATCGCCACGCGGGCTTCTAGCCGGCTTCCAACCTTGGGATCGGCCTCGCTGTCTAATCCGGCGCGCGAGTGAGACGCGCCACGACCTCGATGTGGGGCGTGTGCGGAAAGAGGTCGAAGGGCCGGGCGCGATCCAGGACGTAGCCGTGGGCCACGAGGCCGGCGAGGTCCCGAGCCAGCGTGGCCGGATTGCAGGAGACGTAGACCACCCGTTGCGGCTCGAGGCCGGCGATCCGATCCACGACACGCTCGTGGAGGCCGGCCCGCGGCGGGTCGGCGATCACCACGTCCGGCTTCCACGCCTCGTCCCACTCGCGCAAGAGCCGCCGCGCCTCGCCGAGGCGGAAGCGCACGTTGGTCACGCCGTTTTGGGTGGCATTGCGCTCGGCGGCGCGCACGGCATCTTCGACCATCTCGAAGCCGAGGGCTGCCTGCGCGCGCTGGGCCGCCAGGAGGGTGATGGTGCCGGCGCCGCAATAGAGGTCGAGAACGCGGGTCCGGGGGGAGATCTCGGCCTCGTCAAGGGCGCACGCGTAGAGCGCCTCCGCCTGGCGCGAGTTGGTTTGCAGGAAAGCATTGGCGCCGGCTTCGAAGACGAGCCCGTGCAAGTGCTCTTGAATGACCGGCGATCCGGCCAGCACGCGCTCCTTGCCCGGCTCGCCGAAGGCGATGTTGGCGCGCGAGGGATTGATGTTGAGGACCACGCCGCGAATCGCGGGATCGAGCCCGGCGATCTCGGCGGCCCAGCGCTCGAGATGCGGGATCTCGTCCGCCGCGGCCACCAGGTTCACCAGCGCCTGACCGCTCGACTGGAGGTGGCGCACGACCAGGAAGCGAGCCACGCCCGTATGGCGCACCGAGTGATACGCGGGCCACGCGTGCGCGGCGGCGAAGCGCTGCGTGTGGGCCACGACGCGGTTGGTGAGCTCGGTGGCCAGCCAGCACGAATCGAGCGCGAAGACCTGGTCGTAGCGCCCGCGGCGATGCAGGCCGAGCACCGGCGCGCCGTTCAGGTCAGGATGGAACGAGAACTCCATCTTGTTGCGGTAACGAAAACGCTCCGGCGAGCCGACGATCGGTTGCACGTGCGGATCGGCGAAGCCGCCGAGGTGCGCGAGAGTTTCGCGCACCTGGGCTTCCTTGGCCGCGAGCTGGTGCGCGTACTCGAGGTCCTGGAAACGGCAGCCGCCGCACTCGCGCGCGCGGTAGTGCCCGCACGGTGCTTCGACGCGCAAGGGACTCGCGTCGAGCCGCTCCACGGCGCGGGCCTCGGCGAAGCGCTCCCGGCGGCGAAACACGCGGGCGCGCACGCGGTCGCCCGGCAGGGCATCGTCCACGAACACGACGAAGCCGTCCCGGTGGGCCACGCCGCGGCCGCCCAGAGCCAGGCTCTCGACCATAAGCTCGATCTCTTCGTTCTTTCGGGGAGCGGTGGGGGGCGCGGACACGGGGACACGGTGACGGACGCCGCCGCACCCGTCAAATCCATGTCGAATCCGCCTTGGGAGGGCGGCCCGACGCACGCAGGCCGCGCTTTCCGGAGTAAGCTCCGGGGCAGAGACGCCACACGCTGCCTGCCCGGCGTGGCGCACACGATCACAGGAGGAACGCAATGAAGATCCGCTGGAATTCCCGGGCACGGGGACTCGCCGCGCTCGCGATGGTCGCCGCCTTCACGGCGCTCGCCGTCGCGGTGCCGGGCGCGTCTCACGCGGCATCCGCCCAGTCGTCCTCGTCGGGCGGTTACGTCGGCGTGCTGTTGCAGGATTTGAACGACGACCTGCGCGATTCGTACAACTTCAAGGGCTCGGGCGTGTTGATCTCGGATGTCACCGAGGGCAGCCCTGCCGACCGCGCCGGACTGCGTCGCGGCGATATCGTCACCAGCTATCGCGGGCGCCCCGTGTCCTCGAGCGCCGACCTCACGGCTCGCGTGCGCGAGGATCGGGAAGGCGACCGCGCCGCGTTCACGGTGTTTCGTGAAGGCAGACCCATGACGGTGGCGGTGACGCTGGGTTCGCGCGAGGACATGCCGGAGTCGCGCGCCTACGATCGCGACGATAACGACAAC
>DASYSL010000075.1:0-3144 GCA_036003365.1 Candidatus Eiseniibacteriota bacterium
GAGGGCCATACTCTGCTACGATGACGGGCGTCCCCACCCGCGGGAGCCTGCCATGTCGAAGCGCGCTTCGTGGACCGCGCTCACCGTGTTCGCCCTGCTCGTTGCCCTCGGTCCCCGAACCGCGAGCGCGATCGGCACCACCCGAGTCGCTGCCAATCTCCATTTCCCGGTCTATGTCACGGCGCCGCCCGCCGATCCGCGCCTTTTCATCTTGGAGCAGCGCGGCCGCATTCTGATCCTCATCAACGGCCAGATCCGGGCCACGCCGTTCCTGGACATCGATTCGCTGGTGATCGACCCGTCGCAATACGACGAGCGCGGCTTCCTGGGTCTCGCGTTCCATCCCGACTTTCCCGAGAGCGCGTTCATCTTCGTCGACTACGTGAGCAACGCCAACAAAACCGTGATCGCGCGCTATCCCGTGTCGGCCACCAATGCCGACTCGGTGGATGCCTCGAAGGCGCGCGTGATCCTCACCATCGACCAGCCGTACGCGAATCACAAAGGCGGCACGCTGCTCTTCGGCCCGGATCGCTACCTGTACATCGGCATGGGCGACGGCGGGAACGGCGGCGATCCCGAGAACCGCGCGCAGGATCCGTCGATGCTGCTGGGCAAGATGCTGCGCATCGATCCCATCGGCGGGAATCCGTATCGCATCCCGCCCGACAATCCATTCCTCTTCGATCCCGCGTACCGGCCCGAGCTGTGGGCCATCGGCTTGCGCAATCCGTACCGCTGGAGCTTCGACCGCCAGACCGGCGATCTGTGGATCGCCGACGTGGGACAGAATCTCTGGGAGGAGGTCGACTTCCAGCCGGCAGGGGTGGGCGGGCAAAACTACGGCTGGCGCAGGCTCGAAGGTCTCGCGTGTTACGACCCGAGCACCGGCTGCGATCCCGACACCTTCGATTTGCCGATTCACGTGTACGGTCACGACGGCACCACGTGCGCGATCACGGGCGGCTGCGTGTATCGCGGAGTCGCGATTCCCTCGCTCGTGGGCTCGTACTTCTTCGCCGACTACTGCTCGGGGCAGGTGTGGACGCTGCGCTACAACGGCTCGCAGGTGACCGAGTTGGTGGACCGCACGTCCGAGTTGGCGGGGGGTGCGGGCGCAGGCAAAGCCCCGGTCGCCATCAACCAGGACGCCTATGGCGAGCTCTACATCGTGGATCGCGGCGTCGGCACGGATGGGGAGGTGTGGGCGATCCTGCCCACCGGCACGGGTGTGGGGCCCATGCCCAAGCCGGCGCTCGAGCTCGCGCCCGGCGAGCCCAACCCGTTCACCACGGGCGTGAGCCTGGCACTCAAGCTGGCCACGGCGGGCACCCTCGACGCGACGGTGACCGACGCGCGCGGGCGGACGGTGGCGATTCTCGCTTCCGGAACGCGTGATGCCGGGGCTTCGACGCTCGTCTGGGACGGCACCCGCAAGGACGGCCGGCGCGCCGCCGCAGGCGTGTATTACGTGCGTGTTTCGTTGAACGGGCAGGTGGCGACCCGGACGGTGACGCTGGCGCGCTGAGCCTTGACGGCGCGCCCGCGCATCGCGTTTCCTCGCGGCGGGGAGATTCCTGACCGAGGAGACTCATGTCCGCGCGCGCCGCCCTCATTGCTCTCGCGCTTCTTTGCCTATGGCCTTCGGCTCGCGCGCAGGCGAGCCCGGCCGCCGACAGCCTGACCTTCGATGCCTGGGGCCGCGTGGGCACGGGCGTGATCACGCCGTCCACCGCGCCGCGTCTCGTCGTCGTCCTTCTCTTCGATCAGCTGCGCGCCGACTTTCTCGATCGCTTCCGTGCCGCGTTCGTGAGCGACGGCTTCCTGCGTCTCGAGCGCGAAGGCACGGTGGCGCGCGACTGCTCGATTCCTTACGCGCAGACCCTGACCGCGCCCGGACACGCGGCTCTCCTCACCGGGGCCGCACCGCGCGAGACCGGCATCATCGGCAACGGCTGGTACGAGCGGCGCGAGGGTCGAGCGGTGAGTGCCGACTTCGATCCGCGCGCCCGCGCGGTGGGCTCGAGCGACACGGAGTCGAGCTCGCCCTGGCGGCTCCGCGCCGAGACCGTGGGCGACGTGCTCAAGAGCGCCACGCGCGGTCGCGGCAAGGTGATCGGCATCTCCGACAAGGCGCGTGCCGCCATCCTGCCCGCCGGCTTCTCGGCCGACGCGGCGTACTGGATGGACGACGCGAGCGGGCGCATGCAGTCGAGCACGTACTACATGGAGCATTTGCCGGAGTGGGTGGTGAAGGCCAACCAGGGCCGCCGCGCCGCCGACGCCTCGGCCGAGCCCTGGCGTCCGCTCTTGCCGGCGTCGGCTTACGCCGCGTGCTGGGTGGCCCAGGGCGCGAGCACGTTTCCGCACCGTTTCACGAAGGACGGCAAGATCGACAGCGCGCGCGCCACGGTGGCCTCGCCCTGGGCCCTGACCCAGAGCTTCGCCTTCGCGCGCCAGGCGGTGGAGAACGAGAAGCTCGGCGCCGACGACGCGCCCGATCTGCTCGCCCTCTCGGTGTCGGTCACCGACCGCGTCGGCCATCTCTTTGGTCCCGACAGCCCGGAGTATCTCGACATGACGGCGCGCTGCGATCGCGAGGTCGCGGCCTTCCTGCATTTTCTCGACCAGCGCGTGGGCCGCGGACGCTATGCCGTGGTGGTCACCGCCGATCATGGGGTGGCGCCCACGCCGAGCCTGGCGCGCCGCTTCGAGGCTTCGCCTTGGGACTCGATCGGCGCCATCTCGGATTCCGCGCTCGCGCGCTGGGCGAGTGCTGAGATCGGGGGCGTGTATCACGGCCGCGCGCGTCACCGCGTGGGCGACTTCGTGACCGCGGTGGGTGAAGGGGAGATCTGGCTCGATCGCGACTCGCTGTCGTGGGCGGGCATCGACGCGGACGAAGCGGCGCAGACCCTGGCCGACTCGGCGCAGACGTTTCCGTGGCTCGAAGCCGGGTTCACCGGGGCGGCCCTGGCATCCGGCGGCGGCGCCAATGCGCTGGCGCGTGCCGCGGCCCTCGGCTACTTTCCCGGCCGCAGCGGCGACGTGATCTTCCTCGCCAAGCCCTTCGCCTTCTTCGGCTCCGGAAATTTCCTGCGCGGCGACCACGGCAGCCCGTATCGCTACGACACGCACGTGCCG
>DASYSL010000076.1:0-18022 GCA_036003365.1 Candidatus Eiseniibacteriota bacterium
GGTGGCGTGGTGGTCCATGTAGATCGGGGTCCGGACCGGGCTCGAGCCAGCGGGCGCAGGTTCCATTGTGGCCTCATCTTAGCACCGCCGGCCCGGCTCCGGGTTGCGTCCCGCGGGGGGGCCCGCTAGAGTCGGCCTTGCCCTCGCTTCCGCCCCCGCCGGGAGATTTCTTCCGAATCCAGACACTCTTGCTTCGAGGAGGACGGACCGAATGTTCTCGACCCTCCGTACGGGATGGATTGCGGTGGCCCTCTCGGTCATGGGCGGGCTGTTCGCGACCGCGGCGCAGGCGGGCCCGCCGTCGATGTCGTTCTATGCGGGCTACGGAAAGATGATGGAAGACGGAGCGCCCAACGGCAATCTCGCCTTCCATGCCAATGCGTTCATGATGGCCAATCCGGTGATCGGCGTGGGCGCCGAGGGCGGCTACGCCTGGCTCGGCTCGCAGACGTTCGCCGCGCCGATCGGTGAGCTCAAGCAGAACGTGTGGCACCTGACGGGCAATGTGCGCGTGCGCGGCGTTCAGGGCAGCATGCGTCCCTACGGCATCGGCGGGCTCGGCGTCTATGGCCTGCACGTGTCGGACGACGTGGGCTCGGACGACGCCACCAAGTTCGGGTTCAACATCGGGGCCGGCATCTCGCACAAGTTCCCCGACAGCTCCACCGGTCTGGGCCTCGAGGCGCGCTGGCACATGGTGCCCAACGGCGCCGTGAACGGCGCGGGCGAGGAATCGACCCTCGACATCATGACCATCACCGCCGGCGTCGATTTCAACTAGCGGCATCGCAGCGTAGAAAAACCAAGGGCCCCGGAGCGATCCGGGGCCCTCGCGTTTTTCGGTGTCTTCCGCCTCACATCGGGAAATTCCAGCCCACCATCACCTTGGCATCCGGGATGTCGCCGATGCCGAGGCGCAGCTCGGTGAACAGATGCGATCCGCTCTTCTGACGGAAGCGCAGGCCGCCGAGCAGGTTCACGCCCAACTCGCTCTCGGAGCCGCCGCCGACGTCGTTGTTGAAGTCGAAGAAGGCGAGGCCGATGCCACCGCCGACGTACGGATTCCAGTTCGGGCCGGCGTTGTCGAAGTGATAGTCGAGATCGGCGTTGAGCTGCAGCGTGGTGACGTTGTCGCCGACGCCGAGCTCGACGTTGGGAGAGATGGCGAGCCCACGCGCCGACTCGAGCGGCAGGTTGATCTGCCCGCCGATGACGAACTGGTCGGGGTTGATGCTCAGTCCGACGCGCGGACCGATTTCGTTGTTGGTGGTCGTTTGCGCCGACGCCTGACTCACGCCCGTGAGGGTCAGGATCGCGACGGCCAAGGCGAGAAGCTTCACCGGGAACCTCCTTGGTCAGAGGGGACTCTCGGGCCGGATCGCGGGCTCCCGGCCCTGGGGCGGCGAACGGGGGCAGTATAGCCGTTGGAAAGATGCCGCCAAGACGGGCGATCGCCTCATGCCCCTTGCGTACTGCACAAATGTGCAGTACGCTGTCTCCACGAACTGGAAGAGAGCTTCGAAACCAACGGGGAAGACGACCGTGCGGGTGGAAAGGTTGAACGAGCCGATTCGCGTGCGAGCCGATTTCGCGGGCGGAACGGTCACGCCTCTGGCTCTGGCCCGCGGCACGCAGAGCTTCCGGGTTCTGCGCGTGAACGCGCGCTGGGCGGACCGTCAAGGTAAGGAGCGGCTGCATTACTTCGCCTGCACCGTGCCTTCGGGCGACGTCTACGAGCTGTGCCTGAACGCGCACGATCTCACCTGGCGCCTCACCTCGGTGATGCTCGAGGGCTAGGGAGCGCCAGCGTGGGCTATCGCGTGCTGCACGTGGACATCGACGCCTTCTTCGCGTCGGTCGAGCAGGTGCGCGATCCGCGCCTGGCGAAGCGCCCGGTCATCGTGGGCAACGGCGTCATCGCCTCGTGCTCGTACGAGGCGCGCGCTTTCGGGCTGCGAGCTGGCATGTCACTCGCCGAAGCGGCGCGGCTCTGCCCGCAGGCCGTGGTGCTCGACGGCCACTATCCCACCTACCGCGCCTTCGCCGAGCGCGTGTACGCGCAGGTGGCGGCCCTTTCGCCCTGTCTCGATACGTATCTCGACGAGTGCTACGCCGATCTCTGTGGCACCGAGCGCCTCCACGGCGATCCGCTGGCGCGCGCGCGGGCCCTGGCGACGGCCATCCGCGACGACACCGGTCTCGGCGTCACCATCGGCCTCGGGCCCAACCGCATGCTGGCCAAGATGGCGGGCAAGCGCACCAAGCCCGCGGGCCTGGGCGCGGTCACGGCCGACGAGGCCGACGCCTTCCTCGAGCCGCTCCCGGTGGGCGACCTCCTGGGCGTGGGCCCGGCGCACAGGCGCGAGCTCGAGGACATGAATGTGCGCACGGTGGCCGATCTGCGCCGCCTGCCGCGCGAAACGCTCGCCGCCTTGTTCGGCGCGCACGGCGAGGCGCTGTACGAGCGGGCCCGGGGACGCGATTCGCGCGCGCTCACGCCGCGCGAGGTGCCGCTCTCCATCAGTCGCGAGACGGCGTTCCACCACGACACGGCCGATCTCGACGAGATCGAGGGCACGCTGAGCTACCTCACCGCTCGCGCCTGCCGCGCGGCGCGCGAGCTGGGCATCGCCGCGCGCCTGGTCGAGGTGCACGTGGGCTACGCCGACGGCGTGTCGGAGCGCGGCTCGGCGGGATTGCGCCGTCCCACCGCACTCGATCCCGACCTCGAGCCGGTGGCTTGGGGCTTGCTGCGGCGGCTCCATCGGCGGCGCGTGCTGGTGCGCCGCGCCGGGGTCAAGCTCTCGCGCTTCGCCGCCGCCGGACCGTCGCAGCTCGATCTTCTCGAAGCCGACGACGGCGGCCGCTCGGAGCGCCTGGTCGAAGGGTTGGACGGCGTGCGCGACCGCTTCGGCGACGGTGCCGTCATCTCGGGACGCTCCGTGCATCTCCTCGGACGATTGGAGCGCACCACGCATGGCTTCGTCCTTCGTACCCCTTCGCTCACGAAGTAAGGGCTCGCTCTTGCGCGGCACGGCCGACCCGGCGCGGCTCGCCGTGGCGGCCGCCGAGCGCGGCTATGAAGCCCTCGCGCTCACGGACCGCGACGGGCTGTATGGCGCCATCGCCTTCGTCCAGGCGGCGCGCGAGCACGGGGTGAAGCCCGTGCTCGGCGTCGAGCTGGGGCCGGGTACGGCGGGCAAGCATGCGGCGGCCGAGGGCGCGGCCGGCGATCGCGAGTCGACGCTCGTGGCCTTGGCGCGAGACCGCGCGGGCTATGCGAGCCTGTGCCGGTTGATCAGCGCGCGCCATGCCGCCGGTGCGGGCGAGTCGCTGGAGGACTCGTGCGCGCGCGCCGGCCCCGGGCTGCACCTGGTGGCGCTCGATGGGCTGGCCGCCGGACGGCTGGTGGCGCGGCGCCAGGTGGCGCGCGAGGACGGCGACGTGGAAGCGGCGCGGGCGCTCGACCGCGTGTGGCTCGGCGTGTCGCGGCCCGGACCCGGCGGCATGCAGGCGCGCGCCGCCGAGGACGCCGCGCGCCGTCTCGGCGTGCCCGCGGTCGCGCTGGGCGACGTGGCCTTCCTCGACCCGGTCGAGCCCGGGCTCGAAGATCTGCTCACCGCCGTGCGCACCAACGCCATGCTGGGGGCGAGGCCCAAGCGCGCCGCGCCTGCGCCCGGGCACTTGATGGGCGCCGAGGAGGAGACGCGGCGCTGGCTGCCGTTTCGCAATCTGCTCGACAACAATCGCCGCCTCGCGGCCGATTGCCGCGTCGATCTCGAATTGGGGGTGCCGCGCTTTCCGGCGCCCGATCTGCCGGCGGGCGAGACCGCTTATGCGCGCCTCTACCGCGCTTGTCAGGAGGGGCTCGCGCGCCGCTACCCGTCGCCGCCGCGCGCCGCGGTGCGCCGCCTCGCGGTCGAGCTCGATCTCATCGACCGCCTCGGCTTCACGCCCTACTTCCTGCTCGTCGCCGACATCGTGGGCTTCGCGCGCGGGCGCGGCATCCCCACGGTGGGGCGCGGCTCGGGCGCCAGCTCGCTCGTGGCCTACGTGCTCGGCATCACCAACGTCGATCCCGTGCGCTATCGGCTCGCTTTCGAGCGCTTCCTGCATCCGGCGCGGCGCGACTGCCCCGATCTCGACATCGATCTCTGCTGGCGCCGCCGCGACGAGGTGATCGATCACGTCTATCGCGCTTACGGTGCGGCGCGCGTGGCCATGATCTCGACCCACTGCACGCTGGGCGCCAGGGCCGCGTTCCGCGAGGCGGCGCGCGTGTCGGGCGTGGCGCCGACCGAGGTCGATGGCGCGGCCAAGCTCGTGCCGCGCGACGCCGAGGGCGTGGGCGCGGTGCGCGCCGCGCTCGCCGCCGATCCGCGCGGGCGCGTGCTGCTGGCCGAGCGCGGAGGGCCGTGGCCGGGCATCGCCGCGCGCGCCGACCAGCTGGTCGGGCTCGTCGACCACCTCGGCATCCATCCCGGCGGCCTCGTGATCGCCGACACGGCCTTGACCGATTACCTCCCGCTCGAGACCGCGACCAAGGGCATCGTGGTCAGCCAGTACGAGATGCACGCGGTCGAGGCGGTGGGGCTCGTGAAGATGGATCTGCTCGGCAATCGCGCGCTGACGGAGATCGGCGACACGCTCGATCTCGTGGGCGAGCGCACCGGCACGCGCCCGGTGGTCGATCCGCCGCCCGACGGTGACGCGCGTGCTGCGGCACTGATCGCGGCGGGAGACACGCTGGGCGCTTTCCAGCTCGAGTCGCCGGGCATGCGCAATCTCCTGCGCATGCTGCGCGCGCGCTCGGTCGATGAGACCATCGCCGCGGTGGCGCTCATCCGCCCGGGACCGGCCGGATCGGGAATGAAAGATGCGTACGTGAAGCGGGCCCGCGGGCTCGAGCCCGCGCGCTACCTGCACCCGCGCCTCGAGCCGTTGCTCTCGGAGAACCACGGTGTCCTCCTCTACGAGGAAGACGTGATGGCGGTGGCGGCCGCGCTCGCCGACTGGACGCTCGCCGAGGGTGATCTCTTCCGCCGCGCGCTCGGCGGCGCCAAGACGGCCGAGGAGCGCGAGCCGGTGCGCCGCGTGTTCCTGGCGCGGCTCGCCGAGCGTGGCGTGGAGGAGAGCGTGGCGCGGGCTGCGTGGGAGGATCTCTCGCGCTTCGCCGCCTACTCGTTCTGTAAGGCGCACGCGGCCGGCTATGGCGTGCTCGCCTACCAGGCGGCGTATCTCAAGGCGCGCTGGCCCGCGGCCTTCGCCGTGGCGCTGCTCGCCAACCACGCTGGCATGTATCCGCTGTGGGTGCACGTGGCCGATGCCGAGCGCCACGGCGTGCGCTTCCGGCTGCCCTGCGTGAATCGCTCGGCCGACCAAGCGACGCTCGAGCCCGAGGGCGATCCCGAGACGGGCCCGGTGCGGCTCGGGCTCGCGCTCGTGCGCGAGCTCTCGGAAGCGACGCGCACGCGGCTCCTGCGCGCGCGCGAGGCCGGCGGTGCGTTCGGCTCTCTTGCCGACTTCCTGGCCCGTGCGCGTCCCGCGCTCGTCGAAGCGCAGAACCTCATCGCCGCGGGCGCGCTCGACGGCCTCGGCCGCACGCGCGCCAGCTTACGCTGCGAAGCCCAGGCCACGCATGCGCGCTATGCGGGGGCCGAAGAGGAGGGGGCGTTCGCGGTGCGTCGCTCGCCGGTGGCGGTCCCCGAGCTGCCGGAGTTCGAGCTGGCGAGGCTCTGGCTCCTCGAGTGGCAGGCGCTCGGTGTCGGAGTGCGCGCTCATCCGGTCGAGCTGGCCGCACCCGACCTGGCGCCCGACGGCGAGCCGCCGTGGAGTCTCGAGCAGCGCAAGCGCGCGCGCGCCGCCGCGGGACTGGCGCCCGCGGCCGACGTGGAGCGGCGCGTGGGCGAGCGCGTGCGCGTGGCCGGGCTCCTCGCCGCCGCGCGGCGCGTGGCCACCACACGCGGTGACACGATGCTCTTCCTCACGCTCGACGATGGCACCGGGCTCGTCGAGTGCACGCTCTTTCCCGACGCCTACCGCCGCGCCATGGGGCGCTTGTCGGGGCTCGGTCCGTTCGTCGCCGAAGGGCGCGTCGAGTCAGCGCACGGCGCCGTGACGCTCAACGCGGAGCGGGTGGAGCGCTACGCGCCGCGGCGCGCGGCGGTGACTTCGTGAGGAAGGTAGGGGCTCGGTCGCCAGGCGATGACGCGGGAGCGGTGCGGCGAGCTTGATCCAGTAGGCTGCCGGGGAAACGGTGAAGTCCCAGAAAGGGTAAGTGGGCACCTTACTCGGAGGACCCACTTCACCGTTTCAAGACGGAAGAATGGGTCCCTTTCGCCGAGGACCCACTTCACCGTTCCCGGTGAGTGGTCACTCGGCGGGCTCGGCCCGGTCGTGCGCGGCAGGGCGGAAATCAACGTAAGGAGTGCGACACGGGGGGCCGGACGCGTAGCGCCACGTGAATGCGCCCAACGCCAGCTCGGCTCGCACGAGCGTTGAGGAGACGGTGCCGTAGCGCTCGCCGTGCCGGCACGCCGCACCTTCGCCCTCATTGGCGCAGAGAACACGCGCGATCATCTCGAGGCTCGGCGTTGCCTTCGCCACTTCGGCGAGGGCTCGCGCCACGCGCGGGTCCGCCGGGTCGTCGGCCTCGCCGTGCGTGAGGGCATGCCAGCCCGGCGCGAGCGAGCGCCAGCCGAGCGATTCACCGTCGAAAGCGGCCACCCGCACCGCGCCCGCCTCGGCCACGAACAAGTTGAACGGCGCCGAGCCGTAGGCCTCGACCTGCTCGCGCGCGGCATCTTCCGCCAAAGCGAGCGATGCCGCTCGGGCTGCCGCCACGCACAAGAGGCCGCGCGAGCGCTGGGTCGTGCCCGGCGGGGGCGGGGCGTGCGGGTCGCTGCCCGGGCGCGGCGGTCGATTGAGCACGGCAACGAGCCGGGAAGGCGTCGTCACTCGCGCGCAAAGCCACGTGCCGCCTGCCTCGCGGTCGCGCCCACCCCACACGTTGGGATCGAGCGTCAGCCACCGTGGCCCATCGCTCGGGCGGTCGAAGGCTTCGTCGCGGTTGGCCCCCAAGAAGAAGGAATCGCGGGGCTTTTCGGGCACGTGGACGAGAAGGGTGCACATAAGAGGGTTGGCCCGTAGAATGGGGCGAAATCGAGCAGGCAACAAGAGGCGGAGGGAACGTGGCACGCGAGAGACCGACGGACGAAGCATACGACGACGCCGACGAGGCGCTGTCGCAGGGAGAGTACGAGCGCGTCGAGCAGCTGCTCGGCGCCTGGGCGGCGGACGACGTGCGCGATCCCGACGCATGCGCCCTCGTCGGGCTGGCGCGCTTCTATGAGGGCGACACCGAGACCGCGCGCCCACTTCTCGACTGGGCGGTCGAGCATGGCGCCGGCGGCGCGGAGGCCAAGATGGGCCTCGGCGCCTGCGAGTTCCTGGCGCTCGAGATCGAGCCTGCCGAGGAGCGCCTCGAAGAAGTGGTCGAGGAAGATCCCGACTGGGCCGCGGGCCACTTCTGGCTGGCGCGCCTCACCGAGTGGAAGGCGCGCTGGGAACCCTCCCTCGAGCGCGAGGCCGAGAAGGGCTTCGCGCGGGCCGCCGGTCTCGATCCCGAAGGCTTTCCCGTGCCGCTGCACCTTTCCGAGAAGGAATTCGACGCCGTTCTCGAGGAGGCGATCGGCGGCCTGCCGCCGCGCATCGCGCAGGAGCTCGAGGATGTGAGCGTGGTGGTCGACGCCTATCCGCACGAATCCCTGTTCGGCGGCGACGAGCAGCCGGGCCCCGACTTGCTCGGGCTCTACCAAGGGCCGTCGCGCCTGGAGCGCAGCAATCTCGACACCGGCACCCTGCCCGGGGTCATCCACCTCTTCCAGCGCAATCTCGAACTGACGTGCACGACGCGGGAAGACCTGGTCGAGGAGATCCGCGACACGCTCCTGCACGAGGTCGGCCACTTCCTCGGCATGGAGGAGGAAGATTTGGAAGAGCTGGATCTATAGTAGAATGCCGCGGCCATGACGCGCGTCGAGCTGGACCGGCTCACCAAGATCTACGAAGGCAAGCAGCGGCCCGCGGTCGACCAAGTCTCGATCGACATCGCGCCCGGCGAGCTGCTCGTGCTCGTCGGCCCCTCGGGCTGCGGCAAGTCGACGGCGCTGCGCATGGTGGCGGGTCTCGAGGAGATCAGCGCCGGCGAGCTGCGCATCGACGACAAGCGCATGAACGACGTTCCGCCCAAAGACCGAGACGTCGCCATGGTGTTCCAGAACTACGCGCTCTATCCCCACATGAGCGTGTTCGAGAACATGGCCTTCGGCCTCAAGCTCCGCAAAATGCCGAAGCAGGAGATCGACACGCGGGTGCGCGAGACGGCGCAGCTCATGGGGCTCGAGCCCTATCTGGCGCGGCGGCCGCGCGAGCTGTCGGGCGGTGAGCGCCAGCGTGTGGCCTTGGGGCGCGCGCTCGTGCGCCGGCCGCGTCTCTTCCTGTTCGACGAGCCGCTCTCCAACCTCGACGCCAAGCTGCGCACGCACATGCGGGCCGAGATCGCGCGCCTGCATCACCAGCTCGGCACCACGATGATCTACGTCACGCACGACCAGGTGGAGGCCATGACGCTCGGGCAGCGCATCGCGGTGCTCGAGGGCGGTCGCCTGCAGCAGTGCGCCGATCCCATGACGCTGTACCGCCGCCCGGTGAACCGCTTCGTGGCGGGATTCATCGGCAGCCCGGCGATGAACTTCCTCACCGCGCGCGTATCGTCGGACGGCACGCGCCTCGCCCTCGGCCCCACGAGCATTCCGGCGCCGCCCGCCATGCGCGACGCGCTCGCCGCACGCGGCGGACAGGAGATCGTGATCGGGGTGCGCCCCGAGCATTGGCGTCTCGTGGGCACGAGCGAAAGTGCGGGCGCGCTTCCCGGCCGCGTCGCCGTGCGCGAGCCGCTGGGCAACGAGACCCTGGTGCACGTCGACACGCAGGTCGGCGAAGTGGTGGTGCGTCTCGCGCAAGTCGAGCCGCCCGCCGTCGATGAAGAGGTGGCGCTCGCGCCCGACGGCGCGCACCTGCACGCGTTCTATCCGTCGAGCGGTCTCTCCATCCTCGAAGAAGCCGCGGCCGCGGCGCACTGAACCCTCCGGAATTTAATCCGAAGCGATCGGCTTGGGATGTAGGCGCGCGAGAGAAGTTGACAGAGGCTTGGGATCAACCTAAGTTGCGCCCCGAACGCCTCTACCATGCGACGAACCCACTTCTTGTCCCTTCTCATTCTGACGGTCGCTGTGGCCGGCGCCCTGTTCGGGCTTCGGTCCATGGCCGACGTTCAAGTCGCAGGCCAGCCCACGAGTCCCGGAGACCAAGCCGATTCTCTGAGAAACGCGCTCGAAGGCGTGAAGCAAGCGCAGCAGGGCCAGGCTCCGGGCCAGCCCATCCCTCAGTTCAGCCACAAGATCCACGCCGGCGACAATCACATCCCATGCCTCTACTGCCACATCGGCGCCGACAAGTCGCCGGTGGCGCGCGTGCCGGCGGTGTCGACGTGCATGGGCTGCCACAAACTGGTGGGCACGGACAAGCCGGGGGTGATCCTGCTCACGCAGTACTGGAACCGCCAGCAGGCGATTCCCTGGGTCAAGGTGAACGACGTCCCTGACCACGTGCGCTTCACGCACGAGCGCCACGTGCAGGCGGGCATCGCCTGCCAGACGTGCCACGGCGAGATCCAGACCGAAGACCATGTGAAGCTCGCGCACACGCTCAACATGGGCTTCTGCGTGACCTGTCACAAAGCGCGTCTCAACGATCCGGTCCACGCCACGAGCCTGGACTGCGCCACGTGCCACAAATGAGTGAGGAAAGCCCGCGGATGAACGAGCCGCATCACGGCATCTCGAGACGCGATTTCCTCAAGCTGGTGGGCGCCACGGCGGGCGCGGCGTCGTTGACCGGTTGTCTGCCGCCCAAGGCCGACCGCCTGATCGCCTATGTCAATCCGCCCAACGACGACATCGTCGGGCTCTCGACGTGGTACGCGAGCACCTGCGGCGAGTGCCCAGCGGGCTGCGGCATCCACGTGCGCACGCGCGAAGGGCGCGCGCTCAAGGTCGAAGGCAATCCGGCGCACCCGGTCAACAAGGGCACGCTGTGCGTGCGCGGGCAAGCCTCGCTGCAGGGCCTCTACAATCCGGATCGCGTGCCCGGCCCCAAGTGGAAGCGTGGCGGGCGCTGGCTCGACGTGAAGTGGGACGACGCGATCTGGATGTTCCACGAGAAGCTCGCGGCCGTGGGTGGTGCGGCGGGCGCGATCCAGTTCTGGACCGGCGGCGAGACGGGGACGTGGAACGCGCTCCTGGACGAGTGGTGCGGCGCGCACGGCGCCGAGCGCGTGGCCTACGAGCCGTTCGATTACGCGCCGGTGCGCGAAGCGGCCAAGCGCGCGTTCGGCACGGGAACCGTGCCCATCGTCGATCCCAGCAAGGCCAAGTATCTGCTCTCGCTCGGGGCCGACTTCCTCGACACGTGGGGCTCGCCTCTGGCGCAGGCCCGCGGCTACGACGCGTTCCACTCGGCGCGCGGCGGCGTCATGGGCAAGCACGTGCAGGTCGAGCCCAGGCTTTCGCTCACCGGACACAGCGCCGACGAGTGGATCGGCATTCGTCCGGGCACCGAAGGCGTGCTCGCGCTGGGTCTCGCGCAAGCCTTGGGTGGCGGCGGCAGCGGCTACGAGCTGGCGCGCGTGGCGCAGGATTGCGATATCCCGGCCGATACGCTGGCGCGTCTCGTGAAGGAGCTCCAGGACAATCGTCCGGCGCTCGTCTTGGGGCCGGGCGCGGGCGGCTCGGGCACCAACGCCACCGAGACGTGGGCCGCGGTGTTCTATCTCAATCGCGTGCTGGGTGCCGTGGGCACGTCGCTCCTGCCCTCGCCCGGCTACGACATGGGCAACACGGTGAGCTTCCGCGGCGCGCGCCAGGCGGTGCAGCGCTTGCAGAGCGGTACGGTCAAGCTTCTGCTCGTCCACAACACGAATCCTGCGTACTGGATCGGCAACGCGACGGGATTCGCGCAGGCTGCGAGCAAGGCCGAGTTCAAAGTCTCCTTCTCGCCGTACTACGACGAGACCGCAGCCCTTTGCGATCTCATCCTTCCCGATCACCACGCGCTCGAATCGTGGGGCGACGCGGAGCCCGTGAAGGGCGTGCGCGGCTTGCGCCAGCCGGCCATGCGGCCGGTGTTCCAGACGCGCCAGACGGCCGACGTGCTGATGGGCGCGGCCAAAGCGTCGGGCGGGACGGCGGCGGCCCAGTTCCCCGACGCGACCTTCCGCGATTACTTGATTCGCCGCTGGGGCGGAAACGCGGATCAGTTCAACGCTCTCCTCACCAAGGGCGGCGATCTTCCGGCGGAGCTGCCGGCGGGCGGTGGTGCGGGCGGCGGGGGCGGCGTGCCTGCCATCGCACCTCCCGCGATCGCCGGCCAGGGCGACTTCACGCTCTACGCCTATCCGCATCCGTATCACGCGGACGGCGCGGGCGCGAACAAGCCGTGGCTCCTCGAGATGCCCGATCCGGTGACCAAAGTGGCGTGGGATCACTGGTGTGAGCTCTCGCCGGACGCGGCCAAGAAGCTGAACGTCGACTACGGGGACGTGCTCTCGATCGATAGCGGCAATGGCAAGGTCGAGCTGCCGGTGGCCATCAATCCGCTCATGCGCCCCGACGTCATCGCCATCCCGACGGGCTACGGCCACGGCGAGTACGGGCGCTACGCGCAGGGCCGCGGCGTGAACCTGTTCGACTTCCTGCCCGCGGCCGAGGATCAGGCGTCGGGCGGGCGCGCCTTCCTGTCGACGCGCGTGCGCGTTGCCAACACCGGCAAGACGTGGACGCTCGTGCACACCGGCGGGCCCGGCCGTCAAATGGATCGCGCCGTGGCGCGCGCCATCCCGCTGGCGCTCGTGGGTGCCGCGCCGGCGAAGCCGGCCGAGCCGGTGGGCGAGCCGACGCCGGCAGGAACCGACATGGCGCACGGACCGGCCGCGGGGCCCGAGGGCACGCCGCCGTTCCTCACCATGCCGACCTTCCGCGACCGCACGTCGCAGCTCAACGGCCTGCACGAGAAAGAGCTCGCGAAAGACGCCTGGCAGCCGCCCACCGGCTACAACCAGTACAACCGCGCGCACCATCGCTGGGGCATGGCGATCGACCTTTCGTCGTGCACCGGCTGCAGCTCGTGCGTCACCGCCTGCTACGCCGAGAACAACATTGCCTGGGTGGGCAAGCAGAACATGGTGCGCGGCCGCGAGATGGCGTGGCTCCGCATCGAGCGCTACTACGAGGACGTGGACGGCGGCACCGAGGCGCGCTTCGTTCCCATGATGTGCCAGCATTGCGGCAACGCGCCGTGCGAGACGGTGTGCCCGGTGTACGCGACCTACCACAATCCGGAAGGCCTCAACGTCCAGGTCTACAACCGCTGCGTGGGCACGCGCTATTGCAGCAACAACTGCCCGTACAAGGTGCGCGCCTTCAACTGGTTCGACTACGACTGCTGGGTGTCGCCGCTCGATTGGCAGCTCAATCCGGACATCACCACGCGTTCCAAGGGCGTCATGGAGAAATGCACCTTCTGCCTGCAGAGGATCCGCGAGCAGAAGGACATCGCGCGTGACGAGAGCCGCGATCTGCGCGACGGCGACATCACGCCGGCGTGCGCGCAGGGCTGCCCGACGCAGGCGATCACCTTCGGCGACCTGGCCGACCCGAACAGCCGCGTCACCAAGGCGGCGCAGGATCAGCGCAGCTATCACGTGTTCCGCGACCTCAACACGCTGCCGTCGGTCACCTATCTCAAGAAGGTGAGCCGGCGCATCCAGAAAGAGACCGCGGTGCCGGCCGAGGCCGAGGTGGAGGCCTGATGGCGCGCGACACCGGCCTCACCTATCGCAAGATCAACGACGACATCATCTCGATCGGCCATCGCGTCGGGAAGAAGTGGCTGATCGTCTTCGGCCTCGATCTCCTGGTGCTGACCTTCGGCATTTGCTGCTGGCTCTATCAGCTGTTCGTCGGTCTGGGCACCACCGGCTACACGCGGCCCGCGATGTGGGCGATCTACATCACCAACTTCGTGTTCTGGGTCGGCATCGCGCACTCGGGGACGCTGATCTCGGCCATCTTGTTCCTGTTCCGCGCCGGTTGGCGGCAGGCGATCTATCGCGTGTCGGAAGCCATGACCGTGTTCGCGGTCATGACCGCGGGTCTCTTCCAGCTCATCCACCTCGGGCGCATCTGGTTCTTCTACTGGCTCATCCCATATCCGAACCAGCGCCAGATCTGGGTGAACTTCCGCTCGCCGCTCGTCTGGGACGTGTTCGCGGTCAGCACGTATTTCACCGTGTCGGCCATCTTCTTCGTCGTGGGCATGCTGCCCGACATCGCGGCCATGCGCGACCGCGAGACCGGCTTGCGCAAGAAGCTCTACACGCTGCTCTCGCTGGGATGGCGGGGGACGAGCCGCAACTGGAAGCATTACGCACAGACCTACATCTACTTCGCCGCCTTCGCCACGCCGCTCGTGCTCTCCGTGCACAGCGTCGTGTCGTGGGACTTCGCCATGGCCCAGAACCCCGGCTGGCACTCGACGATCTTTGCGCCCTACTTCGTGGCCGGCGCGATCTTCTCGGGCATGGCGCTCGTGGTCACGCTCATCGTGCCCATCCGCAAGGCGTTCAAGCTCGAGCAATACATCACCGACTGGCATTTCGATGCCATGGCGAAGCTGATCCTGTTCACCGGCAACATCGTCACCTATTCGTACCTGACCGAATTCTTCATCGCCTGGTACAGCGGCAATCCCTACGAGCGTCACGCGTTCTGGGATCGCGCCTTCGGCCCCATGGGCTGGGCCTTCTGGATCATGGCGACGTGCAACTGCATCATCCCGCAGCTTCTGTGGTCGCGACGCAACCGCACGCACATCCCCACGCTCTACGTGATCACGCTGTTCGTGAACGTGGGCATGTGGTACGAGCGCTTCGTCATCATCGTCCAGTCCTTGAACGCCAACTTCAGCCCGTGGGTCTGGCGCGCCGGTTACAAGCCGACCATCGTCGAGTGGGGGATCACCGCCGGCTCGTTCGCCTGGTTCTTCATGTACTTCCTGCTCTTCGTGCGCTTCCTGCCGACGTTCTCCATCACCGAGCTGAAGGAAATCCTGCCGCGGCCGTTCAGGCGCAGGAAGGAGAAGGCGGCGTGAAGCGCGAGACCGGAGCGCTCGGCGTCTTCGAATACCTGGACGACGCCATCGACGCGGTGCGCAAGCTCAAGAAGCAAGGCTTCACCGTGCAGGCCATGACGCCGACGTACTTCCACGAGCTCGAGCACGAAGTCGACCACACGCGCTCCTCGACGCGCTGGGTGACGCTGCTCGGCGCGCTCCTCGGCTGCGCGGGCGGCTTCGCCCTCTGCGTGTGGACGTCGCTCGACTGGCCCATCATCACGGGCGGCAAGGAGATCGTCTCCTGGCCGCCATTCGTGATCATCGGCTTCGAGTGCACGATCCTCATCGGCTCGCTGTTCAACCTGGCGGCGCTCCTGTTGTGGACCGGGCTTCCCAAGTTCGCCGAGCTCGAGGGCTACGACCGGCGCTTCAGCGAGGACCGCATCGGGCTCTGGGTGGCTACCGCGCCCGACAAGGCGCGGCAGGCCGCGGATCTCATGCGGGCCGCGGGAGCGGAGGAGGCGCGCGTTGCGGGCGCTTAGGAAGCTCGTCATCTGGGCCGTGGTGGCCATGGTCGTGGGCACGGGCGTGACCGTGGCCATGCCGTGGACCCACGATCTCGATGACCAGGTCTCGATCAAGCCGCAGGAGATGCCGGTGGCGCCGCCCGAGTTCTCGGTGCCGCTTCAGGGGCGCGAGTTCGCCAAGCCGCGCGAGGTCGAGGCCACGTACAAGAATCCCGTCGCCGCCGACACCGCCTCGGAGAACCGCGGCCAGAAGCGCTTCGAGACCTTCTGCTATCCGTGCCACAACATGCACGGCGAGGGCGCGGGCCCGGTGGTGCAGAAGGGCTTCATGCCGCCGCCCATGCTGACGGGCTCGGTGACGCGCGGGCGCGCCGACGGCTACATCTATTCCTATATCCGTCATGGCGGCATCATCATGCCGTCCTATGGCTTCGCCGTGCGGCCCCAGGAGGCTTGGGACATCGTCAACTACGTGCGCAAGCTGCAGCGCGAGCACCCGACGCCATGAGCGATCACGTCATGGTCATGCCGACGCCGCGCGACATCGTGGCCAAGATCCCGGGCAAGCCCAACGGGGGCGTGCGCATCGCGTTTATCGTCGTCGCCGTGATCGGCGCCGCGCTCTTCGCCATGACGCTCATGTCGGATCCGCAGCGCGCCTGGTCGGCGCTCAATCACGGCCTCATGTACTGGATGGTGGTGTCGCAGGCCTGCCTCGTGGTCTCGGGCGTCATGTACTTGACCAAGGCCAAGTACGCGGTCGGATTCCAGCGCGTCGCGGTGGGCGCGGGCTCGTTCCTGCCGTGGGCCTACGCGATCTTCGTGATCTCGCTCTTGCTCGGAAACGCCTGGATCTTCCCGTGGGTGAAGCACCCGGTCGAGGGCGACAAGGCCGCGTATCTCAATCTTCCGTTCATGCTCGTGCGCCAGATCGGGCTCGTGGGCATCTGCACGGCGCTCTCGGTGATGTACATGCGCCGCGTGCGTCGGG
Organism: Candidatus Eiseniibacteriota bacterium; assembly: GCA_036003365.1. Taxonomy (GTDB): domain Bacteria; phylum Eisenbacteria; class RBG-16-71-46; order RBG-16-71-46; family DASYSL01; genus DASYSL01. The sequence continues at coordinate 15,751 of DASYSL010000076.1, forward strand.
TCGACGCCGGGCTCGCCGCACCCTACGTGGCCGAGCCGCTCAAGGCGCGCTATCAGAAGTGGAGCACCGGCTGGAAAGGCGATCAGGCCGAGATCGCTTCGGCTGCCGTCGATCTGCCGCGCTTCGGCGGCGCGTTGATTCCGGTGTACGCCGTGACCTACACCGTCGTGTGCTGGGACTGGGTGATGTCGCAGGATGTTCACTGGGCGGGCACGATGATCGGCGCCTGGTTCTTCATGGGCGGTATCTTGATGGCCTGGGCGATGACGTCCGTGCTCTCGATCCTGTGCCGCCGCGCCTACGGTCTCCAGGCCTGGTACACGCGTGACAACTATCACCAGATCGGCAAGCTCATCTTCGCCTTCTCGATCTTCTGGGTGTATCTCTTCTGGTCCATGTTCCTGCCCATCTGGTATGCCAACATGCCCGAGGAGACCGGCTGGATCGTGCGCCGCATGCGCCAGCCGTTCCTGCCCTGGTCGGTCGCGGCCTTGGGGCTCACCTGGTTCGTCCCCTTCTCCGGGTTCATGAATCTGGCAGCCAAGCGCAACATGGTCACGCACTTCATGTTCGCGACGATCATTCTCGTGGGGCTGTGGATCGAGCGCCTGATGCTCATCTATCCCTCGATCTACGTGTCGCGCCTGCCCGTGGGCCTGCCCGAGATCGGCGTGACTTTGGCGCTCTTCGGGATCTTCGCCCTGAGCTTCCAGGCCTACGCCACGACGCGCCCTCTGGTGGCGCTCGATCGCCTGGAGGACGTGGTCGCCGAGCACGTCGAGATGGAAGCCGACGTCGACTAGATCCTGATGGGGACACACCACGGCCGGGACTAGCTCCCGGCCGTTTTCGTTTCCCCTTCGAAGAGATCGCGGTCGTAGACGAGCCGATCAGCTTCGAGGCGCGCGAACTCGGTCAGCACATGGGGCTCGTCCTTCCCGGGCGCCAAAATGTGGCGCACCTGGATCCCGCGCGTGACCAGCCGATCCGCGAGCACGCGCCGGTGGCACTGCCACCACAGCCGCTCGGCGCAGAAGAAGCCGGTGCGCCGCTCGTCGGCCCACGCCAGAAACTCCGCCAGCGCCTGCTCGAACTCCGGCGTTTCCATGTAGTCGGCATAGCCGCGAAAGCCCTCGACGCGCCACGCGTGATGCGGACTGTCCCGCCTCGGCTTCCTTCTCCCGCCGAGGCCCGGGAACCAGCGATAGTCGATCCCGTGCTGCGGCAACACCTGCTCCAGCGACTCCCTGCTGAAGTGCGGATGCCGTCGCGAAGCGGGGAAGGAGCGGACATCGCCCAGCGCGCGCAGATCGAATGACGTCGCCAGCTCAAGAAAGCTCTCGAGCGAGACGTTGCTATGACCGAGGGTCCAGAGTGTCGTAGGCACGGAAAGGCTCGTCCTTTCCATCATGCTACACTCCGGCCCACTTCCGCCGGGATGGCGAAAAGGCAGCCGCGGGGGACTTAAAATCCCCTGGGTCGCAAGGCCCGTGCAGGTTCGAGTCCTGCTCCCGGCATTTATGCCCCAGGACCGAGTTTCGTTGGGGCCGTGGTTGGCCGGAGGGGTCGAGCCACGGCGGCTCAGTTGAACCCGCTGCGCATCTCTACCTCGCAACGCCTTGCCATGCTAGTCTCGACTGTCTCGGGGTGGCGGTTGCAAGCTGTCCTGAGAGGAGGTGGTCGCTCATGACTCGCGGCGACGCAAGGTCGCAAGCTGCTCGAGAACTTGGGAAATGGTTACTTTGGCTTGCAGTGATTCCGGGCACGCTTGTCGCGAGCATTATCGCTTATGTCCCAGTTCATTTTGTCCTCTTCTTCATGCTGAGCCCCTTCGTGGAACCGTACCCGCGGCTTCCCGAGCGACTGCTGGCGAGCCTCGTGTCCTCAGGGGCTTTCGTCTGGGTCGGCGCCGCAATCGCGCCTGAGTACAAGTCCAGGGTCGCCATAGTGTTGTTCGCGGAACAGATGCTTTTGCTCGTAATCGTTGCCGTGAAGTTACTTGGGTGGACGTGGGTTCATAGCTGGATCTTCTGGGCGGGGCTAAGCTTGGACGCTGCAGGTGCCGCGATCGCCTACTACATCGTGCGCCGCAAGTGGGGCAACTTCGGAACACGGCGTGTGGCTGAGGACAATCCTTGATGCCGCTCGACCACGATCTTCGTGCGCACGCCGGATACTTGCCGTGCTTATGTGCCCGTTCTGTGCCAGAACCATTCGGCTAGGCGGTCACGAACTGGCACTATCGGGCGATTCGTCCCCTGGGGAAGTGTCC
>DASYSL010000077.1:0-22185 GCA_036003365.1 Candidatus Eiseniibacteriota bacterium
GCTTGATCGAGCTACCGAAACGTTGGGCAGTGCATTACTGGAGGATGACCCCGACCAGGAGGCTTCCAAGAATCCAGACTCACCGACTCAAGTACGCCGCCTGAAAGTGACGGCCTCGCACCTCGAGCAGCCGCTTCCCCACATCCATCCTCAATCTTCGGAGCACAAGGTGCGCGCTTGACCACCACGGCACGGCTTCCTAAGTTCCGGCGCATGGCCGCGCGCACGGATGGACGAAGACACTCTCACATCGCCGCATGGAGCGCGGCGGCGCTGCTGGTGCTGCTCCTCGCCGGATGTGGCCCCGGGCGCGAGCACCGCGGCACGCGCCTGGTGCTGGCGTTGCCCGACACCTTGCGCCTCGATCCGCGAGCCCCGCAGGACGATTGGGCGACGCCCTTTCTGGCGCTCCTTCACGAAGGCCTCGTGCGCTTCGATTCCACGGGCGCGGTGCGCGCCGCCGGTGCGGCGCGCTGGACCGTGAGCACCAGTGGACTCACCTACACCTTCCACCTGCGTCCCGACTGGCGCTTCGAGGACGGCACGCGCGTCACGGCAGCCGATTGCGCGCGCACGCTCGATTCACTGTTCGACGTCGATCCGCCGTCGCCGGCGCGCCCGCGCTTCTGGAGCCTTGTCGGCGCCATGGCGGCGCGCGCGCGCGGGCGAGGGCCGCTCGGCCTCGATGCCTCCGATTCCGCGACCCTCGTCATGCATCTCGTGGCGCCCGATCCCCATCTTCTCGAGAAGCTCGCGCAGCCTCGCTACGCGGTGCCGACGGCGCCGGCGGAGCGCGAGCGCCGTCTCGGGCACGCGCTCGCCACCGGCCCATACCGGCTGGCCGCACCACTCACCGACCGCGCCATCCTGGTGCGCAATCCGGCGTATCGCGGTACCGCACCTGCCGTTCCCGATTCGATCGTCGTCTTGTTCGGGGTCTCGACGCGGCGCGCCGTGCTCGGTCTGGCGAGCGGCCGCGTCGACGTCTTGTGGCCTGCGCCGCTCGGCATCCTGCGCGAGCGCCTGGCGCGCGAGGCCAAGCTGATTCCGGTGGAGGGCGCGGCGCGCAACGCGCCGGTGTGGGTGCTGGCGCTGCACGCCGAAGTCTTTCCCATGGCGCGCCACTCGGCGCGCTACGCGCTGGCGCGCGGCTTGAATCGTCAGCGCATGGTCGAAGCCGTGGCGCCGTACGGATTTCCGTGGCGCACCTTCGCGCCGGCGGGGGCGGGAGCGCCCATGGCGGCGGGATTCGATCCGCAGGCGGCGCAACAGGCGCTCGATCTGGACAAGCGCATCAACGGCATTCAGATCGCCATCCAGGCCCCGCTCGCGAGCCCGGAAGCGTCGGCCTGCCGCGCGCTGCTCGGCGACTTCGGCCGTGCTTCCATCTATGGAGAGATCCGCACCCGCTCACGCGCCGCCTTCTTCCACGATCTCTACGACCGGCGCGCGCCGGTGGCCTCGCTCGTCGTCTGGCGCCCGCCCACCGACGATCCCATCGAGGGCCTGGCGGAGTGGCTGCTCAACCGCTCGCTCGACGATCGCTGGTCGGGAAATCTTGGAGGTTTGCGCTCGCCCGGGCTCGATTCGCTGATCGTGCGCGCGCTCGAGGAGCGCTCGGTCGAGGGACGGCAGGCGCTGCGCACCGAGATCGAGCTGCGGCTCGCGGATGAGGCGCCTTACGTGCCCGTGGCGCGCGTGCGGGAGCTCGCCTACGTGCGCAGCTCGGTTGCCGGACTCGCCTTTCACCGCGATTACGGGCTCGATCTGGGCCGTGCCCAGGTCGGGCGCTGAGATCGGGACGACGAAAGCCCCTCACCGGGCGTCTGGCGGGCGAAATGGCCCAAAGCGTGCTTGACCTTAGCGTGACCTAGCCGGTACGCTTTCGGTCGGTCAGGTTGGTCGCAGAAACGCCCTAACAACACTGGCTTCGCACCCGATGACCGTATCCTTGCGGCCCGAACCGCTCTGCTTCGCCCTCCATCGAGCGGTCGCCCGAAATCCTTGGATCTTCCCCCTCGTCAGGAGTTCTGCATGCCGCGGCTGACCCCGTTGCGCCGTGCTCTCGCGCTTTTCCTTCCACTCCTTTTGGCGAGCGGCGCCGCGCAGGCAGCGGTGGTGCGAACCTTCACCTTCTCCCGCTCGGACGTGCGCATCGCCCCCGACGGCCAGGGCTACGTGAGGATCACGCTGCCCGCGAGCCAGCCCTGGGGCCCGACGCGCGCTCCCGAGCTGCCGGCGGTCTCGGCCCTGATCGACCTTCCGGCCGGCCAGCGCGCGGTGAGCGTCCATGCGGTGCCGAGCGAGTTCGTGGATCTGGGCGTGGTCGGCAAGGTGCGGCCCGTCCAGCCCGACGTGCCCGGCGGCATGCACGCGGCCTGGGCCGAGCCCGATCCGGATCGCTACGCGAGCACGGCCTTCGAGCCTACGGACCTCGCTGAGGCCGGGCCCACGGGCGGCATGCGCGGGCGCGCCCTCTCGAGCGTGGTGCTCTTCCCGGTGCAGATCGTGCCCGCCACCGGCCAGGCCCGCCTGGCCACGCGCATCGACGTGACCGTCGAAACCGAGGCCCAGCCCGATCCTCTCGTGCGCCGCCGCGTCGTGCCGGAGTGGGACGACTTCTTCCACGGCGGCCTCGAGGCCGCGCTCTCGCACGCGCCGTCGTACGCGCGCCAGGGTCTCGGAGTGCGCCCGCAGGTCGCCGCCCTGGGCACCGACCTGAGTCGCGATCCGCGCCAGCCGCATCCCTTCGCGCCCACCGCCCTGCCTTCGGTGCTCGGCAGCCCGGTGCAGTATCTGATCATCACCAACGACGACATGCAGGCGCAGTTCCAGCCGCTGTGCGACTGGAAGACGGCGCAGGGCGTGCCCGCGGTCATCCGCACCGTCGAGTTCATCAACCAGAACTATCCCTACGGTGTGGACCTGGCCGAGCGCGTCCGCATGTTCATCCGCGACGCCTACACGCAGTGGGGCACGGTGTGGGTGCTCCTCGCCGGCGACACGCAGATCATCCCGGTGCGCTACACGCGCACGACCTTCTTCGGCGGCAACGACCTGGCCACCGATCTCTACTATTCGGATCTCGACGGCAACTGGGACGCCGACGGCGACTCGCTGTTCGGCGAGGGCTTCTTCGATGCCAACAATACCGGTGACGCTCTCGATCTCTTCCCCGACGTCTACGTCGGGCGCGCCTCGGTGCAGACGCAGCAGGAGGCGCAGACGTGGGTGAACAAGGATCTCACCTACGACCAGACGCCGGCCGCGAACTATCTCTGCAAGGCGCTGTACTTCGCCCAGGTGCTGTTCCCGCAGGATTGGCAGCCCGGCGACTCGATCGCTTCCGACGGCGCGACCATCGCCGAGCACGCGATCTCACGCCTCACCGGCTGCATGACGGCGACCAAGCTCTACCAGAACTACACGGCATGGCCGGGCTCCTCGCCCATGACCAAGCGGGCCGTTCTCGACTCGATGAATGCGGGCTTCAACATCCTGCATCACGTCGGCCACGGCTTCCGCAACACCATGGCCTGCGGTGACTCGTCGATCACCAACCCCGACATCACCCTCCTGCACAACGCCCCCAAGTACTCGGGCATGATCTACGCCATCGACTGCACGTCGGCGGCCATCGACTTCGAGTCCATCGGCGAGGAATTCCTGCTGGCGCCCAACGGCGGCGCGGTGAACAACATCGGCTCCACCAACTTCGACTTCCCGGCCACCGGCGACGGCTACCAGAACGAGTTCTACGATCTCATCTTCCAGGACGGCATCACGCGCCTCGGCCAGGCCCAGGCCATGCAGAAGATTCCCTTCGTCGGCTTCTCCAACTTCGACAACGTGCAGCGCTGGGAGCAGAACACGGTGCTGCTCCTGGGCGATCCGCAAATCGAGCTGTGGACGGTGCAGCCGGTGGCGCTCACGGTCACCGCGCCCTCGAGCATGACCCTCGCCGACACCTCGGTGACGGTCACGGTGCTCCGCGGCGGCACGCCGTGCCAGGGCGCTCAGGTGTGCGTGATGAAGACGGGGGAGGATTATCGCGTCGGCACCGCCAACTCGTCGGGACAGGTGACGCTGCCCTTCCGCCCGCAGACCCTGGGCGCGGCCAGCCTCACGATCACCTTCCCCAACTGGCTGCCCTACCGCGGCACCATCACCGTGGGCGGCACGGCCACGCCGGCCGTGGTGACGCGTGCGCAGGACCGCACCATCGACGACAGCGGCGCGGGCACGGACGCCAACGCCAACGGCGTGCTCGACGCCGGGGAGACGGTGAACGTCACCATCCCGGCGCGCAACGTGGGCGGCTCGACCACCGGCTCGACCAACGGCACGCTGATCTCGCTCGACTCGCGCGCGCAGGTGACCGTGGGCTCGGCGAGCTACGGCGCCATCGCGCCCTCGACCAACGCCAACGGCACCGCCTACCGGATCCACGTCAACAGCACGGGCGTGCGCGATGGCGACGAGATGCGCTTGCGCCTCACGCTCACGGACGGCGTGCGCCAGTGGACCTGCGACCAGGCGCTCACGGTGCGTGCCCCGACGCTGCGTCACCAGGCCCAGACCTTCGCGTCGATCGGCGGCAACGGCGACCAGGTGCTCGACGTCGGCGAGACCGCCAATGTCACCGTGACGCTGCTCAACAGCGGCGAGGGTGCGGCGCGCGGCGTCACCGCCAAGCTGTGGCCGGCGGCCGGCGGCCTGAGCGTGCTCGACAGCACGTCCAGCTACGGCGCCATCGCGGCCAAGGGCCAGGCGACGGGCGACAACTTCCAGGTGCGCAACGACTCGTGTGTGACGACGGCGCGCTTCCTGCTCGCCGTGTCCGACCAGTATCACGAGCTGTTCCGCCAGCTCATCAACTTCGGCCAGCCGGCGCCCGCCGCCAACGTGAGCGCCCTGGGCTCGGCTTCGGCCATCCAGCTCGTGTGGACCAAGTCGTCGGCGGCCGACCTGCGCGGCTACAACGTCTATCGCGGGATGAGCGCCGTCGGACCGTGGACCAAGCGCAACTACGTGGCCGACGGGCGCATCGCCTTCTATCGCGACGAGGGCCTGGCCCCGCTCACGCCGTACTTCTATTACGTGACGGCCGTGGACTCGTCCTCGACCGAGTCGGGTCCGAGCGCGGTGGTGTCGGCGAGCACGAATCCGCCGCTCTTGAACGGCTTCCCGATCGCCATGGGCCGCACGACGCCGTCGTCGCCCGTGGTCGGGGATCTCGAGCACGACGGGCAGCTCGAAGTCGTGGTGGGCTCCGACTTCCTCTACGCCTGGCACGCCGACGCGCACAGCGTCATCGATGCCGACGGCTCGGATCGCACCTCGGGCGACTTCACCACCCAGGGCAGCTATTACGCGAGCGCGCCCGCCATCACCGACCTGGAGGGCGACGGCGTCATGGAAATCGTGGCGCCTACGTACGACTCCAAGCAGCTCTTCGTGTACGAGTCCGACGGCTCGGTCAAGCCGGGCTTCCCGATCGCCCTCGACACGCAGATCTGGTCGTCGCCGGCCTGCGGTGACATCGACGGCGACGGCAAGAAGGAGATCGTCTTCACCGGCAACTCGAGCAACGTGTACGTCTTCCGTTACGACGGCTCCGAGGAGCGCGACGGCGACTCGAATCCTTCGACCATCGGCGTCTTCGCCACGGTGGGGGCGGCGTTCAACTTCGGCAGCCCGGCGCTCGCCGATCTCGACGGCGACGGCAAGCTCGACATCATCTCGGCCACCAAGGACGGGAAGATCAACGCCTGGCGCTGGAACGGCACCACGCTGCCCGGCTTCCCGTTCGGTCCGCAGGGGGCGTTCAGCGCGAGCCCCGCGGTGGGCGACATCGACGCCGACGGCCAGCTCGAGATCGTCGACGTCGACGATGCCGGCAAGCTGTGGGTGGTCAAGCAGAATGGCACCGTGGAGCCCGGCTTCCCCAAGACCGGCCTGGTGACCGGGCAGAACGCGCGCACGCCTTCGCCGGCGCTCGTCGACATGGATGGCGACGGCAAGCGCGAGATCGTGGTCGCCACTTGCGACGGCCTCCTCCACATCTATCGCTGGGACGGCTCGGTGTATCCGGGCTGGACCGGCGTGCGCTTCTCGCCCAAGACCAATGGTGCCGCCGAGACCTCACCGGTGGGGGCCGATCTCGACGGCGACGGCCAGATCGAGATCCTGCAGGGCTCCGAGGACGGCAACCTCTACGGCTTCAAGTCCAACGGCACGACGCTGGCCGGCTTCCCGATCCGCCTCTTGGGCGAGGTGCGTGGCACGCCGCTGGTGTGGGACTTCGACGGCGACGGCTCGGCCGATATCCTGCTCGCCGACTGGGACAAGAACATGTACGTGTGGAACTATCCCGGCACGTACCATCCCAATCCGGCGCGCGAGTGGACGATGTTCGGCCACGACAGCGAGCGCACCAACCGTCTGGGCACGTCGATCGTGGTCGCAGTCGAGGACGCGGCGGTGCAGACGGTCGAATCCATCGAGGGCGGCATCCGCCTGCACTGGAAGCTGCCGCGCACGGCCATCGAGCAGGGCGGTGCGTGGCGCGCCTTCCGCGTGAGCGGGGCGACGCCAACGCCGGCGACGCGTCTCTCCGAGGTGCCGGCCGGCTACGTGCCGGTGGGCGATGGCACGCGCACGGTGGGCGAGGACGGCTGGCTCTCGGTGGACGACTTCACCGTGACCCCGGGCGCCACCTATTCGTACGTGCTGGCGCGCGTGCAAGCGCAGCCCGGTCTCTCGCCCTTGGCTTTTGGGCCCTACGGCGTGGTGTCGCCGGGCGACGCGCCGGATCACGTGTTCCTCGCGGCCCCGTTCCCCAACCCGGGCAAGGTGTCGCAGACGCTCTCCTTCGGTTTGCCGGAAGGCTTGCCGCAAGGGTCGCGCGCGACGCTCGATCTCTATAACGTGCGCGGCGCGCGCGTGCGGCGCCTGATCGATCGTCCGGCGCAGGCGGGGCGCTACGTGGTGTCGTGGGACGGCAGGGACGACGGCGGACGCACGGTGGCCGCGGGTATCTACCTCGCGAGCTTCCGCGCCGGCAGCACGGTGGTGAACCAGCGCGTCGTGCGGCTCGGACCGTGATGTGCTAGCGTAGCCGTCGCGATTCATCGTCTGCACGCTCAGGCCACCCATCGCGGTGGCCTGAGCGCTTTCCGGCCCGCCACCCTTCGAGGAAAACGTGTCCGAGCCTGCCGTCCGCGTTCGTTTCGCGCCCAGCCCGACCGGGTCCTTGCACATCGGCGGGGCGCGCACCGCGCTCTTCAACTGGCTCTTCGCGCGCGGGCGCGGCGGCATCATGGCGCTGCGGGTCGAGGACACCGACCTCGAGCGCTCGACCGCCGAGTCGGAGCGCGCCGTGCTCGACGATCTGCGCTGGCTCGGCATCGACTGGAACGAGGGCCCGGACGTGGGGGGCCCGCACGGGCCGTATCGCCAGAGCGAGCGGCAAAGCATCTACCGCAAGGAGGCCGAGCGGCTGTGCGCCGCCGAGCTCGCCTATCCGTGCTTCTGCACCGACGAGGAGCTGGAGGCGCGCCGCCGCGCCGCGCAGGCCGCCGGGCGCACGCCGCAGTACGACGGCACGTGCCGCGATCTCGACGAGGAGGAGCGGGTCGAGCGCCGCGCCGAGGGCCGCCCCGAGAGCATCCGCTTCCGCGTGCCCGGCGAGCCCGCCGTGGTGCGCGACCTCATTCGCGGCGACGTCGTGTTTCCGGCCGATGCCGTGGGCGACTTCGTCATCCTGCGCTCCAACGGACTGCCCACGTATAACTTCGCCTGCGTGGTCGACGATGCCGCCATGCGCTTCACGCACGTGATCCGCGGCGAGGAGCACCTCTCGAACACCAACCGGCAAGTGTTCCTGTACCGCGCGCTCGGCTATCCCGAGCCGGCGTTTGCCCACATCTCGCTCATCCTGAATCCCGATCGCAGCAAGATGTCCAAGCGCGCGGGCGAGGCGGCCACATTTGTGAGCGAGTTCCGTGCCCAGGGCTATTTGCCCGAGGCGCTCATCAACTTCCTGGCGCTCCTCGGCTGGTCGTGGGACGGCGAGCGCGAGATGTTCTCGCGCGCGGATCTGGTGGAGAAGTTCTCGCTCGAGCGCGTGAACGCGACGCCGGCGGTGTTCAACCGCGAGAAGCTCGAGTGGATGAACGGCCAGTACCTGCGGGCCATGCCGCTGGCCGAGCGCGCGGCGCGCGTGCGCGCCTACCTGGCCGAACATGGCCGCCTGCCCGATCGCGCCGACGTGGACGACTTCCTCGAGCGCGCCACCGCCGCGGTGGGGGAGCGCTTGAAGACGCTGGCCGACGTCGAGGGCTACGCGGGGTTCGCGTTCTCGGAGTCGTTCGACATCGATCCCAAAGCCAAGGATGAAGTGCTCGCGAGGAAAGGCGCGCGCGAGGCGCTATCCGCCCTCGCCGAGCTCGTCGAGAGCGCCGATCCCTTCGAGCCCGCGGCTCTCGAGGCGCGCGCGCGCGAGCTGGGCGAGCGCCTGGGCGTGAAGGCCGGAGACCTTTTCTTCCCGGCGCGCGTCGCGCTCACCGGGCGCAAGGTGGCGCCGGGACTCTTCGAAGTGATGTCGCTTCTGGGGCGCGAGAGGACGGTGCTGCGGCTGCGCGCGGCTTGCGCGTGGTGGGAGGAGCCCGCGCCGTCGAGGCCCGCGCGCGTGACTTGACAGGCCGCGCGAATGCCCCCTAAAGTGCGCTCCGAAGATACTTTGCGGTGCCCGGTGGTGTAACGGTAGCACGACTGGCTCTGGACCAGTTAGTCGAGGTTCGAATCCTTGCCGGGCAGCCATTCCGCTCTTTCCGCTGCAAACGCGCGCCTGCGCGGCCGTCCGCCGGCCTCGATCACGAGGACGCCATGAGCGCATACGATTTCATCGTGGTGGGGGCGCGTTGCGCCGGCTCCCCGACGGCGATGCTTCTCGCCCGCAAGGGCTACCGTGTGCTCGTCGTCGATCGCGCCCACTTTCCCAGCGACACCATCTCGACCCACGTGCTCCATCCCATGGGTGTCGCGGCTCTGAATCGCTGGGGACTTCTGGATCGGCTCCGTGCCACGGGATGTCCTCCGACCGATACCTATGCCTTCGACTTCGGCGCCTTCACGCTCTCGGGCTCTCCTGGTACCCCGGAGTCACCGCTGGCCTACTGCCCGCGCCGCACGGTTCTCGACAAGCTCCTCGTCGACGCCGCCTCCGAAGCAGGGGCAGAGGTGCGCGAGGACTATGTGGTCGAGGACCTGGTGCGCGACGGAGGCCGCGTCGTCGGCATTCAAGGGCGGACGAAGGAGGGCGCGCCCTCGACGGAGCGCGCCACGATCGTGATCGGCGCCGACGGCCGGCATTCGTCCGTGGCGAAATCGGTTCAGCCCCAGCAATACCGCGAGAGATCCCCGGTTCTCGCGCCGTATTACACGTACTGGAGCGGGCTTCCCATGAACGGCCGCTTCGAGACGTACATCCGTTCGCGACGGGGATTTGCCGCCATGCAAACGCACGACGGGATGACCATGACCGTGGGAGGCTGGCCTCATTCCGAATTCGAGGCCAACAAGGGGGACATCGAGCGCCACTTTCTGGCCATGCTCGACCTGGCGCCGACGTTCGCGGAGCGCGTCCGCGAAGCCAAGCGGGAGGCTCCGTTCATGGGATTCCCGACCTCGGGGTACTTTCGCAAGCCCTACGGCCCCGGCTGGATCCTGGTAGGCGATGCCGGATACAACCGCGACCCGATCACGGCGCAAGGAATCTCCGACGCGTTTCGGGACGCCGAGCAGTGCGCTCAGGCTCTCGACCGCGTCATGGCAAGCGGTCATTCGTTCGATCAAGAAATGAACGAGGCCCAGCGCCGCCGCGACGAGCACGTCATTCCCATGGACGATTTCACCTGGCAGCTGGCCACTCTGGAGCCTCCGCCTCCCCACGTGCAGCAGCTCTTCCATGCCGCTTCCGGTCAGCCGGAGGCCATGACTCGCTTCGTGCAGATGAACGCCGGAACCATCTCTCCGGCCGAATTCTTCGCGCCGGCGAGCGTGGCGGCCATCATGGCGGCCTCCGCCTCGCACTGACCGGCCGCCCACGTCCAACGCCTCTCCCACAATATTGTCCGGGCTCGTTCGTCTCTCTCGGTAGGAGGCGGCCGTTGACCAGTCCGGAATCCAGAGCGCGCGGAAAGGACGACCGGATCACCACGGTCGTCGAGCGGGAGCGTAGGGGGCTCCTTCGGTTCATCCGGCGTCGCGTGCCCGATGCGAGCGAAGCCGAAGACATCCTGCAGGACGTCTTCTGCGAGCTGGTCGAGGCCAACCGCCTGCTCATGCCCATCGAGCACGTCACCGCGTGGCTTTTCCGTGTGGCGCAAAACCGCATCGTCGACCTGTTCCGCAAGCACAGGCCCGAGCGGGGCGCCGACACGGCCGAGGACGACGACGCACCATGGGAGGAGCTCCTGCCTTCGCCCGACGCGGGGCCGGAGGCACTCTACGCCCGGCACGTGCTCCTGGAGGAGCTGGAGGCCGCACTCGCCGAGCTGCCGCGCGAGCAGCGCGAGGTGTTCGTGGCGCACGAGCTCGAGGGCAAGAGCTTCAAACAGATGGCGGCCGAGACCGGCGTGAGCGCCAACACGCTGCTCTCGCGCAAGCATTACGCCGTGCTCCGCCTGCGCGAGCGCTTGCAGGACGTGTACGCCGAGCTATCGGAAGGAGAAACGTCATGAAAGGCAAACTCTTGTTCCTGGTGCCGCTGGCGCTCGTGGGCTTCGCCGCGCTCGTTGCTCTAGGCGGCGAGATCGTGCGCTTGCTGTGGAACTGGCTTCTGCCGCCGCTCTTTGGGTGGTCCAAGATCGGCTTTTGGCAGGCGCTCGGACTCCTGGCCCTGTGCCGCATCCTCTTCGGCGGGCTCGGACTGCGGTCTTCCCCCGGATCGCGAGTCCGCGACCGTATGCGCGCGCGCTGGGGCGCCATGACGCCCGAGGAGCGGGCCCGCTTCCGCCAGCGCATGCGCGAGCGCTGGGGCTTCGGCCCGCCCGCAGGAGAAAGCGGCAGGGCGGAGATCTAGGCTAGGTCGCCTTCGACATCTGCTGGAAGTGACGGCCGATGGCGATCGCCAGGACGATCCAGATCAGGATGAGCACCACGTTGGCGAGCGCGAACTGGCGCGGGGCGAAGTGCAGCCACGTCGTGCCCGCGAACACGAGCCCGGCCGACACCACGTCGCCGAAGCGCACGAAGAAGGTGTCGTTGGCCTGCTTGGCCTTGTACTTGGCCTCGCGGCTCGTGGGCAGGTAGAGCGCGTTCTTGGTCGTGCTCTGCACCGAGTAATCGAGCGAGTTCTCGGTGATCTTGACACCGCGGATGAGCGCCAAGAGCGGCACGAAAGCCATGGTCAGATAGCCGCCGAAGGCCACGATGGGAAGAATCAGGAGAGCCACCCGCACGCCCAGATACTTGAGGATGCGCGACACCAGGAAGGCCTGGATCAAGGCCGAGATGATGTTCACCCAGGTGAAGTAATTGCCGTAGAACTCGCCGATCACCTTCTTCTCGTCCATGCCGCCGGCCATGCCCGGATGCTGCGCGGCGTAGAGCGAGATCACCGTCTTGCCCAGGATGTACTCGCCGGTCGTGTTGACCAGGTTGTAGACCAGCATGAGGAAGGCGATGAGCAGAAGGTAGCGATTGGAGAAGACCAGGGCGAAGCCGCTCCGTCCCTTGACCGGCTCGCCGGCCTTGAGATCGCCCTCGGTCACGCCCTCGCCGCCGGCGGCCTCGCTGCGCTCGCGGCGATCGATGACGTTGGTCAGCACCATGCACAACACGAGTAGGACGGCGGCCCCGATCATGAACGGATAGGGGCCGAACCGCGCCACCAGCTTGCCGGTGAAGAACGAGCCGGCGATGGCGCCCAACGACGCGCCCACGCCCACGATGGCGAACAGCCGCTTGCCCTGATCGACCGTGTAGACGTCGTTCGCGAATGCCCACAGCTGGGCGATGATCATGAGATTGAAGATGCCCACCCAGATGAAGAAGGCCACGCCGACGTCGTAGCCGATGCTGTGGATGACGAAGAAGGCTACCAGGCAGGCAATGAAGAAGAGCGTGACGCCGTTGATGAGCCGCACGCGCGGCACGCGCGAGGCGAGGGCGCTGTACACGGGCACGAGAATGATGAGCAGGCCGGCGATGGCCGCCGCGGCGTAGCTCTTGGCCTCCGCGCCGCCCGCCGAAGTCAGGATGAGCGGCTCGCGAATCGTCTTGAGCAGGTAGTACGCCGCGAGGATGAGAAAGATGTTGAGCATGAGGAGAAGTGCAGTCGGCCCTTCTCCGGCCCGCACGTCGGCGAACACTCCCAGGAGCGGGTCGACGAAGCTACGGTTCCGACGATCGGCGGTCGAGGCCGAGCCTGGCACGGCGGCGTTGCTCATGCGTTCCCCCTGTGGTTCATCGCCTGGCCCATCATTTCTTCGTCCCGTGCTTGGCCGGCGCCTTTTTCTTGGCCGGCGCCGGTTGCGTGAGAATGCGCCGGCTGGCGGCGCTGGTGTCGGCCTTGGTGCTGGAGGCGGTCGCCTGGCCGGGCTTCTCGCCTTCGGTCTTCTTCTCCTTGGGTCCCGACGCCTCGGGAATCGGCATCTTCTTCTGGTCGATCTTGGGAATCCCGTAGCGCTTGAGATCGATGGCCACCTTGTCGATCTGCGTCGTGCTCGCGTCCTTGTTCACCGCGTACGTGTAAAGCTCGCCGCCGCCGAACCACAGGCGCAGGAGGCAATAGTGGAAGACGACGTCGGTGAGCACATTCTCGGGCTTCACCACGCCGCCCGACACCTTGTACTCGGCGAACATTTCGGCGCTGGCCGCGGGCGGCGGCAGGGCGGTGAGCGGCGCGCCGGCGCCGCCGGTGGCGATGACCAGGAGCACGGCGTCCTGCCAGGTCATGAGCGCGCGCTCGTAGGCGTGCTCGTGGCCGCTCGCGATGACCGAGATCCCGGTCTCGTGCAGTGCCTTGACCAGCTGCGAGCGGCGGTCGCGCATGACCTGGTCGGCCTGCCACTCCTCGCGGTGGAAGCCCGCGGAGAAGGGCGGATGGTGCATCATGATGATCGCGGGCCCGTGGTGCTCACGCACGCGCGCGATCATCCAGTCGAACTGCTCCTTGGAATACTTGACGTGCACGTCCTTCGACCAGCGGTTCTGCGGGTCGACGATGGGATTGGTGTCGATGGCGATGAAGCGCACCCAGCCGTCGGCGGAGTCGAAGCAGTAATAGAGGCGGTCGGAGCCCACCGGAAGCCCGGTCGCCGTGCGCCAGTTGGCGACGCCGATCGAGTCGTCCGTGCGCTCATGGTTTCCGGCCACGGCGAAGTAGGGCACGCGCGACGACAAGGGCTCGTTGAGGCTCAGGAAGCGATCCCAGTTCTTGGGCCGGCGGCCGTCCTTCACCAGATCGCCGGTATTGATTGCCGCGGTCACGGTCTGGTTGTACGCCTGCAACGAGTCGACGCGTGTCAGGATGGCGTCTCTGACCTGCTTCTCACGTCCCCAGGTCGGCTGCTTGGTGATCAAGGCCGGCGTGTCGCGCACCAGCTTGAGATCGGGGATGAAACCCTTGAAGAGAAAGACCGGGATGTTGATGAGGCCGACGGCCATCTTCTTGGGCTTGAGGGACAAGATGCCCTTCATCTTTTCGAGCTCGGACGAGAGCGCGGTCGTGCGATAGCCCGGCCGGTTGTCGCCGTAGATGACGATATTGAGCGTGTCGGCCGTGTAGCCGCGCAGCAATCGGCCGAGATAACGCTTGGAAGAGTCCGCCGTGCCGGGAAGGAAGCCGAGCACCGTGTCGCCCACGGCAAAGAGCGGCGTCATGGGGGTGGCCAGCTCGCCGGGCTCGGTTCCGCTCTGGGGGGTGCTGCGCGCCTGGACCGGCGACAGGGTCTTCTGCTCGGGGAGTGAGAGCTTGCCGACGTGCGCGCAGCCCGCCAGAACGAGAGCGGCGCCGGCGAGTTGGAGAGCCAGGCGGCGAAGCTGGCATGGCGAGACGCGGGGGAGCCATCGACTCGGACGGGTACCCATTTGTTTCCTCTCTCGGCTCGTTCCAGCCGGCGACGACCGAGCACGCCGGCGGTGCGGGAGAAAATTCGGGGCACCCACCTTCTCCAGAACTCAGAATACACAATCGCGAGGCTCGCGCCAGGGCTCCCCGCCCGGCGAACCTCGCATGCCATTGTGCGCCTGCCGGACCTCGGCTAGCGTCCCCTTGACGACGCCGCTTGTCGATAGGAACCCATGCCGCCTCCGACACCGAACCGGCTGCTTCGAAAACTGGGGCTCGAGTCGCGCGATCAGCGCCTGCTCCTCCTCATGGGAGCGCTGGTCGCGGTTCTCCTCTGCGCCTACACCATTGCCAAAGTGCTGCGGGACGCCCTGTTCCTGAGCGAATACGGCGCGCTCGCCTTGCCTTACGCCTACGTGGGCGTGGCTCTGGCCGCCGTTTTCTTCGTCTGGCTCGAGACCCGGGTGGCGCGGCGCGTGAGCCGCAGGCACGCCACCCGCTTCACCCAGATCGTGGCCATTGCCTTCAGCGTCGCCGCGGCCATCGTGTTTCCGGTTTGGCGGCACGGAACCGCCTTGGTCTTCTACTTGTGGACCGGAAGCCAGGCGATGATGCTCCTGCCGCACTTCTGGGTGATCGCGCTCGACGCCTGGGATACGAGGCGGGCCCGGCGCGTGTTCCCGCTCCTGAGCGGATGCGGGCTCCTGGGTGGAGCGCTGGGGGGCGGCATCGCCGGCTGGCTCACTCCCGTCATCCAGCGCTCGGGGCTCCTGTGGACCCTCTCGGCTCTCCTGGTCCTCGCCTATTTCCTGACGCGCGCGGCGGAAGCCCAGGCAGCGCACCACAAGCCAGCTCCCGCCAGCCAGCCCACCGGCTCGCCGTGGAAGATCGTGCTCGGCTCCCGCTACATCCAGCTTCTCGCCGTCGGTCTCGCGCTTTCGGTGGCCGTGGGCACGCTCGTGGACTTTCAGTTCAAGTACTTCATCCAGCGTCTCTATCCTGAGCCGCACGCCCTGACGCAGTTCCTGGGCCTGTTCTATCTGGGCCTGAACGCTCTCGCGCTGGTCTTCCAGTTCGGGATCGCAGGCTGGCTCTTGCAGCGCATGGGGCTCGCGGCCTCGACCGGGCTGCAGCCGACGAGTGTTCTCCTCTTCGCCTCCTGGCTCACCTTCAGTGTCGGTCCGTGGGCCGTGATTGCCATGCGCTGGGTGCAGGGTGTGGTGTTTCAGACACTCGGCAAATCGTCCTCCGAGATCTACTACTCGGCCATCCATCCGCGCGAGCGGCGCTTCGTGAAGCCGGCCATCGACACGCTCGTCGACCGATGGGCCGACGCGCTCGTGGGCGTGATGCTCATCGTCGTGCTGCGTTTCCTGCGCGTGCCCATGCAGAAGATCGCCTTCGCCACCGCGGTTCTCGCCGGTCTCTGGCTGCTCGTGCTCCTGTTCCTCAACCGGAGCTACGCGCGCGCCTTCCGCGAAGCGCTGAGCGCGCGCTGGCTGGAGCGCGATCTGGTGCCGGAGATGCGCCAGCTGCCCGAGACGAGACACGCCGTGGCGCAGGCGCTGCGCGGCGACGACGAGCCGCGTGTCCTCGCCGCCCTGGAGTGGTGCGCGGAGGCGCCCGATCGCCGGTTCAGACGCGCCGTCTATGAGAAGCTCCGCCATCCCTCGCCGGCGGTGCGCGCCGCCGCCGTGACTGCGCTCGAGGCTCTGCGCGCGCCCGACCCGGAGGGCCGGATCGAAGCCTTTCTGGGCGATACCCACGAGGGGCTGCGGCGGGCCGCGATCTCCTACCTGGTGGGACGCTCGTCGCAAGCCGACACCATCGTGCGGCGCCTGTTCGAAGGCCAGGACGCCGTCCTGCGCACCTACGCGCTCACCGTCCTCCAGGATCATCCGCGGCTCGCCCAGCGTCTTCTGACACCCGAATGGATCGATCAGCGACTCCGTGCGGCGGACCCGGCCCAGCGGCTCGAAGCCGCGCTCGCCCTGGGCTCGGTCGATCGCGGGCTCGCGGTCCCGCGGCTACGGACTCTGCTCGCCGATCCCGATCTCGACGTGCGGCGGGCAGCACTGCGGGCCGCCGGGCGGCGCTCGTCGCATGAGCTCATCGACGTTCTCCTGCCGGCGCTCTTCACGCCGGAGACGAGCCCCGAGGCGCACGTGGCCTTGGCCGCCGTGGGCGATGGGGCCTTGGCCGCTCTCGAGCCCTATCTCGACGGCACGCGGGGATTGCGCGAGCAATCGTTGGCGGCACACGTGGTGGCCGACATTGGCACGCCGCGCGCTCGGCGGCGCCTCCTGGCTTTGGCGAACAGCGCCGACAAGCGCTTGCGGCACTTGGGCCTCACGCGCCTGGCGCGCATGCGGCTGCGCAGTGGAAGCGAGATGGTGTCGCGCGGCCTGGCGCATCGCTTCTTCGTGCGCGAGATGCGCGAATACCGGCAGTGGAACGAGCCCGCCCAGGCCCTGACGGGATCGGCGGAGCCGGAAATACGCTTGCTGCAGAGGAGCCTTCTCGAGTCGGCCGACATGGCGCTGGCGCGCGGCCTCCAGGGCCTGGCTTGCTGGTACGATCCACCTCCGCTGATCGGCGCTTTCGAGCGCCTGCGCTCGCGCGACTCCGCGGCGGTCGGGCTGGCGCTCGAATTCCTGGCTCACGTTCTGCCGCGCAAGCTCTTTCAGTGGATGGAGGAGATGTTCGACGACCTGCCCGATGCCGACGTGAGGCCCATGCCCCCGAGCCGGGACGAGGTGACCCAAGCGATTCGCCTTGCCTGGAAGGACGGCGACACCTGGCTGCGCGCCTGCGCCGTGCGTGCTTCGCGCGCCGCGCCTTGGATCGATCCCGCGCGCGAGTTCACCGGCGGGAGCGAAGACCATCTCGTGCGCGCCGAGCTGGACGCGCTGAAGGCGGCCTCGTGACCCCGGTCGAGCGCGTGCTCGTGCTGCAGGGCGTCGACCTCTTGAAGGATGTCGGGCCGCGCCATCTCTTGGCGCTGGCCGAAGCGGCGCGCGAAGTGGAGATCCTGTCCGGCGACACCATCTATCGCGAGGAGGACGCGGCTGACGCCCTCTACATCGCGGTCGAGGGGCGTGTCCGCCTCTCGGTCGACGGGCGGGTGCTGTCCGAAGTCGGAAAGGGAGAGGCCTTCGGATCGTGGGCGCTGGTGGACGACTCGTCACGCGGGCAGCGCGCCGAGTGCATCGAGAGTGGCGTGGCGCTGGCGCTCGACCGCGACGCATTCTACGAGCTGGCCTCGGCCGATCTCACCGTGCTGCAGCAGGTGGTGCGGGTCCTGGCCAAGCGCCTACGCGCGCTGGTGGCCGATCAGCCGCACGAAGCGCGCGTCGAAGGGGAAGGCGTGGAGAAGCCGGAAGCCGTGAAGGAGATCGAGGAGGCTCAGGCGGCCACGCCCGAAGCCTCGGCGGTGCCGCCGGTGCCGCTGACCCAGGCCCAGGCCCTCGAGGCCGCGGCTCTCGGCAAGCCCAAGCCCGTGCCGGCGGCCGAGCCAGCCGCCACCTCGCCCGACACGCCCATCTCCACCGCCGAGCCCACCGGACCGCCGCGCGCGGCGGAGTGAGGCCCGCGCCGCTCACTCGTCGGCGTGCCGTACCTCGAGAACGCTCCAAGCCCCGCTGTCCTTGCGCAGCGTGACGAGAGTCGGCTTGGCTTCGCCGCCTTTCACCTTGAACGCGAGCTTCACATCGCCCTTGGCGTCGCCGAGAGCGGAGAGCGGGAGCTTGGTCTCGGGAAGATCGACGCTGCGGGTGGCGGCCTTGTCGGCTTTCACCTGCACTTCGTAGTGCCGCGCCGTCGCCAAGCCTCGATCCACCGCGAGATCGCGGAAGAGGAGGGCGCCGCCGTCGAGGTGGAAGTAATCCACCGGCGTGACGCGGCTGAACCAGTAGCGCCCGATCTTGTCGCGGCGCTCGACCAGTGCCTTGGTCAGGAACTCGGTGGCCTTGGGATCGTCATAGTGCGCGCCTTCGACGGCGGCGCGAATCTGCGCCTCGGAGAAGGAGCACACCAGCTTCGCGCCCCAGTAGCAATCGCCGAGCGTGCGCTCACGGAACGCGGCTTGCGGCTGCAGGGTGGCGAAGGCGTGCGGATCGTACTTCTCCCATTCGAAGCGACCCACGGACGGAATCCCCGTCTCCTGGTTAGTTTGTCGCCACGGCTCGGTGATGAAGCCCAGCGTGAGAACGCGCTTCATCGCCCAACCCCAGTCGAGCGTGTACTCGAAGCCGCGGATGGGGGCCTTGGGCCCGCCGCCGGCCGCGCCCAGTGCGGCGTCGACGTCGACGATGTTGTGGCGCACGTAGCCCGCCGAGTCCGAGCCCATGAAGGCGTCGAGATTCTGATGATCCTTGGTGTCCCAGCTGCCGACCCATGACATGAGGACGAAGAGCCCGCGCAGCTCGCGCCGGTTCTTGTGCTTGTAGATGTCGTTGGCATCGTCGTCGCGCTCGCCGCGCATGTTGATCGGCCCCAGCACCTTGCCCTCGATGAAGAGACTCGCCTCGGCGGAGGAAGAGCCGTCGGGATAGCGGAAGCCATTGGCCAGCAGGTAATCGAGCTGCGACGGGTAGAAGGCCTTCTCGCCCTTCTTCTTGCCGGCCTGGAGGTCGGGGTCGATCGTCAGCTCCTCCGGCTTGATCTTGAAGGTCACGGTGCGGGCCATGTTGTAGCCCGCCGCGGACAGGAGCCGCGATGCCACCGCGCCCGCCCCCGAGATGAGCTGCGGGCAGGCGATGGGATCGAGCTTCACCACCCATTTCTTCCCCGCCGCGTCCTTGATCTGGAAGCCGGGGTTTCGGCCGCTGAGCTTGGCATGGGTGACGACGTACGGTGGCTTGGGCTCGATGTCACCCGCGGGACCGCTCCGGATGTCGTCGAGCGACACGGCGCGCACGTGATTGCGGTTGGTGAACCACGTCGAGTTCGGAACTTCGTCGTCTTTGTTGACGTTGGCGGCGCGATGCTTGTAGCCCACGCCCGTGGCCCACAGGATCTTGTCGGGAATATCGAAGGCGTGGCCGAATGGCGCGATCACGGCTTCGTGGAACTCGTGCGCGTAGAGCGGCTTCTCGACTTCCTTGGGCTTGGCGATGGGGCGGCCATCGTGGTCGACCCAGCTCGACGAGTCGACCGCGGCCGGACGCTCGTCCTTGGCCTGGGCCGTTGCGGCGAGCAGGAGCGTGAGGAGGGCGAGGACCCACGGGCGCGCGCGCATCAGAAGCCCGTCCCGATGTCGACGCCGATGTTGAAGCCTTCGGCGCCGTGCACCACCTGGGCCCGCACCCAGCCGCCGTCGGGGCCGAAATAGCGAAGCCCGCCTCCGTACGATTCGTGAATGTCGTCGATGCGCATCAGGCGCTGGCTCGGAGCCACCTCGCCGATCTGCGCCAGGCCGTACATCTGCACGTTGTTGGGAACGACCAGCCAGCGGTATTCGATCTGCGCCACGCCGATCTGTTGATCGCGGAACTGGTAACCGTGATACGCCAGGAAGCGATAATCCCCGGACGACGCCGGCAGACGATCGAAGGGAATCGGATTGGAGCCGCCGTCGGGATTGGCCGCTTCGTAGGCGGCTCGCAAGGCCAGCACGCGACGCCGGGCGCCCACCGGAATGTAGCCGCGGAACTCGCCGTCCCACTGCACGTACCGGACGTTGATGTCGTTCAGCGAGCGAAAGCGCTGGATCTCGCCGCGCAGATAGATCCCCGCATAGGG
The DNA here is from genome assembly GCA_036003365.1 of Candidatus Eiseniibacteriota bacterium. Taxonomy (GTDB): domain Bacteria; phylum Eisenbacteria; class RBG-16-71-46; order RBG-16-71-46; family DASYSL01; genus DASYSL01. The sequence goes on from DASYSL010000077.1 coordinate 19,820, forward strand.
ATCGGGGCCGCGATTGAGCTTGGCCCACTCGCCGGTGGCGCCGAACGTCACCATGCGTGAGTCGTGTCCGTAGTCCTGAATCGTGGCGGGATTGAAGATCTGCTCGAGGCGCGGGCTGCCGTTGTAGGACTGTCGGCTGGCGTAGCTGTTGATGCCCGCGACCAGGGACAAGAACGTGCGCGGCGTCAGGTGCTTGCCCATGAACGCGTTGATCTCGCCTTGCTCGGACAGGTAATAGGCACGGTCGGAGCCGTGCGTGAAATTCCCCACGCCGTAGAAGCGGGTGGTCGGGGTGTAGCGATAGCGCGCGAACAGGCCGCCGTTCCACTTGAGCGAATCCGAGCCGACCCGAAGCCGGAACGAGGCGCGCCGCTGATCCTTGAACGACCAGCTGCCGTGCACCGTGATGTCCGGCACGTCCTCGCGGTAGGCAGCCCGGTGGATGGAGAAGCCAGGCTCGAAGCCGGTGGTGTTCGTGTAGTCGACGGTCGGCGAGATGACGGCGACCGGCAGGTGAACGCCGACGCGCACGTGGGGCTCGATGAGGTGAGGCGCGGCGACTCCGGCCACCCACTCGAGCCCGGCGCCGATGGCCTTGAAGGGCAGGCCGATGAGCCGAAAAGGCGCGCGCAGAATGGTCTCGCCCAGGGGGATGCCCTCAGGCTCGGCAATGCGCGGGCCCGGGGACGTGGGGCCGCTCGTCGAGTCGGCGACCGGATAGGGGGCGACCCAGGTCGAATCGCCGTAATGCGGATCGTCGGCGCGCGCGGCCGGCGCGAGAATAGGCAAACAGGCGAGCGCGAGCAGAATCCAGCAGCGGCCATGCCGCCCGTTTCGATGGAACAAGGGGTGCGTCCTTTTCCTGAAGCGGGTCTCAGGCCGAAACCGGGGCCCCTCAGTCGTACCGAATCGAGACGGATTTGTCACCTAGTGCCGTCGTTCGGCCGCAGGCCCGCCCCTGGTGTCCCGCCCCTGGCGTCAGGTCCCGGCGTCCTGGCCCTGCGTCCCGGCTCTAGCGTCCCGGCCGGAGACGCTCAGTGGTCGCGGACCCGGCGCCAGAGCTCGTCCGGGAATTCCTTCCCCTTGACCATCTTGGTGACATAGATGATCTGGCCCACGTGGCCGTTGAAATGGGTGGTCACGCCGATCACCAGGCGGGCGATCTCTTTGCTCTCCTCACCCAGCTCGGCGGTGTCCATGAGGCTCTCGGGGGTGATGTGCTCGAATGCCTTCTTGCCCCACTCGAGCCCTTCCTCGAATTGCCGGAGCAACTCCTGACGCGAGATCGGCCCCTTCTCCTGGAACTCCTTCGGGCGCTCGCGGCGATAGCCGGAGGCCACCACCCCGCGTCCCAGGTAGTGGTTCAGGTTCCCCGTGAGGTGAAGGACCATGTTGCCCACCGACATCGAGGTGTCGTTCGGACGCCACCAGATCTGTTCCTCGTCGAGAGCCGCGAGGCACTCGCGGATCTCGTTCGGATACATGCGGAGCAAGCGGTCGGACAACTCCTCGAGCATGAGAACGATGGGCTGGCGCAGACTGGTACCGGACATCCGATGCTCTCCTTTACGAATTGACGGTGGGGCGCGGCTTGGTAGCATAACCGCCGTTCCCGCCCGGGCGAAGGGACCGCCGCCGGGGCACGGCTCCTACGGCACTTCGAGGAGGACCGCATGCGGCGCGTTTTCTTCTTCCCCATCCTCTTGTTCCCGATCCTCGTGTTCGCCCTGGCGTTGGTGCCCGCGCCCGCCCATGCCTTCGGCATCGGGGTCGGCGCCTTTGGCGGTGCCTGCTTCCCCATCAGCCAGGACGACGTGGAGTCGGGCTCCACGTTCGGGGCCCGGCTACCCGTGACCCTCATCCCTCTGGTGTCGGTCGAGCCCTATTACGCCTCGTCTTCTCTTGGCGATGGCGAGATCACGACCGGCGGCACGACCACGACCATCGATGGGTTCGAGATCACGTCCTACGGCGTGAACGCCTTCCTGGGCTCGCTCGGCGTCGTGCCGGGGATTGGCTTCCATCCCTACGTGGGCATCGCTTCGACCAAGCTGTCGCGATCCGGGTCGGCCGACATCACTAAGACCTCGTACAACTTCGGCCTCGGAGCCGCCCTGGGTCTCGCGAAATCTCTCTCGGTCACGGGCCGGGCCGAGCTCAACGTGGTCGACACCGGCGACGAGACCCGTAAGTTCGGCAACGTCACCCTCGGTCTCGCCTACCAGCTCTTCCACAAGCCGTAAGTCGTTCACACATGTTCGAGGAGGATCGCCGCATGAGGCGTCCGATTTCCCTGCTTGTCCTCGCTCTCGCCCTGGGGCTCGTCCCCGCGAGCGCCCGCGCCGTCGGCATCGGCATCGGCGGCT
>DASYSL010000078.1:0-3182 GCA_036003365.1 Candidatus Eiseniibacteriota bacterium
ACAGCCACAATCTCCACTTCGTCGCCTACGCAGCGTCCATGAGCGGGCAGAGCGCCACGGCGCTCGCCTATGCGCAGAAGCTCTTCGCCAACGTGCCGCCCGACGTCGTGCAGCAGGTCTCGATGGCGGAGATGTATACGCCGTGGCCGACGCTCGTGCTGGCGCGCTTCGGCCGGTGGGACGACATCCTGGCGCTCAAACCGCAGCCGGCGTATTACCGGTTCACCAACGCGCTACTCCATTACGCCCGCGGCCTTGCCTATGCCGCCAAGAAGAATCCAGACGCCGCCAATGCCGAGCACGATTCGCTGCAGGCCGCGTTCGACGCCATGCCGGACAACTACCAAGTCGGCCTCAACATGGCGAAGCCGGTGCTGCACGTGGCACTCCTGCACCTGCAGGGCGAAATCGCGGCACGCAATGACCGCACCTTGTTTGCCGTGGCGTGGTTGAGGCAAGCGGTCGCGGCCGAGGACTCGCTGCACTACGACGAGCCGCAGCCCTGGTACGCGCCGGTGCGTCAATATCTGGGAGCCGTTTATCTCCAACTGCAGAAGCCGGCCGAAGCCGAAGCGGTTTATCGCGAAGACCTGGCGCGCAATCCCAACAACGGCTGGTCGCTCTTCGGCCTCGCGCAGGCGCTGCACACCGAAGGCAAAGTGGACGAAGCCTTCAAGGTTGACGCGCAGTTCGCGGAGGCCTGGAAGCGCGCCGACGTGAAGCTGACGACTTCGAGGTTCTGATCCATTGGACGAACCCACCGAGCTGCCGATCGATGGCGTGCTCGACCTGCACACCTTCCAGCCCCGCGACGTGAAGCCGCTCGTGAACGACTATCTCGACGCCTGCCGCGAGCGCGGTATCTTCGAGGTGCGCATCATCCACGGCAAGGGCATCGGCATGCTGCGCGATACGGTGCACGCCGTGCTGCGCGCGCGCGTCGATGTGGAGGATTTCAGGCTGGCTCCGGAAGACAGAGGCGGATGGGGAGCGACGATCGTGCGCCTCAAGACTGGGTGACGCGCACCTCGCTGAGCTGCGGCAGTCCCGATTCGATCCGGATCTCCTTGAACAGGGGCAAGAACGAGCGCGGCATCATGGGCGCCTCGATGGGCCAGACGAGCGGCTTGTCCCATTGGCGAGGCGCGAAGGGCTCCCGGTCGAGCAGATGATGCAAGGCCGGCGTCATACGAATGGAAGTCGCCGCCAGATCGCCAAACACCGGCCGCTTCAAGAACTCGATGGCCATCTCCGGATCTCCGATCAAGACCGACGCTTCCGCGACGCAGGCAAGAGTGCCGGCCCCCAATCCCGGAATCTCCTTGATCTCGGCGATCAAACGCTTGGCCTTGTCCGGCGACCCTCTGCGGGCGAGGATGAGGGCCTCGGCTCCCTTGAGCTGGTGCTCCGCGGCACCGGCCGCCCGGCCGGCGTTGAGCGCGTTCTGGGCCGCGTCGAGATTTTCGCGCTGGAGCTCGACCATGGCGAGCAAGATGGCGTGAGCCGTCAGATAGAACGGATTGCTCGCCAAGGTCTGCAATTTCGCGAGCGTGGTCATGGCTTCCTGAGGACGGCGCGTGTCGAGCATGAGGAGAGCGAGCCAAGTGGTGCCGAAACCTTCTTGCGGATCGGCATCGAGAGCCCGGCGGATGAATCGCTCCGCCCCCGCCACGTCGCCATTCGAATAGGCATGAACCGCCAGATTGATCAGCGCGGGCGTGAATCGGGGGTTGAGCTGAACGGCTTGCAGGAGCGCCGACTTGGATGCTTCCAGATCCCTCTTCTGCCGCAAGACAAGAGCGAGGGCCTTGTAGGCTTCCGGTAGCTTGGGATTGATCGAGATCGCCCGGCGCGCCGCCTCGACTCCCAAGCGGGCGTTCTCCTCCTGGCCCTCGGCGTCGCCCCACTGCATGAACTGCCCATAGCAATCGGCCATCCCCGCCCAGGCCAGGGCATAGTTGGGGTCGATCTCCGTGGCCCTTTGGAACAGTCCGAGGGCCTCGCTGAGCGACTCTCGCGAGTACACGCCGTAACGTTCGCGTCCCTTCAAATACAGGTCGTAGGCGCGAGCGTCATTCGGCTTGTTCTGCGCAATGGCCTCGACTTCTCTGGGCGAGAGCGTCACGCGCAACGCTTCGGCGATCGAGTGGGCGATCTCTTCCTGAACCGCGAAGACGTCGGCGAGAGTGCGGTCGTAGCGCTCCGCCCACAGATGAAAGCCGTCCGCGGCGTTGATGAGTTGGGCCGAGATGCGAACGCGCTCGCCGGCCCGGCGCACGCTGCCCTCGAGCACGCACTTCACGCCCAGCTCGGCGGCGACCTTCGGGATGTCGATCGGCCCGCCCCGGTAACGCAGCACCGCGTTGCGCGAAGCCACGCGCAGGCCCTTGATCTTCGACAAGTCGGTAAGGATGTCTTCGGTGATCCCGGCGCAGAAGTACTCGCTGTCCTTGTCCTGCGCGAGATTCTCGAAATAGAGCACCGCCAAAGAGGGGACGCCCGTCTTGGCCGCCGCGCCTTTTCCCGGCGAGGACATGTCGAGCAAGATGGCGCTGATCTCGCGCCGCAAGTCGCCGATGTCGCGCGGGCGCTCGTTGGGATCCTTGGTGAGGCAGCGGCGAATCAAGTCGCGCAGGCGCGGCGGCGCCGAGGCCGGCATCGCCTCCCAGTCGGGCTCGCGCTCCAGGATGTGGGCGATGACGTCGGACACGGTGTCGCCGGCGAACGTCTGGTGCGCGGTCAGACACTCGAACAGCACGCAGCCGAACGCCCACACGTCGGTGCGGCGGTCTACCTCTTTGCCACGCGCCTGCTCGGGGCTCATGTAAGGCGCGGTGCCGAGGACGAGCCCGTCGGTCGTGGCCTGGCGCGTGAGCGTGGCCGAGCCGGCGGCTGAATCGCCTTCGAGCCCCGTCCCTTTCGCCAAACCGAAATCGAGCACCTTCACCGTGCGCGCGCTCGTGATCATGATGTTGCCCGGCTTCAAGTCGCGGTGCACGATGCCGCGCTCGTGTGCGGCCTCGATGGCCGAGGCGATCTGGGCGCCGATCTCGAGCGTCTCGCGCACGTCGAGCGAGCCGCGGCTCAGCCGCTGCGCCAGTGATTCGCCCTGCACGAACTCGAGCACGAGGTACGGAGTGCCGTCCACCTCTTCGAGCCCGTAGATGGCGGCGATGTTGGGA
>DASYSL010000079.1:0-9846 GCA_036003365.1 Candidatus Eiseniibacteriota bacterium
CAGGATCGCTCCGTCCATCTGGGCGGCTCCCGTGATCATGTTCTTCACGTAGTCGGCGTGCCCCGGGCAGTCGACGTGCGCGTAGTGCCGCGCGTCCGTCTCGTACTCCACGTGCGCCGTCGCGATCGTGATCCCGCGCTCGCGCTCTTCCGGAGCGTTGTCGATCGACCCGTAGTCACGGATCTGCGCGTACTTCGGGTTCTTCGCCGCCAGTACCATCGTGATCGCCGCCGTCAACGTCGTCTTCCCGTGGTCCACGTGCCCGATCGTCCCTACGTTCACGTGCGGCTTCGTCCGCTCGAACTTCGCCTTCGACATGCCGTCTTTCTCCCTTTCTTGCGTGAACCGCCCAGACGCGATCATCCACGTGCTGTCCGCGGGGGTGCGACCGATCCGGTCGCGGCCTCGCGGGAAGCCGTGGACACCCCTTCGCCGGACGCATGCGTCCAGCTCGGGGGCGCTGCCACTCGCCGTCCGGCCGCCGGGTGAAGGCCGCCGCGCGCGAGCGCTCTCGAAGTTTCGAACACCGGGCTTTCACCCGGAGCACGTGTGGAGTCCGACTAGCCCTTCACCTGGGTGACGACCGCTTCCGCGATCGACTGCGGCAAGGTCTCGTAGCGCGAGAACTGCATCGAGTAGACCGCGCGTCCCTGGGTCAGCGAGCGGAGCCGGGTAGCATACCCGAACATCTCCGCGAGCGGAACCGAAGCCGCGATCACCCGTGCTTCCGAGCGCTGGAACATGCCGCCGATCCTGCCCCGGCGGGAAGTCAAATCTCCGATGACATCGCCCATGTATTCCTCAGGCACGACCACCTCCACGTCCATCACGGGCTCGAGGAGGCGGGGCTTGGCCTTGTGGGCGAGGTCCTTGAATGCCATGGCGCCGGCAATCTTGAATGCCATCTCGGAGGAGTCGACATCGTGGTACTGCCCGTCGACCAGAGTGGCCTTCACATCGACAACGGGGTAGCCGGCAAGCACCCCGTTCTCCATCGCTTCGATAACACCTTTTTCCACCGCCGGCCAGTACTCGCGCGGAATCCGTCCGCCCGTGACTTCGCTGATGAACTCGAAGCTCTTGCCCGGCTCCTGCGGCTCGATCTTCAGCGTGACGACGGCGAACATGCCCTTGCCGCCGGTCTGCTTGATGAAACGGGTCTGGCCTTCGACCGCGTTCGAAATGGTCTCTTTGTACGCGACCTGGGGCTTGCCCACGGTGGCGGCGACGTTGAACTCGCGCACCATGCGATCCACCAGGATCTCGAGGTGCAGCTCGCCCATGCCCGAGATGATGGTCTGCGCGGTCTCCTCGTCGGTGCGCACGCGGAAGGTCGGATCCTCTTCCGACAGGCGCTGCAACGCGGTGGCCAGGCGCTCTTCGTCGGCCTTCGACTTCGGCTCGATGGCCACCGAGATCACCGGGTCGGGGAACTTCATGGCCTCGAGCGTGATCGGGTAGCTCTCGTCGGACAGCGTATCGCCGGTCGAGACGTTCTTGAGCCCGATGGCGGCCGCGATGTCACCGGTGAAGACCTCGGTGATCTCCTCGCGCTTGTTGGCGTGCATCATGACCAGACGCCCGACGCGCTCGCTTCTGCCGCGGCGCGACGTGAGGACCGAGTTGCCCTGCTTGGTGGTCCCCGAGTACACGCGGAAGAAGGTCAGCTTGCCGACGTACGGGTCGTTCATGATCTTGAACGCCAAGGCCGCGAAGGGCTCGTCGTCGGCGGCACGGCGGGCCACGCCGTGCTCGAGCGTCTTGGGATTCGTGCCCTCGATGGGCGGCACGTCCAAAGGCGACGGCAGGTATTCGATGACCGCGTCGAGCAGCTGCTGCACGCCCTTGTTCTTGAACGCCGAGCCCAGGAGCACCGGCTGGATGCGGCCGGCGATCGTGCCCTTGCGCAGCGCGCGCCGGATGTCCTCGGTGGTGTACGGCTCGTTCTCGAGGTAGCGGTGCAGCAGGTCCTCGTCGAACTCGGCCACCGCCTCGAGGAGGTGATGGCGATGCTCGGCGGCCAGATCCTTCATGTCGCGCGGAATCTCGCCGACCTCGAACTTGGATCCCGAGGCGTCGTCCGCGAAGGTCACGGCGTTCATCTCGATCAGGTCGACCGCGCCCATGAACTGGTCGGCGAGCGTGATCGGGAGCTGCGTGACCACCGGACGCGCGCCCAAGCGCTGGCGCATCATCTCGACCACGTTCCAGAAATCGGCGCCCACGCGGTCCATCTTGTTGACGAAAGCGATGCGCGGGACGTTGTAGCGGTCGGCCTGGCGCCACACCGTCTCCGACTGCGGCTCGACGCCACCCACGGCGCAGAACACGGCGATGGCGCCGTCGAGGACGCGCAGCGAGCGCTCGACTTCGACGGTGAAATCGACGTGACCGGGGGTGTCGATGATGTTGATGCGGTAGTCGCGCCAAAAGGTGGTGGTGGCGGCGGAGGTGATGGTGATGCCGCGCTCGCGCTCCTGCTCCATCCAATCCATGGTGGCGGCGCCATCATGGACCTCGCCCACACGATGGATGCGTCCCGTGTAGAACAGGATGCGCTCCGTCAGCGTGGTTTTACCGGCATCGATGTGAGCCATGATGCCGATATTGCGAATGCGATCGAGCGCGACGTTCCTAGGCACAGCTCCAAAACCTCTCTCGGAAACGACCACCTGCCTTTCCAGAAGGAAGCAAGTGGAACGGGCTACGCGGCCGGAAGACCGCCGAAGCTCTTACCAGCGATAGTGGGCGAAAGCCTTGTTGGCCTCCGCCATACGATGCGTGTCCTCGCGCTTCTTGACCGCGCCACCCTCGTTGCGCGCCGCGGACAGGATCTCCGCGGCCAGCTTCTCCTGCATCGAGTGGTCGGCGCGCTCGCGCGCAAAACTGATGAGCCAGCGAATGGCCAGGGCGTTGCGGCGGTCCGGACGGACTTCCACGGGCACCTGATAGTTCGCTCCGCCCACCCGGCGCGACTTGACCTCGAGCACCGGCTTGACGTTGTTCATGGCCTGCTTGAGCACGGCCATCGGCTCCTGTCCGCTCTTCGTCTCGACCAGCTTCATGGCCTTGTAGAAGATCCCTTCGGCCTTCGAGCGCTTGCCTTCGGCGAGCAGCGAATTCAGGAAACGGGTCACCAGCGGATTGGCGAACACCGGATCACCCGGCAGCTCCCGCTTGGCGATGGCTCTCTTTCTCGGCATCTCTTCTCCAGACTCCTGGGTGCTCGTCCCGCCTAGCGGGTCGGCGCGCCCTTCTTCCGCTTAGTCCCGTATTTCGACCGGCTCTGATTACGGCCGTCGACCCCCGAAGCGTCGAGCGCGCCGCGCACGATGTGATAGCGCACGCCCGGCAGATCCTTCACGCGGCCCCCGCGGATGAGCACGATCGAGTGCTCCTGCAGGTTGTGGCCCTCGCCCGGGATGTAGGCCGTGACCTCGACCCCGTTGGTGAGGCGCACGCGTGCGACTTTGCGCAGCGCCGAGTTCGGCTTCTTAGGCGTCGTGGTATAGACGCGCGTGCACACGCCTCGCTTCTGAGGGCAGCTTTTCAGCGCGGGCGAAGCAGTCTTGGCCGTCTGGCGCGCGCGCCCATGGCGCACGAGCTGATTCAACGTCGGCAAACGCATGTCCTCCGGAGCGCTACGGGTAGAGGGCAATAGGCCCTAAATCGCGCAGAACTCGCAGTCTACGAAACAGTTGGATCCCCCGTCAAGCCGTTTTGGGCTCGCCGGTCATCTCCACCGCCGGAACCTCTTCCTGAGCCTGTAACTCAGATTCCAGGCGCAACTTACGGTATGTCGACATGCCCGTCCCGGCGGGGATCAGGTGGCCGATGATGACGTTCTCCTTGAGGCCCCGCAGATGGTCCGTCGCCCCCTGGATGGCGGCTTCGGTCAGCACCCGGGTCGTCTCCTGGAAGGACGCCGCCGAGATGAACGACTGGGTCGACAAGGACGCCTTGGTGATGCCGAGGAGCAGCGGCTGGTACGTGGCCGGGGTCAGGCCTTCGCCGCGCGCCCGCTCGTTCTCGTCCGCCAGCACGATGCGGTCCACCTGCTCGCCCTCGAGGAACGTGGTGTCGCCCGGATCCTCGACGCGGACCTTCTGCAGCATCTGACGCACGATGACCTCGATGTGCTTGTCATCGATGCGCACGCCCTGCAGGCGGTACACCTCCTGGATCTCGTTGACCAAATACTCCTGCACTTCCTCGATGCCCTTGATGCGCAGGATGTCGTGCGGGTTGATCGGACCCTCGGTCAAGCGCTCGCCGGCGCGCACGAAGGACGACTCCTGCACGTGCAAGTGACGGCCCTGCGGCACCTGGTACTCGCGGCTCTCACCGGTCTCGCCGCGCACGTTCACCTTGCGGAGACCGCGCGACACGCCGCCCAGCTCGACACGACCGTCGATCTCGGAGACGACCGCGGCATCACGCGGACGGCGCGCCTCGAAGAGCTCCGACACACGCGGCAGACCGCCGGTGATGTCGCGCGTCTTCGACGACTCGCGGCGGATCTTGACCAGCGCCTGGCCCGCCACCGCCAGCTGGCCGTCGTGCACCTGCAGGCGCGAGCCGGTGGGCAGCGGATAGTGCGCCGCCACCTTGCCCTTGGCGTCGAGGATGTCGATGGCCGGATGCAGCTCCTTGTTGCGGTCTTCCATGATCACCTGGAGCTTGAGGCCCGTGTTCTCGTCCACCTCGTCGCGCACCGTGATCTTCTCGCGGATGTCGACGAACTGGACCGTGCCCGCCTTCTCGGTGATCACCGGCTTGTTGTAGGTGTCCCACTCGAACAGCGTCTGGCCTTCGATCACGTTTTCTTTGTCGTTGACGAAGACCTGCGCGCCGTACGGCGGGTTGTAGCGCTGGCGCACCCGCTGGGTCTCGGGATCGAGCACTTCGATCTCGCCGCGGTGGCCGACCACGACCTTGGTGCCGACCGGCGCCTCCGAGCCTTCCGGCGGCAGGAAGTCCACGGTCTCGACGTCATGGAAGCGCACCAAGCCGCCCGTCTTGGCCTGGATCTTCGACTGCACGACGATGTGACTCGCCGTACCGCCGATGTGGAAGGTGCGGAGCGTGAGCTGCGTGCCCGGTTCGCCGATCGACTGGGCCGCGATCACGCCCACGGCCTCGCCGAGGTTCACCGCCCGGCCGTTGGCCAGGTTGCGCCCGTAGCACATACCGCACACGCCGCGCTTGGCGTCGCAGGTGAGCACCGAGCGGATGCGGATCTTCTCCAAGCCGTGCTTGGCGGCATCGTCGAGATGCTCGCCCACCGACTCGTCGAGGATCTGGCCCGCCTCGACCACCAGCTCGTTCGAGATCGGGTGATAGACGTCCTCGACCACGACGCGTCCGAGCACGCGGTCCGAGAGCGGCTGGATGATCTCTTCGCCGTCCTTGAGCGGACCCACGGCCAGGCCGCGGATGGTGCGACAGTCCTCGATGTTGATGATCACATCCTGGCCAACGTCGACCAGGCGGCGCGTGAGGTAACCGGCGTCGGCAGTCTTGAGCGCCGTGTCGGCCAGACCCTTGCGCGCGCCGTGCGTCGAGATGAAGTACTCGAGCACGGTGAGACCTTCCTTGAAGTTGTGGATGACCGGCGACTCGATGATCTCGCCCAGGCCGCCGGTGATCTTCTTCTGCGGCTTGGCCATGAGACCGCGCATGCCGCACAGCTGGCGGATCTGCTCGCGCGAGCCTCGGGCGCCCGAGTCGGCCATCATGAAGATCGGATTGAAGCCGTTCTTCTCCTTGGCCAGGTCCTCGAACGTCACCTGCTCCACCTCGGTGGTGGCATGCGTCCAGGCGTCGATCACCTTGTTGTAGCGCTCACCTTCGGTGATGGCGCCGGCGCGGTAGTGGCGCGCGATCTGTGCGATCTCGTTACTGGCGCGCTGCACGATTTCGGCCTTGGCCGGCGGAATGAGGAAGTCGTCGATGCCCACCGTGATGCCGGCCCGCGTGGCGTACTCGAAACCGAGGTCCTTCAAATCGTCGAGCAAGGGCGCGGTCTGCTCCGGGCCGAGCTTGGAGAAGCTCTCGGCCACGAGGTTCTCGAGCGCCTTGCGATCCAGCGTGCGGTTCACGAAACCGAGGCCCGGCGGCAGGCTCTCGTTGAAGAGCACGCGCCCGGCGGTGGTGGTGAGCATCTGGCCGTCGAGCTTGACGCGGATGGGCTCGTGCAGGCGCACCGCCGCGGCATCGACCGCGGCCCGCACCTCGGCCGCGCCGTAGAACGAGCGCAGCCTGGCCGGATCGGCGTCCTCTTCCTCGCTCTTGGTCAGGTAGTAGCAGCCGAGCACGATGTCCTGGCTCGGCGTGGCCAGCGGACGTCCGCTCGCCGGCGACAGGATGTTGTGCGTCGCCAACATGAGCAGCGAAACTTCGATCTGGGCTTCGAACGAGAGCGGCACGTGCACGGCCATCTGGTCGCCGTCGAAGTCGGCGTTGAACGCCGCGCAGACGAGCGGGTGGATGCGGATGGCCTTGCCCTCGACGAGCACCGGCTCGAAGCCCTGGATGCCGAGGCGGTGGAGCGTCGGCGCGCGGTTCAGAAGCACCGGGTGGCCCTGGATGATCTCGCCCAGGATGTCCCACACCTCGGGGCGCTCGCGCTCGACCAGGCGCTTGGCGCTCTTCACCGTCTGCACCAGGCCCCGGTCCTCGAGCTTGCGGATGATGAACGGCTTGAATAGCTCGAGCGCCATGTTCTTGGGCAGCCCGCACTGATGGAGCTTGAGCTCGGGGCCGACCACGATCACCGAGCGGCCCGAGTAGTCGACGCGCTTGCCGAGCAGGTTCTGGCGGAAGCGTCCCTGCTTGCCCTTGAGCATGTCCGAGAGCGACTTGAGCGGACGGTTGCCCTGCCCGCGCACGGCGCGCGAACGGCGCCCGTTGTCGAACAAGGCGTCGACCGCTTCCTGCAGCATGCGCTTCTCGTTGCGCAAGATGACTTCTGGAGCACGGATCTCGATCAGCTTCTTGAGCCGGTTGTTGCGGTTGATCACCCGGCGGTAGAGGTCGTTCAAGTCCGAGGTCGCGAAGCGGCCGCCCTCGAGCGGCACGAGCGGACGGAGATCCGGCGGCAGCACCGGCACCACCTCGAGGATCATCCACTCGGGGCGGTTACCGCTCTGGCGGAAGGCCTCGACGATGCGCAGGCGCTTCAAGACGTCCTTCTTGCGCTGGACGCTCGTCTCCATCTTGGCCTGGGCGCGCAGGTCGGCCGACAGGTCCTCGAGATCGATCTCGGTCAGGAGATCGCGGATCGCCTCGGCGCCCATCTTGGCCACCAGGCCCGAGTTGGGATCCTCGTCGGTGATCTCGTTGTAGCGGTCCTCGCTCAGGATCTCGCGCTTGCGCGTCCCCGTCGTGCCCGGGTCGATGACCACGTACGACTCGTAATAGAGGATGCGCTCGAGGTCGCGGATCGACATGTCGAGCAGGTGGCCGATGCGGCTCGGCACGCCCTTGAAGAACCAGATGTGCGACACCGGAACCGCCAGCTCGATGTGACCGAGCCGCTCGCGGCGCACCTTGGCCTGCGTCACCTCGACACCGCAGCGGTCACAGGTGACCCCGCGGTAGCGGATGCGCTTGTACTTGCCGCAGTTGCACTCCCAGTCCTTGACCGGACCGAAGATGCGCTCGCAGAACAAGCCGTCCTTCTCGGGCTTGAACGAGCGATAGTTGATCGTCTCCGGCTTGGTCACCTCACCGTGCGACCACGTCCGGATCGTCTCCGGCGAGGCCAGTCGGATGCGGATGGAGTTGAAGGTGACCCGGCGGCGCTCCTGACGATCGTCGAAGCGCGTGAGTCCCAATTTCCCCATCGAGCCCAGAAGAGGGGGCTGCAATCCGGTGGTGATGTCCTGCATCGTTTGACTCCTCTCTCTCAGACGAGAGAACACCTGCCGCGCCGAGTACCGCGCGGCTTAGACCTCTTCGAACTGAACGTCCAGACAAAGGCTCTGCAATTCCTTCACGAGCACGTTGAACGACTCGGGCACCCCGGGCTCGGGCGGATTCTCGCCCTTGACGATCGCTTCGTAGATCCGCGAGCGGCCCGCGACGTCGTCGCTCTTCACCGTCAATAGCTCCTGCAGGGTGTACGCGGCTCCGTACGCCTCGAGCGCCCACACTTCCATCTCGCCGAAGCGCTGCCCGCCGAACTGCGCCTTGCCGCCGAGCGGCTGCTGCGTGACCAGCGAGTACGGTCCGGTCGAGCGGGCGTGGATCTTGTCGTCCACCAGGTGCGAGAGCTTCATCATGTAGATGTAGCCGACGGTCACGCGCTCGTCGAACTTCTCGCCCGAGCGGCCGTCGATGAGCAGCGTCTTGCCGTCCTCCGGAAGCCCGGCGTCGCGCAGCGCGCCCTTGATCTCGTCCACGGTGGCGCCGGCGAACACCGGCGTGGCCACGGTGGAGCCGAGCGCCCGCGCGGCCCATCCCAGGTGCGTCTCCAGGATCTGGCCCAGGTTCATGCGCGACGGCACGCCCAGTGGATTGAGCACGATCTCCACCGGGGTTCCGTCCGGCAGGTACGGCATGTCCTCTTCGGGAAGGATCTTCGCGACCACGCCCTTGTTGCCGTGGCGGCCGGCCATCTTGTCGCCGACCGAGAGCTTGCGCTTCTTGGCCACGTAGACCTTCACCAGCTTGACCACGCCCGGCGGCAGCTCGTCGCCGCGCGTGACCTTCTCGATTTCTTTCTCCAGCTCCTTGTCGACCTTGGAGAGCGCCGTGTGGGCGCCGTCCATGATGCGCCAGAAGCGCTCGTTCACCTTGTCGTCGCGGGTGAGCGGCGAGTTCCAGGGCACGTCCTCGAGGTCGATCTCGGCCATGAAGTCGGGCGTGAACTTCTTGCCCGGGCGCGCGATCGGCTCGCCCGTGGAGGCCGACACCAGGCGGTTCACGAACTGCTCGTTGAGCAATTCGCTCACGCCCGAGAGGCGGACCTCGACGATGCGGTCGCGCTCGCGCTTGAACTGGCGGCGCAGCTTCTCGATCTGCTTCTTCTCCTGGCGCCGCTTGTCGTCGTCCTTCTCCTTGCGCGAGAAGACCTTGATGTCGATGGCGATGCCGTCCATGCCGGGAGGCGCCTTGAGCGAGGCGTCGCGGACGTCGCCCGCCTTCTCACCGAAAATCGCCTTCAGGAGGCGCTCCTCGGGCGACAGCTCCTGCTCGCCCTTGGGCGTCACCTTGCCGACCAGGATGTCGCCGGCGCGCACACGCGCGCCGATGCGGATGATGCCTTCCTCGTCGAGGTTCTTGACCGCGTCTTCGGCCACGTTCGGGATCTCGCGCGTGATCTCCTCGACGCCGCGCTTGGTGTCCCGCACCTGCAGCTCGAACTCCTCGATGTGCACCGAGGTGAAGACGTCGTTCTTGATGAGCTTCTCGCTCACCAGGATGGCGTCCTCGTAGTTGTAGCCGCCCCACGGCATGAACGCCGCGAGCACGTTGCGCCCGAGCGCCAGCTCGCCCTCGCGCGTGGCCGGGCCGTCGGCGACGACCATGCCCTTCTTCACCTTCTGGCCTTCGGTCACGACCGGGCGCTGGTTCAGGCACGTGTCCTGGTTGGACCGCCGGAACTTGGTCAGCCGATAGATGTCGAGGTTCGGCTGCTCCGAGTAGTCGAACTGCGGCTCGTCCTCGTCGCGCTCGTAGCGGATGGCGATCATCTCACCGGAGACGAACTCCACCACGCCCGAACGGCGCGCGAGCACCAGCGCACCCGAGTCCTCGGCGACCTTGTCCTCGAGACCGGTGCCCACGAGCGGCGCCTCGGTGACGAGCAACGGCACCGCCTGGCGCTGCATGTTCGAGCCC
>DASYSL010000080.1:0-22519 GCA_036003365.1 Candidatus Eiseniibacteriota bacterium
TAGCAAATACTTGACGAGCTTGGCCGCGATCGTGGGCCCGATGCCGTGAATGGAATCGAAGCGGTAATGAAGGCTTGCCACGTCCCACTCGCTGACCGCTGACGTGCACAGCCCACGCAGCTCGGCCGTGAGGTCGGCCAGCCCGCGCAGCGTGCGCGAGTAGTCGGTGCCACCGGCGCCGGGACGTTTGCGGTCGTACGAGAGGCGCCACGGTCCGAATACCAGACCGCGCAGCGTTTGGCGCAGATCCTCCTCGCTCATGGCCGCGATGCGCGCGTGCTTGAGCAGCCGCTTGGACTCGAGCAGGCGGCGCACCGAGCCGGGATCATCCGACCAGACCTGCTCGTAGCCGCCCTTGAAGGTGAACGGCTGACGGTCGTACGAAGCCAGGGCGCAGAAGGCGAAGAAGTCGTCGTCGCTGTCGCGGAGCGCCTGCTTCTCGAATCCCCAGGATTCGAATTCGCTCACCACGTCGGGAACGACTTCTCCACGGTAGAAACGAACCAAAGCCAGGGCGATCTGGGGAACTTCGATCTCGCCCGACGTCGCCGTGCCTCCCAAGGGCTTTTCCATGCGGTGCAGAATAGCACGGGCACTCGGCGCTTGACGAGACGCCCGAGACAGAGTAGGCGGAGCGCACCACCATGAAAACGGCCCGGGCGATGCGGAGTCTTCGCCCGGGCCGTTGCTTTGCAAACGCGTGCTCTAGGCGCGGCTTCCGGCGCGCAGGCGCGCTTCCATCGTGATGTTGGCCGCGGCGAGCAGACGCGAGATGGGACACGTCGCCTTCGCCTTCTCGGCTGCCGCCTGGAACGCGGCGTTGTCGGCGTTGGGAATGTCGGCGGTGACGTCGAGCTTGATCGCGGTCACGGTCATGCCCGCATCCGTCTTCTCCATCGTCGTCGTCGCCGTGGTCTCGATGCGATCGGCCTTGAGGTTCGCCTCGCCAAGCACCGCCGACAGCGCCATCGAGAAGCAGCTCGCGTGCGCGGCGGCAATCAGCTCTTCCGGATTGGTGCCCGGCGCGCTCTCGAAGCGCTGCGCGAAATTGTAAGGGGTCTCGCGCAGCACACCGCTCTCGGTCGAGAGGGTTCCCTTGCCGTCCTTCAGGCCGCCCTGCCAGACGGCCGATCCTTTGCGCTGCATGATGATCTCCTTATGGGCTTGCGGGTGCGGAGAGACGGGCCTTCACTGCTTCCATCACTTGCTTGCCGGACGGCAGCAACCCCATGAAGCCGAGCGCACCGCCGTCGACCACGATTTCGCCGTCGACCAGAACCTTGAACTCACCGTAGTGACCATGAACCATGTCGACGTCGGTCTTCAACTCACGTCTCATCTTGGCCGCCACACGGACGGCGTGGAGTCCGGAGACTCAATACGAGCAGTAACGAAACGCGATTCGTGCCATCACGCACGCTCCTAGGTCTTGGCGGCGATCCTCTGCATGAGGGTGCTCAGGAGATCGACGGGCACCGGGAAGATGGTGACCGAGTTGTTCTCGGTGGCGATCTCGGCCAGCGTCTGCAAATAGCGAAGCTGAATCGCGGCCGGTTGCTGCTGGATGATGGCCGCCGCCTCCGCCAGCCGCGTCGAGGCCTGGAACTCGCCCTCGGCGTTGATGACCTTGGCGCGGCGCTCGCGCTCGGCTTCAGCCTGGCGCGCGATGGCGCGCTGCATGTCGGCCGGCAGATCCACGTTCTTCACCTCGACCACCGTCACCTTCACGCCCCAGGGCTCGGTCTGCTGGTCGATGACCTGCTGCAGCTCTTTGTTGATCTGCTCGCGCTCGGCCAGGATCTGGTCGAGCTCGGCCTGGCCGGCGATGGCGCGTAGCGTGGTCTGCGCGATCTGCGACGTCGCGTAGAGGAAATTTTCGACTTCGACGATGGCCCGCGAGGCGTCGACGACGCGGAAGTAGATCACGGCGTTGATCTTCACCGACACGTTGTCGCGCGTGATCACGTCCTGCGGCGGCACGTCCATGGTCACCGTTCGCAGGCTCACGCGCACCATGCGGTCGACGAACGGAATCAGGATGATGAGCCCCGGTCCCTTGATGCCGATCAGGCGGCCGAGCCGGAACACGACGGCGCGCTCGTACTCGCGCAGCACCTTGATCGAAGCCGCGACGACGATCAGGAAGATGAGGACGAACGGCGCAAGGAACGCGGTGAACCCGAACATCAAGCCTCCCGGCGAAGCGCGCGCACCTCGAGCGTGAGGCCGCGCACGTGCACCACTTCCACGGGCGCGCCCATGGGCACCGGCTCGGCGCTCTGCGCCTGCCAGATCTCCCCGCGCACCCGAATCTGACCCTTGGGGGCGAGCGGCGTCGCCGCCTCCCCGACTTGTCCCACCATGGCCTCCGCGCCCGTGGTCACGCGCCGGCGCTGCGAGCCCACGGCCTTACCGATCACCCACAAGAAGAAGAGCGTGGTCGCGGCCGTGGTTCCCGCGACCACCGTCAGCGGCAAGCGGAATACGCCCGCCGGGCCGGGCTCGAACAGGATGAGCGAGCCGACCAGGAACGAGATCACGCCGCCGGCGGCGAGAATGCCGTGCGAGTGAACCTTCACCTCGAGGGCGAAGAACACGATGCCGAGCGCGATGAGCAGAAGGCCCGCGGTGTTCACGGGCAGCGTTTGCAGCGCCACGAAGCCGAGCACGAGGAAGATCGCTCCCGCGACCCCGGGCAGGATGGCGCCCGGGCTCTGCAATTCGAAGAGGATGCCGTAGAAGCCGAGCGTGAGCATCAGGTAGGCGATCGTCGGATCGGCGATCCAGGCGAGCACCCGCTGGCGGAACGTCGAGTTGATGCGGTGCAGGTCGGCGCCGGCGAGGTCGAGCGCGATCGTCCCGCTCGCCACCTTCACGTTGCGGCCGCTCGCCTGCACGAGCACGTCCTTGAGATCGACGGCGATGAAGTCGACCACGTGCAGGCGCACGGCCTCGTTGGCGCTCACCGCCACGGCGTGACGCACGGCATCGACGTTCCACTCGGCGTTGCGGCCGCGCGTCTCGGCCAGGCTCTGGATGAAAGCCGCGGCGTCGTTGGTGGCCTTGTGCGCCATGGTCGAGTCCATGGCGCCGCCCATGGCCACCGGCGAGGCGGCGCCGATGTTGGTGTTGGGCGCCATGGCGGCCACGTGCGTCGCGGTCACGATGAAGAGCCCCGCACTCGCCGCGCGCCCGCCCGGCGGCGATACGTACGAGATCACCGGGACCTCGCTCGCCAGGATCGCCTTCACGATGCCGCGCATCGAGCTTTCGAGCCCACCCGGCGTATCGATCACGATGACGAGCGCTTTGGCGCCGTCCTTCTCGGCGTGGTCGATCTGCGAGGTGATGCGCTGCTCGGTGATGGGCGTGATGGCGCCGTCGACGTTCATGACGTCGACGAAGCGACCGCTGGGCGCGCTCTTGGCCGCGCAGGGCGCGGGAGCGAACGCGATCGCGAGTAGAAGGACGAGGCGGGAGAGCACGAACCGAAGCATGGTTTCCCCGATCGAGGGAGAACGGACGTTCGGGGGAGTATAGAACGGTACTAGGGCGTCTGCTAGCATCTGCCCGTTGCGCCCGATTGGACCCGGTGCCGCGGGCGTCTGTTCGTCTTTTTCCTGCCGCATTTCCCCCCGCCCGGGCTGGAGTCTCGATGGCGCGTCGCGAGCGCGGAGTCACCGACCAGGCACGGCGCATTCGGCGCCTCAAGAAGCGGCTCTACGAGCTCAAGAGCCTCCTCGAGGTGACGCGCGACATCACCTCGGCTCCCGACGAGGAGTCGGTCCTCAAGCTGTTCCTGCGCTCCTGCATTTCCATGGTGCAGGCCGAGTCGGCGGCCGTGTTCCATTACGAGCCGGTGACCGGACGCCTGCGTCTCGTGGACGAGCGCAATCTCCCCGATCCCAAGAAGCGGCCGACGGCCGTGCTCTCGGCTGACGAGGTCGGCTTCCTCGAAGGACCGGAAGCGCGCGAAGGGCTCGTGCTCGGCTCGGCCCGCCTCACGCCCGACGCGCGCGACTTCGCGCGCGAGCAGGGCACATGGCTCGCGGCCTGGGAAGCGGAAGCGCTCGTGCCGTTGGTGGCGCGCGGTGGATTGTGGGGCGTGGCGGTGTTCGGGCCGCGCCTGCTCGAGCGCAAGTATGGCGCGACGGCGCTCGGACTCCTGATCGCCGCCGCACAGACGGCGGCCAACACGCTGGAGACCGTGGCGCGTGGCGAGCACGCGGATGCGGGGGCGGGCGGATCGGCTGACCGGCCGGCCGCGCGCGCGAGCGCGAAAGCGCTGACAGCCGAGGCGGCCGCGCATCCGGCGCTCCTGGGAATCATCGGCGAGAGCGTGGCGCTCAAAACCGCGCTCAACGAGATCGCCCGCGTCGCGCCGACGCGCTTCCCCGTGTTGATCCTCGGTCCGACGGGCACGGGCAAGGAGCTGGCGGCGCACGCCATCCATCGTCTGAGCCCGCGCGCCGAGGGTCCGTTCGAAGTCGTGGATTGCGGCTCGATTCCGCGCGAGCTGATCGAGAGCGAGCTATTCGGCCACGTAAAAGGCGCGTTCACGGGCGCCACGCGCGACCGCCGCGGGGCCTTCGAGCTGGCGCACGGCGGCACGCTCTTCCTGGACGAAGTGGGCGAGCTCCCTTCCATGGCGCAGACGCGGCTCTTGCGCATCCTGCAAGAAGGCCAGCTGCGCCGCGTGGGCGACGAGCGCCAGGTGCACGTGAACGTGCGCGTGGTCGCGGCGACCAACCGCGAGCTCCTGGAAGAAGTCGGAGCCGGCCGCTTCCGCTCCGATCTCTATTACCGGCTGAGCGTCTTCGCCGTGCGCATGCCTTCACTCGCCGAGCGGCGCGGCGATCTGCCGCTCCTGGTCGAGCACCTGCTCAACCGTCTGTCGGTGGAGACCGATCATCCCAAGCCGCGTCTGTCGCAAGCCGTGATGCGGCGGCTCCAGGAGTATTCGTACCCGGGGAACATCCGCGAGCTGCAGAACGTGCTCGCGGCGTTGATGATCCGCCATGGCGGCGAGGAGCCGCGGCCGGAAGACCTGGACATCCTGCTCGGCGGCGGCGCGCCCATGCCGAGTGCGGCGCCCGATCCGTTCGACGACGAGGAGCTGCCGTCACGCGGCGATGCCGAGGGCGTGGGCCGCTGGGTGCTCGATCAGCTGCGCAAGTGCGACTTCAACGTGAGCCAGGCGGAGCGCGCGCTCGATCGCTTGCAGCGCTCCCCCGCCGGCAAGGCGGCAGCCCCGGTGGCCGACCGCTCGAGCCTCACGTACTACCTGCAGGGCGAGTGCTTCCGCGCTTTCGCCGACGCGGAATTCGATCTTGGCGTTGCCGCGCGCGCCATCGCCCGCATGCCGGATCTCGAGTCGCAGGCCCGCGCCCGCATGGAGCGCTTCTTGGGATTCGTCGCCGAAGTGGCCTCTGGTTCCAAGGATGTCGCGAGCGCCCAGCGCGCCTGCCGCGAGCGCCTGCCCAAGCTGCCCGCGCACTACGCGTCGTACCTCGACGCGGTGGCGGCGGCGTATGTACAGAAGAAGTGGGCGCCTAACTAGAAGCAGCGGTGAAACCAATTCAGTTCAACGGTTCAGCACGGCCCTTATGATCCCTCAACAGGCCGCGCGGCCTGTGACTGGTCCATCTTTCTTGAGTGACCACTTGGTCGCCCCGGGGCGAGTAAGTGGGCCACCTCCCCATTGGACCACTTACATGTTCTGGAACATGCGAGTGGTCCATCCACTCATATCCAGTGGCGAGCGACGTATATCCGAAAAGCGAGTGGCGCTGGCAACTTGGGCGTCCAGAGGTGAGGGCTAGTACACCCGCTTCCCCAGCGCCGACAGCGCCAGGTCCACTGCCAGGCGCGCGGTTTGATTGCGCTCGTCCAAGACGGGATTGATCTCGGTCACGTCCATCGACAAGAGCTTGCCGGTGTCGGCCACCATCTCCATCGCGAGATGGGCTTCGCGCTCGGTGGCGCCACCGCGCACCACGGTGCCGGTGCCGGGAGCCAGGTCGGGATCCATGAAGTCGATGTCCAAGGAGACGTGGACGCCGCGCGTGCCGTCCAGGGCCGCGGCCAGGGCGTCCTGCATGACGGCGCGCATGCCGCGCTCGTCGATCTCGCGCATGGTGAAGATGTGGATGCCCGATTGGCGCACCACGTCGCGCTCCTTGTCGTCGATCGAGCGCGTGCCCACGAGGACCGCGTTCTTGGGCGCCACCTTGGGCGCGAAGCCGGCCACCTCGGTCAAAGACGAATCGCCGAGACCGAGCGCCACCGCCAGCGCCATGCCGTGGATGTTTCCCGAGGGCGTCGATTCGGGCACGTTCATGTCGGCGTGCGCGTCGAACCAGATGATGCCGAACGACTCCCCGCGCGGGCGCAACGCGCGCGCGAGCCCGGCGGTCGAGCCGATGGCCACCGAGTGGTCGCCGCCCAAGATCAAGGGCAGAAAGCCTTCGACAATGGCTTTCTCCACCCGCTCGGCCAGCGCTTCGGACATCTCGCGAATGGGGTCGCGGTACTTGAGCCGGGGATCGCCGTGCGGCTGCTCCTCGGGATTGCGCACCGGGACGTCGCCGCCGTCTTCCACCTGATAGCCCAGCTCGCGCACCTGCTCGCCCACGCGGGCGACGCGCAGCGCCGACGGGCCCATGTCGACGCCGCGGCGGCCGGCGCCGAGATCGATGGGCGCGCCCAGGATGCGAATCCTCTTCGTGTCGAGTGCGTTGGTCATGGCGGCGGGATTCTAGGGGGTCTCAGGCGTGCATGAAAGCAGAGAAGGCCGGCGGGCACCGCCGGCCTTCCCGGTTTTGCGGATGGTCGTTCCTCGACAACCAGCCCGCGCGCGCTAGCCTGCCTTGCGCACGTTCGCAGCCTGGTAGCCCTTCGGCCCCTTGACCACGTCGAACTCCACCTTGTCACCCTCAGCGAGAGTGCGGAATCCATCTCCCTGAATGGCCGAGTAGTGGACGAACACGTCCTCGCCGTTCTCCTGCGAGATGAAGCCGAAGCCTTTGGCCTCGTTGAACCACTTCACGGTACCTTTTGCCACGATCAGTGTCCCTTTCTCTCTCTGCGCATCCTGCTCCGCGAGCCCACTCTGGGCCGCATGTCGGAACGATCGCGTTGGGGCCGCGACCGCGTCGGCTCGGTCGCGTGAACCGACGGGGAAGCAGGGCGGCGATCACAGTATCTTGACGCTCCATCGAACGGTCAAGAGCGCGCCGATTGCGCGCCCATCGGGAGAAATCTAGGGCAGGAAGGCCATGGCCTTGGCGCGATCGCGCAAGGCGGCCGCGCTCTTGCCGTCGCCGGTGGAATCGGCGAGGCGTCCGAGGGCGGCGAGGAGATCGGGATCGTCGGTCGCTCCCACTTTCTTGGCCAGGCGGCCTGCCGCGGCCTTGTCCCCCAGGTCGAGGTAGAGATCGATGAGGGCGGCAGCCGCGGGTGCGGCCCCCGCATCCTTGGGCGGCAGGATCTCGAGCGAGCGCTCGAGATGCTGGCGCGCGTCGTCCTTGTTGCCGATGCGCAAATGGGCGCGGCCCAGCTCACGCTCGGCCTCGGCGCGCGACAGCTTGTCGGAACCCGGCAAGGCCTGGAGCGCGGCTTCGAGCTGCGTCACCGCCGTGGCTCGGGAGCCCGCCGGCGTATGGCTTGCCCAGGCGGCGATGAGAAGCGCCCGCCCGCGCTGCGCCGGATTCTTGCAAGCGGCGTAGCCGCGATTCACGGCTGCCGCGAGATCGCCGGCCAAGAGATCGCGCTCGGCGGCTGCCAGGGCACTGTCGGCTCCTGCCGGCGCGATGGCGGTGAGCCCGCCCAGGGTCGAGGGATGCAGATGCTTGGCGCGGGCCAGCGCCCGCTCGGCGAGCGCCTTCTCGCCGCGCGCCGCGAACACGCGCGCCGCCAGGAACGCCGTCGGATAGAACGCCGGATCGCGCGCTTCCACCTGCGAGAGCCACGCCAGCCCGCGCAGCGTGTCCCCCGCCGCCAGGTGCGCGTGCGCGAGATGGAATCCGGCCTCGGCGCTCGTCGAGTCGAGGGTCCAGGCCGTGTTGAACGAAACGATGGCCGAGTCGGGGTGGCCGAGCGCCTGCTCGATCATGCCCTGCTCGTTGAGCAGAGGCGCCTGCGTGGGCAAGCGGCTCATCAAGGCGTTCATCTGCGTGCGCGCCTTCTCGGGACGCCCGGTCAGCCGGTACACGAGCGTCAGCGCCTGGGCGGAGCGGACGTCCGAGGGGAATTCGAACACCTGCTGGCGCAAGCCCTGCTCGGCTTCGCGCATCATGCCGTGCGCGAGCAGCATCTGGAGCTCGGCGCCATAGAGAAAGCGCGACTGGTCCTCATCGGCGGGATGGATGCGTGCCTGCTGGATGTCCTTGTCGGCCTCGTCCAGCTCGCCGCGGAACAGATGGTAGACGCTGCGCGAGAAGTAGGCCGGCGCGTACTCGGGATCGATGGCCAGGGCCTGCTGGAACGAAGCCAGGGCCGCGGCCGGCCGACCGAGATCGGCGAGCAGCACCTGGCCGGCACGATTCCAGGCCGAAGCCGAGGTCGGGTCGAGCTCGGTGGCGCGCCGGTAGGCGGCGTAGGCGTCGTTCGCCATGTTCGCCGTCTGGTAGGCGATGCCCAAGGTCTCGAGGGTCTGCGAAGAGAGCGAGTCCATCGAGGCCGCGCTCTGGAAGGCGGCCAGGGCTTCGGGGAGGCGTCCCTGGCCCATGAGGCCCTTGGCGCGCTCGATCTCGCTGGCGGCCCGGCCGCTGGGCTCGCGGTGGGCGCCCGGAACGAGCGACGTCGTCTGCGCCGCGGCGATGCCCGCGGCGAGCACGAGAGCAACCAGCGTCGAAGCCAACGCGATACGGAGTCGGGGCATGAAAGGGAATCTTGGCGGGTGCGAGGAGCCGGGGACGAAAGCACGCAGGGCCGCGGCGGAAGGCCTTGGCCCGCGTGGACGGGAGATCAGGTCTGGAACGATTTGCCGCAGCCGCAGCCGCCGCGGGCATTCGGATTCTTGATCTTGAAACCGCTGGCCCCAAACGACTCCTCGAAATCGATCTCCGAGCCGTTGAGCAGCGGCAGACTGTCCTGGTCGACCACCAGATCCATGCCGTTGGATTCGAACTTGTGGTCGCCCGCCTGCATCTCGTCGAACACCATGTCGTACTGATACCCGGAGCAGCCGCCGGGCACGGCGCGGATGCGCAGCGCCTTCCCCGACTGTCCTTCCTGCTCCTGGATGCCCCGGAGCCTCTCGGCTGCCGTGGCCGTCATCGTCACCATCACAGCGGTCCTTTCGATCGGGGTTCTTCGGGCGGGCATTCGCGCCGCCCCACACTATTCGGATGCAAGGTTAAGGAACGAGACGCGGAAGCGTCAAGCAAGCGGCCCGGCGGCGCTCGGTGCGGCCACACACGGCTCTTCGGCCACCGCGGCGGGCGCCGGAGGCGCTGCCGCGCGCGCGGGGTCCGGGAACGAGAACGAAGCCTGCACGGGCATCCAGGCCGGGCACACCGGCCGGTAGTCGCACCAGTCGCACAGGCGCGAGCGAAAGGCCGGGAACTGTCGGCGCCAGGTCGCCCGCTCGATGCGATCGATCAAGCGCAGGGTGTCCTTGCGCAACACGTCGAGCGATTCGGGCGTGCGCGTCGAGCGCAGATGGCGCCCGTGCGCGAGGTAGTGCCACACGAGCCGCACCTGGCGCGCGTCGGCCATCATCTGGTGCACGGCCATCTGGTAGAGCGCGAGCTGGCGGTCGCGGTCCACGGTGGCCTGCGTGGGCAGGCGGCGCGACGTCTTGTAGTCGTGGATCTCGTACATGCCGGGCGCCAGCCGCACCAGGCGATCGATGTAGCCCTTGATGTGCACTTCGCGATCGAAGTCGAGCACGAACACGACCGCCAGCTCGGTGGCCACGGTGGCGCCGCGGTCGAAGGGATGGTTCAAGCGGTAGTAATTGCTGACGCAGCGCGTGGCCAGCTCGCGGTAGTGGCTCACCTGGCGGTCGGCGCGCACCACGAGGACGCGCGCGTGCCACTCGCGCTCCCAGGAATCGTCGAGGTGGGTGAGCAGCTCCTGCCGGGTGAGGAGCGCGCCCTCGACGTGGCGGTCGTGCAGGTATTGCAGGGTTTCGTGCACGCGGCGGCCGACGAACGACTCGATGGTCTCGCGACGGTCGATCTGCAGCTCGTCCACGTAGCGCAGACGATACTGGAGCGGGCAGGTCTCGTACGACGAGAGCCGCGAGTGCGAGAACACCGACATGCCATCCTCCGTGCCAAGCCGCGCGGAGGATAGCATCGAAGCCCTGCTTTCGATCAGAAAAGGAATGAGGTCAGAAAAGGAAACGTATCAGAAGAGGAACGACATCGTGAGCTTGAGCGACATGGCGTGCGTGACGCTATGGCCCGGCGCCGGGCTCGCCGGGTCGCCGGGATCCAGCATGATCCAGTGGTAGCGGTAGTCGACTCCGACGATGGGCCGCCAGTTCACCATGCGAAAGCCGGTGCGCGCCATGACCCCCCAGTGGGTATGGGCCTGATCGGTGTTGGTGCCGCTCGAGCGGAAGAAGTAGGGGCCCGTGCCCACGCCGACATAGGGCGTGAGCGCTTTCTCCGGCGGGTGCACGACGCCCTGCGCGAGCACCGAGACGAGCTCGAGGTTCTCCGCCTCCTGGCCGGACTCGGGTGATGTCTCGCCCAGGCGATCGGCGGTCACGTCCACGCCCACGGCCGAGTAGTCGGACGTGAAGTGGAGAAAACCCACCCCGAAACCGAATGAGCCCGGAGGCGCGTGGCTGTCGAGCCAGCGGCCGTAGCCCAGGTTCACGTCGAGAATGTGGGAGCCGCGCCCGATGAGCAGCGACGGATCGGCGGCGGAAGCCATCGGGGCACGGGCGGCGAGCGTGGCGCACACGAAGAGCGCGATCGCGGCCCGGCGCAGCGTTCTGGAAGCGGGCATGTTGATGCGGTTCCTCTCTTGAATCACCCCGATGCACCCAAAATGGTATCAAGCCGCCCGGCGGAGCTTCAACGAAGAACAGGATTTCCGAAGGTCTTCGATCGCTCCGATCCGCGTTGCGCGGCCAGTTCCGGACCAGTAGGTTCCCCTCGTGTCGAGTCGGGTTGCATCATGCACTTTCCGCTCCCTCCTGCTCTGGGGATCGTGCGGAATCCTGGCCGTCGTCGCCGTCTCTTGCGGTGGCCGCGGAGCCGAGAGCCGCAAGGTTCACGAGGCGGGGGCCGACCAGAAAGTGCACATTCAGCTCGGCGAGGGCCCGCTCGACGAGCTCACGATCCTGCGCGGCTCCGACGGGCGCTTTGTGGTCGCGGGCGTGTGCCTGTTTCCCGAGAACACGAGGCTCGATGTCTCGATCGCGGACAGCACGGGCGTAGCGATCGGCCACACGGAGGTGGTGGTCGAGCACGCGCTCATCCAGACACTGCCGCTCGGGCCGACCACGACCGGTCCTCGGCCTCCGGCGAAACGCTACAAAGTGGAGCTCAGCGCCACGTTCGTGGCTGGGCTCCAGTCCGAGCCCGTGCTGCACGCAATCGGCGACGGCAAGCAGTACCAAGGAGAAGGGATGACCCGGACCCAGCAAGGACGTTTGGCGTACGACCGCACTTTCCAGGTGCGCATGTGAAGGCGCTCGCCGAGGCCAGGCCGGCGACCAACGGCCGCCGCGCCCCGGTCCGCCCGGGCTTTGTCGTGCGCCGCGCCCGTAAGTCCGACTTGCCGGAGCTCGTCCGCGTGGGCATCGGCGCCTTCCGCGGCGCCACCAACGAGGAGCGCTGGACCTCGTACTACACGAAGAACGCCCACCTGACCTGGGACCGCGTCTGGGTCGCCGAGCGCGACAACCGCGTGCTCGGCAAGACCTCGCTGCTCGACTTCCGTGTGCGCATCGACGGCCGTCTGACGCGCGTGGACGGCGTGGCCGCGGTGGCCGTCGATCTCACGGCTCGCCGCCAGGGCGTGGCCGACGCGCTGGTGCGCCGCTCCCTGGCCGACGCGCGCGCGCGCGAGGTGCCGGCCTCCTTTCTGTATGCCTTCCGGCCTTCGTTCTATCGGCGCTTCGGCTACGCGCCGGTCGAGATGGGTCACGTGCTGCACGTGCGCCCGCGTGATCTCCCGGACTCCCCCGAGCGCGTGCACGTGCGGCGCTACACCGAAGACGATTTCGCGGCCCTCGACCGCTGCTATCGGGCCGCCACCGCCGGGGCCACCGGGCCCATCGAGCGCAGCGAGATGTGGTGGCGCGTGCGCACCCTGCGCGACGGGCAGGACCGGGTCGTGTTCGACGCCGGGCGCGGCAAGATCGAGGGCTACGTGCTCGGCATGCTGGCCGAGCAGGCGCCGCTCGGAAAGCGCGTGCTGCGCGTGCAGGAGCTCATGGCGTCGAGCAAGCGCGCGCGCCGCGGTCTCCTGGGCTGGCTCGCCGCCCTGGCCGACGAGTTCGCGGGCATCGAGGTGAGCCTGCCGGCGGACGGCTCGTGGCTTCCCTATCTGCGCGATCCGCACTTCCCGGTCGCGCGCTCCTATTTCCAGCAGGAGCCCGCCGGGCTTGCCGGCTGGGGCTGCATGGGACGGCTCGCGCACCTCGAGCGCGCGCTCACCATGCGGGCGCCGCGCGCGGTGAAGGGTGCTGTGGTGGTGCAGGCGGTCGATCCCGTGCTGCCCGAGAACGACGGCCCGTGGACCGTGCGCTTCGGCGGCACGGGCGCGGCCACCAAGGTGCGCGCCGGAAGCCACGCGCCGCTTGGCTTGCGCGGCGAGATGGACGTGTGGACGCAAGTGTGGTCAGGTGCGGTGTCGGCCCTCGCGGCATGGCGATTCGGATTCCTGGAAGGCGACGAAGAGGCGGCCCGCCTGCTCGAGGCGGCATGGTTCGGCCCGGCGCCCTTCTGGGGAACCCTCAACGAATTCTGATTTCCAGAGACGAGGCGATGCGCACTCTTCTGCTTGCCGGTGTCCTGCTGCTCTCGAGCTCCCCCGCTTTCGCGGGCGCCAATTCGACGGCCGCGAAAGCGTCGACGACGGCCACCGCGCCGTCGGTCCCGCGCGTGATCGAGCCGGGCGTGCGGCTCGGGCCGGTCACCGCCGCCTCGACCCTCGACAACCTGCGGGCCGCCCTCGGCAAGCGCAACGTGAGCCTCGAGATGGTGCTGTCGGACGACGGCAAGGGAAAGGTCTCGGGTGCCGTGCTCTATCCCGGCGATGCCAAGAAGCGGATCGAGCTGGCCTGGGACGACACACTCACCAAGAGCCGCCCGCGCTGGGCGCGCGTGCGCAACGCCTCCACCTGGTGGCACACGCCCGCGGGCGTGCGCGTGGGCACCTCGCTCCGCGACCTCGAGAAGCTCAACGGCCGCGCCTTCACGGTGTCGAGCTTCCGCTCCGGCGAGCGGCGAAGCCTGGTGCGCTCGTGGAACAGAGGCAATCTCGCCGAAGAGATGGAGAAGAAGGCGCACGTCTGGCTCGCCGTGCCCTCGGCCACGACCAAGTCCCAGATGGTCCCGCTCTCCCAAGGCTCGTCCCTGCCCTCGGGCGACCCGCCGCTTCGCCGCCTCAACCCTCACGTGACGGAGATTGCGACAAAGTTCGAAGCGTCCTGAGGCCGCAAGGCATGATGGCCACGCGTTCCTGATCGCCCCTGGACATGCCCCGGCGGCATGCGGGATCCGTGGCCTCTATCGTCCCTCGACATGCCGTACGGCATGTAGATGTTACTAAACGCCATTGTGCCGCATAGAGTTAGGCGGCACTCTCTCGACGATGACTTGGGCTTGCCCCGCGTTCCGCCGCTGAGTTAGCCTCAGCTAAGTTAGCCACGGTTAATTCTTGGGATGGGAGGCGGCGGGTGGCTCTTTCTCCGCACATGGAGATGTATCTCAAGGCGATGCTCGTGCTCGAGGTCGACGGGCAGTCGGTGCGCGCCAAGGACCTGGCGGCCAAGCTCGCGGTGTCGCGCGCGAGCGTCACCAAGGCGGTGGGCACGCTGGCACGCTCGGGCTACGTCACGCACGACCCCTATCACCACGTGGCGCTCACGACCAAGGGACGCGCGCTGGGCCGCGAAGTCATGCGCCGCCACCAGATCCTGCGCGCCTTCCTCACCCGCGTCCTCGACATCCCGGCCGAGATCGCCGACGAGGACTCGTGTGCGCTCGAGCACGTGGTCAGCCGCACCACGCTCACGCGCCTGACCGAGTTCCTCGCCTTCCTCGGGCAGTGCCCGCAGGCGCCGCTCGAAGTGGTGCGCCACTTCCAGGAGGTCGCGGGCTGCAAGGACTCGCCCTGCTGCACCCGCTGCGGGCTCGAGAAGCTCGTGGCCCCGGCCCTGCCGCAATCCGAAACGCCGATGTCGAAACAGCACACGCGCTTCTAGCTCGTTCAGGAGACTCGCTTGAGAACGAACCTCGGAACTCGCAGAACCCGCCCCACGGCATGGCCGGCGCGCCCGCGCTCGGCCGAAGCGTCGTTCTCCGATCGGCAGCCGCTGTTGTCGGCGGAGCGCTGGCGCAGCCTTCGCGCGCGGCTGGGAACGGGTGCGATGAGCACGCGGCCCGCCGCCGAGGCGGTGCTCACCGCGCTCTATACGGGAGGTGCCGTCGCCGAGCGGCGGCAGTGGCGCGCGTGGATGCGCGACGGAAGCTGGATCGATTTCTGGATGGCCTACGTGGCGGGGCTCTCGCCGCGCGAGCGGCGGGCCTGGCGGCGGGCTCTGGCGCGGCCGGCTCGCGGCGACCAGGCGCGGCGCGTCTGGCAGCTCGTCAGCGCGCGGCTTCTCGGGGATCGCGCGTAGGGAAGAGATTCCCGGTCACGAGCCGGGCCGTCGCGGGCGCGGCAGGCGCGGCCGGCGCGATGGGCGCGGCAGGCGCCGCGGCCACAGCAGGCGCGACTTCCACGGCCGGCGCCACCGGTTCCGCGGGTTCCACGGCGGGCGTGGCGGCCGCCGTCTCCATCACTCCCCCCAATTCCACCCAGTGCAGGCGCTCGGCGAACCACAAGGGATCGCCGTGACGCACCGCCTCGGCGCGCGAGCGATGACACGAGAGCAAGATGATCTGATGCTCGCCACTCAACCGGTCGGCGAGGAAGCGAAGCCCGCTCTCGGCGCGCTCGTCGTCGCTGGTGGCGAAGGGATCGTCGAGCACGAGCGGCAGCTTTTGATCGCCGCGCGAGAGGAACTCGCACACCGCGAGCCGTAAGGCGAGCCGCAGCTGATCGCGCGCCCCGGCGCTCAGCACCTGCTCCAGCTTGTCGCGCTCCAGCCTCTGCCCCTCGACCTCGAGAGAGAAATCCAGCTCGTCGGTGACCAGGAAGCGCCCGTAGCGCGGCCCGAGCGCCGGCAAGAGATGGCCCATGCGCTGAGCCACGAACTCGGACCAGCGCGAGTTGGTCTCGCGCGCCACGCTCGACAGCCGCTCGCGCGCCAGCGTGACCGCCTGCTGGAAGCGCCGCGCCTTGATGCGCTCGCGCTCCGTGTCCTCGAGCTCGACCCGCATCCGGCTCAGCGACTCCTCGCGCGCCGGATTCTCGTAGTGGCCGACCTCGCGCTCGAGCGTCAGGCGGCGGTTGCGCACGTCCTCGAGGCGCTTGCCGAGCGCGCGACGCTCGGCTTCCCACTCGGCGCGCGAGCGCCGCATCTCGTCGCCCGCGAGCACGACGGGTGTCTCCAGCTCGGCTGCGGCGCGCTCGATCTCGACTCCCAGACGATCGGCCTCCACGCCCAAGCCGGCGCGCTCGGCGTCGGTGCGGATACGCGCTCGGAGCTTGACGATCATGGTCTCGAGCGCCTGGCGCCGCTCCACCGCCTTGCGCCGGGTTTCGATCTGCTCGAGCGCTTTCTCCCACTCGCCCTCCGGCGTGCCCAGAGCCCGCGCCACCTCGCGCGCCCGCTCGAGGGCGCGGTCGCGGCGCTCGCGCACTGCGGCCTCCTGCTCGACGAGATCGCGCTCGACGTGGGCCAGCCGCTCGCCGTGGGCGCGCAGCGCGATCACTTCCGAGACGCGCTCGCGCACCGTGCGGAGCGCGGCATCGGCGTCCCACTCCGGGCCCGGCGTCGCCGGCGCGTCGAGGCCGGCGCGCCGCATCCACTCGGCCACGCGCCGGCGGCTACTTGCCCACTCGCCTTCGAGCCGCGCCAGATCTTCGCGCACCCAGCGCAGGCGCGAGCCCTCGCGCTCGCCGCGCAAGAAATCGGAGTGCTGCTGGAGCAAGGATTCGGGTTTCTCCACCCCCAGACGGCGCGCGATCTCCTCGAGCGCCAGCGAGCGCTCGACGGCCTGATTGCGCAGCGCCTGCTGGCGGCGATTGGCCTCGGTCACGGCGCGCAGCACGGTGACGCGCTCGCTCGCCCGGTGCGACGCGGCGCGCAGCCCCAAAAAGAGCGCCAAGCCGACGCCCACCAGCGTGACCGCGAGGCCGGCGAACGATCCGCTCACGCGCCCCGAGACCGCGAGCCACACCGAGATGGCGCCGGCTCCGAACCCGATGGCGCCCACGCCGAGCGCCGCCCAGCGCATGCGCGCCCGCTCGCGCGCGATGCCGGCGAGCCGCTCGCCCGACTCCTGCGCGTTGTGGTCGGCTTTCTCCTTTTCCGAGCCCCAGGATTGGATCGCCGCCGGCGCTCGCGTGAGCAGCGTGGCCTCCGCGGGATCGAGCGTGGCGAAGCGGGCGCCCAGCTCCTCCCAGCGCGTCAGATCGAGCCCGGCCCTCGCCAGCTCGGCTTCCATCTCCTGGCGGCGGGCCTCCGCATCGGTCACGCCTTCGCGCGCCCGCGCCAGATCGCGCTCGAGCCCGGCCATCTCCTCCAGGTGCACGGGAGCCGCCCAGGCCAGTGCTGCGCGCTCGGTCAGGGTGGCTTCGAGCTCGCGGCGCGGCGTGACGATCGTGGTCTCGCGGCGCGCCGCCAGCTCGCCCAGCGCGGTGTCGGCCGCGAGGCGCTCCGCCTCGGCGCGGCGCAGCCGGTCGGCCGCGTCCTGCGGCAAGGCGTCCACCGAGCGCAGGGGCTCGAGCTCGGCCGCCAGAGCCTCGATCTCCTGTTTCGCCTGGCCCTCGCGGATGATCTCCTGCTCGATCTCGGCCTGCGCGGCGCGCAGCGAGCACATGGCCAGGCGCCGCTCGGCGCGCGCCAGCTCGGATTCCTCGGCGCGCACCGCGCCCAGCTCGGCCAACGAAAGCGCGGCGCGGTCGATGCGCGCCGTCTCCTCGCGCAACGAGGAGCGCAGCGTGTCGAAGCGCTGATCGAGATTGCGCAGGTGATTGCCGATGGTGAGCTTCCTTTCGCCCACCGTGTACTTCGCCAGAGCGCCTTCGAGCACGGCGAGCGCCGATTGCGCGGACAGATCGCCCACCACCGTCGAGGCCTGGCGCTCGAGCAGCGTGGCCACTTTGGAGTCGGGCCGCACCTCGGCACCGGCCAATCCGATGGGGCCTTCTTGCAGGAGCAACGCCGAGCGCGCGAACTGCTCGAGCGAGAGGCCGAGCAGCTCCTCGCCGATCATGTACTCGCCCGAGCCGTGGCGGAAATCCTCGGTGACGTTGCCGCGGCCTTCCTCGAACACGCTCACCGAGCCGCGCGTGAAGTTGCGGTTCACGGTGTAGCGTCCACGTCCCGTTTCGAATTCCATCTCGAGCGCGCAGGTGCCCGCGCCCCATGGTTCGTATTGCTGGCGCGGCGTGAACTGGCCACGATAGCGGCGGCCGTCGTCGTTGAGGCCGTAGAGCACGGCCGAGATGGCGGCGGCGAGCGTGGTCTTGCCGGCTTCGTTGGGCCCGACCACGAGGTTCAGCCGCTCGGGATCGAAGAGCACTTCGCCCGTGAAGGTGCCGAAGCCCTGGGCCTTCAGGCGCCGGATCTTCATTCGAGCGCACCCTCGTAGCGCGGCGCCACACTGCGCAAGCGCAGGGCGTCGAGCCCGTAGTAGAGCGCGGCTTCGAGGAGCGCGCGGCGCTCGGGATCCTTCTCGTCCTCGATCTCGACGAGCAAGGAGCGCGCGAAGCGCTCTTCGGTGGTGATGGGCTCGCCGCGCCGATAGGCCTCGAGGTCGTACGCGGGGCGCAGCGCCGCCGCATCAGGCAAGAAGAACCACACGCGCTCGCCCACGTCCTCGGGGCGCGGCACCGCCTCGACGCCGGGCAAGGGCCGTCCCACGTAGCGCGCCACCACGAGGTCCGCGGGCCGCGCCTCGGCGGCGTCGAGAGCCACGAGCGTGCGCTCGCGCGCCGCGTCGCGGCTGCCCACGTTCGTCACGTCGACCGTGATCTCGTGCAGGCGGCGCGTGTCCAACGTCACGAGCTCGATCTCGCTCGCCAACACACGCGCGCCCGCCACAGCACCCGGCTCGAGCGTGAGCCGCACGTGCAACGCGCCCCGGGGCCCGGTCTCGTCCTTCGCCAGGGCCGCGGGCGAGCCGGAGTAGGCGGCGCGCGCCCGGCCGTTCTCGTCGACGATGGTGGCGTAGTCGTGATAGTGGCCGAGGGCCGCGTAATCGAACCCGGCGCGCAGGATCTCCGCATCGGAGAAGGGCGCGGTGAGCCGCTTGCCCGCTCGCAGGAAGCCGTCGCGCGAGCCGTGCAGCAACAAGACATGCGCCGACGACGCCTCGAGCGCCGGTGCGTGGTCGAGCACGCGCTCGCTCGAATCGACGTTGGCGTGCACGCAGCGCCCCCACAGCCGGACCTCCGGCCGCCCCGGCAAGGCGGCCGACGAAAGCTCCGGCGTGGTGAAGATGGTCACATGCTCCGGCCACGCCGCCTGGCGGCGTGCGCGCAGCTTCACGTTGTCGTAGTAGGTGTTGGCGCGCGAATAGCAGTCGTGATTGCCGGGCGCCAGGAAGACCGGCGGGCAGCCGGGAACGCTGACGCACTCGATGGCGCGGTTGACCGTCTCCGTGTCGGCGACATCGCCGTCGAAGAGATCGCCGGGCACGAGCAGGGCGTCGACCCGGCGCGCGATCGCCTCGTCGACGGCGCGGCGCCAGATGTCACGCAGCTCCTGACGGCGCTGGGCGCGCTTGTCCTCGGGCAGCCAGCCGAAGGGCCGGCCCAGGTGCACGTCGGAGATCTGAAGGAATGAAAGGTGGAGCGGCAGCTCAATCCTCCTCTTCTTCGTCGCCCTCGTCCCCGCCGAACAGCGCGGGGGCGGTTTCCAGCCGCGGCGTCATGCGCGCGGTACGGCTTTCGTCCTCGAAGAAGAAGAGCGTCATGTCGGTGGACACGGGCTCGCGCCCGAGCTGTCGCAGAAGCGTGGCCATCTGACCGCGATGGTAGCTGTGGTGGTTCACCACATGCTCCAGAGTGCAGATGAGGGGCAGCGCCAACTCTTCGCCGCGCACGCTCCGATAGGCGATCGGCACGACGAGGTTCTCGTCGCGGATCTGCCCCAGGAAACGCTGCAGCTCGTGCCGGATGCTGGCCCAGCGCTTCTCCACCGATTCGAGGTCGGGGAAGAGCGCGGGGTCGAGCAAGGCCGGCGGCGAGATGCCGTGCCAGCGGGACAGCCAGATCCACTCGACGCTCAGGATGTGCACGAGCGTGTCGCGAAGCGAGGAATGGCCCGAGTTCAGCGGCCGCACGAATTCCTCGTTCGGAAGGTCCGCCAGCGGACGCAGCATCCGCTCGTGGGCCCAGTACATGTAGTCGAAGAGATTGCGCACTTCGTTGCTGTCCACGTCCCCTCCTGCGAGCGCCAGCCTACCGCCCGCCCCTGCACTCCGCAATCTTCCGGCCACCGCGTATAATGAGAGCGGGCTCGATCCGCGAGTGGCCGACCCTGCGAAGCCGGCACGCGCACCTCATGAAGGAGCACCCTTGGCTCGTCCGCGCGCGCTCTTCCTCATTTTGGCGTTCGTGCTCTCCATCTTCGTCCGCCCGGCCGACAGTTTTTCTTCTCCCCGGGTGAGCGGCGTGGCGGTCCCCTGGTTATCGGCCGGACGCGGCCTCCCGGCACTGGCGCCCGAAAGGCGGCCCGAGCCACCGCCGCGGCCCGACTCGGCCCAGATTCGCCTGGCCATCGCCGATTCCCTGCTCCAGCCGCCGCTTCCACCCGGCCTGCCCTTCGGGGCCACCTGGGTGGACCTGGACGGGGACGGCGACCTCGACCTCACCATCCCGCTCGACCGCGACCTGGCGCCTTCGCTGCTCGTCTATCGAAACGACAAGGGCGTCTTCAAAGACATGACGGCCGACCTCGGGCTCGAGACCCTGACCCTCGCTCGCTCGGCAGTCTGGCTCGACCTGGACGACGACGGCGACCTCGATCTCTACGTGACCCGCCGCTCGGATGCCGATGGCAACAAGCTCTACGAGAGTCGGAAGGGCCGCATGGTCGAAGTGACGCCGCCCGGCCCCGCCGACCAGCCGGGCACCGACGTGGCGCAAGCATGGGGCGATTACGATCGCGACGGCGATCCGGATCTCTTCGTGGGCGGCGTGCTGGTCACGCGCCCCTACCTCTTCCGCAACGACGGTAACTTCCATTTCACCGACGTGACCGCGGCCGCCGGGCTCGACACCGCCGAGATGACGGTGACCGCCGTGTGGTCCGACTGGGACGGCGACGGCGATCTCGACCTGGCGCTCGGCGACGTGTTCAACTTCCGGCTCTTCCTCAATCAGGCCGACGGCAGCTTCGTCGACGCGGGGCTGCCCATCGTGGCGCCCTCGGCCTTGCTGGTAAGCCCGTCATGGGCCGACGTGAACGGCGACGGCAAGCTCGATCTCCTGATCGGCGGCCTCTTTCCCTCGTTCATGCTCGAGAACAAGTTCGATCCCGCGCTGCCGCCCAATCAGTGGTTCACCAATCGCACGGGCGCCTGGGGCAGCGGACCCCCGGCCGGCTCGGGCGGCACCTGGGCCGATCTCGATCTCGACGGCGACCTCGATCTCCTGGCGGCGAGTGGCAGCCGCGGCGCGCGCGTGTACGAGAACCGCGTGCCGGCGGGCGGCAAGCTCACCGACATCTCGGCAGCACTGGGCATGCCGGACACGACCGGGGTGACCTGGCATCCGTCGGCCGGCGATTTCGACGGCGACGGACTGCCCGATTTCTTCGCGCCGCACGACGCCGTGCCGCACCTCTATCACAACGTCTCGATCCCGGGCGGCCAGGCGCTCAGGCTGCATCTGGTGCCGCGCGTGGGCGGGGTGGCCATCGGCGCCCTGGTGCGCTTCGAGAACGGCGGGCGCTTGCAGGTGCGCGAGATCGACTGGCCGGCGAGCGGCTTCTCGTATCCGTCACCCGATCTCGATCTGCAGGTGACCGGCGCCAAGCAAGAGACGAAGAAGCTCTCGGTCGCGGTGCGCTGGACGAGCGGCGTGTGGGAGCGCTTCGACAAGCTGAGCACGGGAAAGCTCGAGAAACTGGTCGAGGGGCGCGGCAGCGCCATCACGGGCACGGCACTTCGTCCCATGGCCGCGACCGCGCTCGGCGCCACGCCTGCCGGACTCGACCTCGCCTGCAATCCGTGCCGCGAGTCGGTGCGCTTCGCGCCCACGAGTGCGGCCGCCTGGGGCGCGGTCACCGTGTTCGATGCCCAGGGCCGCCGCGTGCGCACCCTGGCGCCGGGAGTGTCGAGCTGGGATCTGCGCGATGCCGGCGGCGCCAAGGTGGCGCCCGGCGTCTACTGGCTGCGGGCCGCCCCGCTCACCGGAACGGCCCTCGCCGCACCACCGCCGGCCCGGGTCGTCGTCTTGCCCTGAACGGGGCAGGCGCCCTAGGCTTGCGAGGTATGGTCACGGCTCTCCCCATGCAGGATCCCTTTGGGCGCACGATCACCTACGTGCGCATCTCGGTCACCGACCGGTGCAACCTGCGCTGCACCTACTGCATGCCCGACGGTTATCTGGGCGGCGAGCGCCCGCAGGACATCCTTTCTTATGAAGAGATCCGCACCGTGGCCGAGGCCATGGTGCGCTGCGGCGTGCGCAAGTTTCGCCTCACGGGCGGCGAGCCGCTGGTGCGCAAGGAGCTGCACCGCCTGGTCGGCTACCTGCGCTCGTTCCCCGAAGTCGAGGACCTGGCGCTTTCGACCAACGCCGTCCTCCTGGCGCGCGAGGCCGAGCGGCTCAAGGCGGCGGGCCTCAATCGGGTCAACATCTCGCTCGACACGCTCAACCCCGAGACCTTCCGGCGGATCTCGGTGAACCAATCGCTCGACCAGGTGCTCGAAGGCATCGCCGCGGCCGAGTCGCTGGGCCTCTCGCCCATCAAGCTCAACTGCGTGGTCATGCGCGGCGTGAACGACGACGAAGTGACCGATCTCGCGCGCACCACGATCGAGAAGGGCTGGACGGTGCGCTTCATCGAGGTCATGCCCATGCGCCAGAACCCGGGCAAGCAGGCGCCGCTCTACGTGTCGGCGGAAGAGATCCGGGCGCGCCTCGAGACCGAGTTCGGCGCGTTGACCGAGGAGCCGCGCGAGTCGTTCGCCGGACCCTCGAGCGACTACCGGATCCCCGGCGCGCTTGGGCGCATCGGCTTCATCACGCCGCTCTCGCACACCTT
>DASYSL010000081.1:0-11943 GCA_036003365.1 Candidatus Eiseniibacteriota bacterium
CCAAGAGAGCAATCGGGCGGGCGAGAGCATGCGACCTCCAGGTCCGAGGGGTGATCCTGCCGAACGGTGGCCTGACACCCTCCCCAACGGGTGGAGCTCGCGAAACCGAACATCTGGGTCACTGGCCCCGGGGCTACTGCGCTAGGTCTTGGCCGCGGCGCGGCCGCTGTCCGGCGCCAGGAAGGCGATTTCACCGCCCAACGCCTTGCGCTGGGCGCGCTGGATCGATTTGAGGCCGCGCCCCGCCAGGGAGAGCAACTTGGCCAGCTCGGCGCGCGAGAAGGTCCCCCGCTCGCCCGTGCCCTGCACCTCGATGAAGCCGCCGCCGCCGGTCATGACGACATTGAGGTCGACTTCGGCGCTCGAGTCTTCCGAGTAATCGAGATCGAGCAGCAGCTCGCCGCCCACGCGGCCCACACTCACCGCGGCCACCGAATCGAGCAGCGGCGGAGCCACGAGCGCGCCTCGGTTGGCCAGCGCGAAGAAGGCGTCGTGCAGCGCGACGAAGGCTCCGTTGACCGAAGCCGTGCGCGTACCGCCGTCGGCGTCGAGCACGTCGCAGTCGAGCAAGATGGTGCGCTCGCCGAACGCCGCGAGGTCGGTCACCGCGCGCAGCGAGCGGCCGATCAAGCGCGAGATCTCGAGCGCGCGCCCGCCCTTCACGTGATCGCGCCCGATGCGCTCGTTGGATGAGCGCGGCAGCATGGCGTACTCGGCCGTCACCCAGCCCGAGCCCTTGCCGCGCAGAAACGGCGGCACGCGCTCCTCGATGGTGGCCGTGCATAGAACCCGCGTGCGCCCCATCTCGACCAGCGCCGAGCCTTCGGCCTGGCGGGCCGCGCCGCGCGTGATCTTGGTCGGGCGGATGGCGCCCGGCGTGCGTCCGTCGTTGCGAGCCATGCCAGTTCCTCCGTTCGTCTTGGACGCTACACGCGCACCCATCGCTCGTCCTTCCAGTGCACGACCTCGACCGGCGGCAGCTTCTGGCCGAGGAAGCGCTCGCTCGTGGTCCGAAACGCGGGCAGGAGATCGCTCAGGAAGATGCGGTGCTCGGGCGGGCTCGCGGCCGCCGGCGCCCGCAGCCCTTCGGCATCGAGCCGCTCGCGCATGGCGCGCGCCGTGCCCGCCCCCGCGTCGACGAGGCGCACGCCCCCGCCCACGGCTTCCTGGATGACGTCCGCCAGGATCGGATAATGCGTGCAGCCGAGGACGAGGGTGTCGACGCCGCGCGCGCGCACCGGCGTGAGATATTCGCGCGCCACGAGCCGGGTCACCTCGTGATGCGTCCAGCCTTCTTCGGCGAGCGGCACGAACAAGGGACACGCCTGCGACATGATCTCGACGCTCTTGCCGCGGGCCACGCCCTCGACCGCTCGATCGTAGGCGCGGCTCGCCACCGTGGCGCTCGTGCCGATGACGCCGAGCTTGCCGTTCTTCGTGGCCTCGAGGGCCGCGGCCGCGCCGGATTCGATCACCCCGATCACCGGAATGGGGAGCCGCTCGGCCAGGGCCGGCAGCGCGTACGCGCTCGCCGTGTTGCAGGCGACGACCAGCGCTTTGATGTCGTGCTCGCGCAGGAACTCGGCGGCTTCGAGCGTGAAGCGCGTCACCGTCTCGCCCGACTTGGTCCCGTACGGGAGGCGCGCGGTGTCGCCGAAATAGAGCAGCCGCTCGTCCGGCAGCTGACGCAACAGCTCGCGCACGACGGTGAGGCCGCCGATTCCTGAATCGAACACGCCGAGGGGACGAGAGTTCACGGAGCGCAGTCTAGCGAGCGGCGGCACTCACCGCCACTCGCTCGTGGCCAAAGGGCCCTCGAGGCTGAAGTGGCCGCCGAGCGTGGACACCGGTTGCCCGTTCACCGTGATGGTCACGCCCTCGACCGTGGGCAGCTCGCGGCTCAGCGTGCGCACCAGGCTCGCGAGCAGCAGGTACTCGGCCGTCGAGCCGCCGCGGAAACGACGCACGAGCTCGGGCGAGAAGTCGATGTAGAGATTGCCCGACTCGTCGAGGAACACGTGGCGCGCCGTGACGCCGGCGGGAAACACCGGCCGCCCTCCCGCCGCGGGTCCGCGCACCAGTTCATCGACCAGCGTGCGCACGGTCTCGGTGACGCGATCGCTCTCGAGCACCTGGCGCTGCTCGGAGACGAGCGAATCGCCCGCCGCCGACGCGAAGAAGAGCGTGACCGAGCGCGTGCCGCGCGGCAGCGCGAGCTCGCCCGCCGGGCTCGGCGGCTCGGGCGCTTCGCGGCTCGAGAAATACCAATAGAAGAGCGCTGCCGTAGCACCCAGCGCGAGCAGCACCACGACCGCCGCCGCCGCGGAGAGCCCGCGGAGCCAGGCCAGGACGCTTTTCATGGCCAGGCCTCGCCGAGCGCGTAGCGCTCCACCGCGCGTGCGAGCGAGGTGGCGAGAGCGC
Organism: Candidatus Eiseniibacteriota bacterium; assembly: GCA_036003365.1. Classification (GTDB taxonomy): domain Bacteria; phylum Eisenbacteria; class RBG-16-71-46; order RBG-16-71-46; family DASYSL01; genus DASYSL01. Next base: position 2,422 of record DASYSL010000081.1, read on the forward strand.
GCGTGCCGTCGGGCGTGACCAGGCGCGCGACCTCGTCCTTGCGTCCGGTGGTGCCGCACTCGAGCAGCACGGCCGGGCAGTCGGCGCCTTCGGTGGGATACGTGGGCAGAACGCGCACACGCGCCGGACCGCGCCCGTCGGCGGCCAGCGTGGCGACGAGCAGGTCGGCCACCGTGCGCGCTTCGGCGTGGTGGCGTCCGGCGGCCCGCGTCCAGCTCACGAGGAGCACCGGGCGGGCGCGCGACCGTCCGCGCGCGCTCGCGTCCTCGCCGCCCACGAGCTGCTGCGGATCGACGCCCAGGGGTGGCGCGACGTACGCGGTGACGCCGGCCAGCGCCGTGCCGGGTGCGGCGTCGAAGTGCAGGCTCAAATAAAGATCGGCGTGCACGCGGTTCGCCTGCTCGACCCGCAAGGGCGGCGCGAGGTTTTCATCTTTTTCGCGGGTGAGCAGAATCTGCGTATCGGGCAGGCGATGGCGCAGCTCGTCACGCAGCGCGCGCGCCAGCGCGAGCGTGAGATCCTTCTCGCGCACGCCTGGAGTCGCCACGTAGCCCGAGTCGGCGCCGCCGTGGCCGGGATCGATGACCAGCACGCGCAAAGGCCGCGGCACGCCGGGCGCAAGCTCGGCCACGAGCGGCACGAAGCCCGAAGGAATGGGCGCGCGCGACACCTCGAGCTCCACGCGCTCGGGATCGGAGAGCGTGCGCAGGCGATAGCCCTCGGCGGCGTTCGAGAGCGCAAGCTCGATCCACAGCTCGCCCGGCTCGCGGCGGAAACCCGCACGGCTCACCAGGCCGCTGCCGGCGAGCGTGTCACCGGGGAGCGGCGTGAGATGCGCGCCCGGAATGCGCAGCGTGAAGCGCGAGAGCCGCGCCGAGACGAGACCCACGTCGAGCGGCCGCTTGCATGGCAGCTCGAGACGCGTGATCGGACCTTCGACCGTGAGCTTGGGCGGGCCGGCGTCGGGCTCGTCGGCGACCAGGAGCAGATGCCCGCGCACCAGGCGCGCCTGCGGCACGAAGCGCCCGGAGAGAATGGTCTCGAAGGCCGAGACCGGCACCCACACTTCGCCTTCGACCTGGCGCACCGGCGCGTCGAGCTGGAACGTCTCGCCTTCGTCGAGCACCACCCAGCGCGAGTCGACGGTGAATTTGAGATCGTGGTGCACGGTGCGCACGACGAGCTTGCGCACGTCGGCGCGCCAGTGAAGGCTCGCGCCCACGAGCCGCGCCAGGTCGCGCGCGGCGAGATAGTGCTGGTCTGCGATGGCCCGCACCGGAACCGTCTCGGTCTTGCTCTGGCCGGTGCGCTCGACCACGAGCGGTAGCACGGGCGGCGGGGACGCGGCGGTGAGAAATGCGAGCGCTGCGGCGAGCACGAGCCCGCTCTTCACGAGCGCTCGCTCCGGCGCACCGCGCGGCGCATCTCGCGGGCGGCGTCCTTCTCCGCGATGGTGCGGCGCTTGTCGTACTCCTTCTTGCCGCGCGCCACGCCGATCACCACCTTGGCGTAGCCGCGCGTGAAGTGCACTTGCAGAGGAATGAGCGTGAGCCCCTTGCGCTGCACCAGGCCCGCGAGCTTGCGGATCTCGCGCTTGTGCAGGAGGAGCTTGCGCTTGCGCATCGGGTCGTGATTGAAGCGGCTCGCCGGATCGTAGGGAGAGATGTGGAAGTTGTAGAGAAAGAGCTCGCCGCCCTCGGCCATCGCGTAGGCGTCGGCGAGCTGCGCCTTGCCGCCGCGCAGCGACTTCACCTCGGTGCCGGCGAGCACGAGCCCGGCCTCGAAGCGCTCTTCGATGTGGTAGTCGTGGAAGGCGCGCCGGTTGCTGGCGATCACGCGATCGCCTTTGCGCGCCTTGTCGCCGGCCGAGTCCTTTCCCGGATCCTTGCTCATGAAAAGAATCAGGCAGCCCGGAGGCTGCCTGGTCCTGCTTTGGAGTGGCTCAAGCGTTTGGTGCGGAAGGGGGGATTTGAACCCCCATGAGGTTGCCCCCACTGGACCCTGAACCCAGCGCGTCTACCAGTTTCGCCACTTCCGCCCTGTGTCGCGCGAACGTAGGGCACGCTCGAAGGCTTGGTCAAGCCCGGCTCGCAGGCGCGCGCTTCAACGCTTGCGCGCGAGCGCGCGCTTGGCGGCGGCCACGATGTTCTTGGCGCGCAGGCCGAAGGCATCCATCAGCTCGGACGGCTTGCCGCTCTGGCCGAAGCGGTCCCACACCGCGACCATCTCCATCGGCACGGGATGCTCGCGCACGATCACCTCGGCCACGGCGCCGCCCAGCCCGCCATTCACCTGATGCTCCTCGGCGGTCACGATGGCGCCTGTCTCGCGCGCCGAGCGCACCAGAAGGTCGGCGTCGAGCGGCTTCAAGGTGTGCAGGTTCACGACGCGCGCCGAGATGTTCTCGCGGCTCAATTCCTCGCGCGCGCGCAGGGCTTCGTACACCATGGTGCCGCAGGCGACGAGGGTGATGTCCGTGCCCTCGCCGAAGATCTCGCCCTTGCCGAAGGTGAACGGCGTCGATTCGTCGGTCACCACCGGCACGTCCTCGCGCCCGAAGCGGATGTAGACCGGGCCCGGGTGGGCGGCCGAAGCCTTGGTCGCTTTCTTCGCCTCGTGGAAATCACACGGCACGACCAGGCTCATGTTGGGAAGCGAGCGCATGATCGCGAACTCCTCCATGGCCTGGTGCGTGGCGCCATCCGGCCCCACCGAAATGCCGCCGTGCGCGCCGCCGATCTTCACGTTCAGCTTGGTGTAGCAGAGCGTGACGCGGATCTGATCGAGATCGCGGCACGCGGCGAAGGCGCCGTACGTCGAGTAGAACGCGATCTTGCCCATGACGGCGAGGCCGGCGGCGACGCCGCACATGTTCTGCTCGGCCACACCCATCTGGAAGAAGCGCTCGGGAAATTTCTGCGCGAAGAAGTGCGTCATGGTCGACTCGGAGAGATCCCCCACTAGCACGCAGACGTTGGGATTCTCCTCGCCCAGCTCGACCAGCGCGCGGCCGAAGCCTTCGCGCGTCTTCTTCATCGGCACCGGATCGGCGAGCGCGATGTTCATGACAGCATCCTCGCTTTCCACGCCTCGTAGGTGGTGCCGAGCTCGATCAGCGCGCGCTCGCCCTCGTCTTTCTTGGGCGGCTTGCCGTGCCAGTGGTAGTCGTCCTCCATGAAGGAGACGTTCTTGCCCATGAGGGTGCGCGCGAGCACCACCGTGGGCTTGCCCTTGATGGTGCGCGCCTCGTCGTAGGCGCGGATGAGCGCCGGGATGTCGTGCCCGTTGAGCTCGATGGCGTGCCATCCGAACGAGCGCCACTTCTCGGCCAAGGGCGCGATGCCCATGACGCTCTGCACCTTGCCGTCGATCTGAATGTCGTTGTAGTCGATGGTGGCGCAGATGTTGTCGAGCCGGTAATGCGCGGCCGACATCGCCGCCTCCCAGATCGAGCCTTCCTGCTGCTCGCCGTCCGACATCACGGGATAGACGCGGCGCGGATTGCCGTCGAGGCGTGACGCGAGTGCCACGCCCACGCACACCGAAAGACCCTGGCCGAGCGAGCCCGATGACACTTCGATGCCCGGCGTGTCGTGCGCCGAGGGATGGCCCTGGCAGTGGCCCTCGAAGGTGCGGAACTGGAGCAGATCGCGCACCGGGAAGTAGCCGCGCTCCGCCATGAGCGAGTAGATGACCGGCGTCACGTGTCCGCACGAGAAGTGCCAGAAGTCCCGTCCCTCCCACTTGGGGTTCGCGGGATCGAGGCTCATCTCGTGGAAGAACAGCACGGTGCCGAAATCGGCGATGCCGAGCGGCCCGCCGGTGTGGCCGGACTGCGAGTCGACGAGCAAAGTGACGATGTCGCGGCGGATCTCGAGCGCCTTCTCGGCCAGGGCGTCCGGCGGCCATGCGAGACGGCCGCGGGCGTGCGCTGGGATCGCCGTGGGTTCGACGCGAGTGCTCATCGGGCCTCGTACGGATCGGGGGTTTCGTGGAACGGCGGAGGACAGGAGGGGCGTGCATGGCGTGCCAAAAGGACGCTCGAAGCGCCTCCCGTCAGCACGAAAAGTAGCCCGCGAGCCGGGGAGTGTCAAACGCGAGGGAGCGCTGTGGCGCGGCGCTCCGCTTAGCTCGGCGGCCTCTGCATGCGCGGACCGGGGGGCTGCGGCTTGGGCGACTCGGAGATCACGCCGAGCATCATGGTGATCTGGCCGTCCTTGTCGCGCAGCGGCGCCACGCTCAGATGGATGTCGACCCGCGAGCCGTCCTTGTGCTTGCGCCAGGTATCGACGCTCTTCAGCTCCTCGCCTGTGAACAGCCGCTCGCACAGCTTCCGGAACTCGTTGCGCTTCTCGGCCGGGACGACGACCTGGTACGGCCGCCCGAGCATCTCCCGCTCGCTCCAGCCGAACATGCGCTCGGCGGCCGCATTCCAGAAGCGCACGATGAAGTCGCGGTCGACCTGGATGATGGCCAAAGGCGAGGCACGCAGGAGCGCGCGCAGCATGTCGTTGGCTTCGCGCAGCTTCTCGGCCTGCACTTTGCGCTCGATGAAATTGCCGAGACGGAGGCCGACGCTGGCGAAGGTGGCGTTCATCTCGTCGTCGGGCTCGCGCCTTTCGCGCGAGAAGAATTCGATCACGCCGAGGATCCGGGCGTCGGCCCGCACCGGGAGGGCAAAGCCGCTCGTGAGCTGGCTCTCGATGGCCGCCCGGCTGCGCGGAAAGTTCGGGTTGGCGGAGATGTCAGTCACCCAATGCGGCCGCCTGAGCTCCCACACGCGGCCCGGCAACCCTTTGCCGATGGTGAAGCTCAGCTCTCGGCTGCGCTTGACGAAGCTCGCCACGTCCTTGCGCCCGAGCCACGCTTCGGCGAAACGCAGCGTCTCCCCCGCCTCGTCGAGCATCCAGGCCAGAGCGACGTCCCAGTTGCCGTACTCGCCCACGGCTTTCAGCACGTCGACGGTCGTGTCGGAGACCGAGTTGTCCTCGCCGATGGCGCGGCCGATCGCCTGGCTGACCGCGATCTCGCGCTGCTGGCGCTTGGTCTCCGTGAGATCGACGATATGGGCGACGAACGCCGTCTTCCCGCTGGGGTGATGCGCGACCGAGACATGGATCTCGGCCCAGAACGTCGTGCCGTCGGCGCGCAGGGCGCGCATCTCGACCGGCCGCTCGATGACATGGCGCTCACCGGTCTCGAGATAGTGAGCCAGGCTGCGCCGATGACGCTCGCGCAGCTCGGGCGGGATGAGCGTCTCGGCCATGTCGCGATTGATCACTTCGCGGCGCGAGCGCTTGAATACCTTCTCTGCCGCGTGATTGAACTCGATGATCATCCCGAACTGATCCATGGCCACGAAGCAGCCGGGAAGACTCTCGATGGCCACAGACAGGAGCTCGTCGTGCTCGCGCAGCCGATGGGCCTTGGTCTCGCGCTCGGTGACATCGCAGGCGTCGACGAGCAGGGCGGGGCTGCCACTGACCTCGATCTCCGTCGACACGATCTCCACCAGCGCGTCGGCGGCGTTGGGGCGCGGGAAACGCCAGATGCCGCCGCGACAGATGTCCTTCTCGCTCACACCCGGGCCGCGATGCATGCCGGGAGTGACCTTGCCGCCCTTCAGGTCGCCGATCGTCGTGCCGACGAGATCGGGGAGCCCGCGACCCAGAAGCTCGCCGGCCGCAGGATTGGCGGCCAGGATCTTCCACGTCGTCGGATCGAGCACGAGAAGAGCGTGCGGGTGCGCCTCGAAGAGGAGGCCGAACACCTCGGGCTGAAACGCAGAGCGGGAACGAATGGCCTCGCCGGGAGGAGACTCGTTCATTCGGGGCCCACGCAGAAGCAGGGATCTGGTGTCTGATGTCGGCCTGGGAGGGGTGCTTCACGGATCGCCGCAGAAGTTTCGGGCCGGCCGCGGCACTGTGAAGGCAGGCACTCATTAGTTAACACCATCTCCCGCAGGTCGCAAGGTAAACCGAGCGTTTCAGAGGGATTCCGGCGCGGTTTCGCGGTTCTCTGTGGCAGCGTCGCCGTGGCCGAACCCCTTCCCTCGCAGCGGCCCGCTCGGGCGAGGCGGCTCGGCCCCCGGCAACTCTGTCGGCAATCATGGTCAACGATAAATGCTCTTGAGCCTCCCCCAGGTGACCGTTTCGGCCCGAGTGGCGTGGCACAGGTTCGGGTCGCCGGGCGAGGGCGCGCACCCGGTCGGGCCCGGATCGAGCGAGCCGGTATAGGGATCGAGCCCATCGAAGAGGGCCCAGGGGCCGCCGTCGGGCTCGCGCCCGCTCGAGCGGTCGTTGGCGCCTTCGTGACTCTTGTAGGCATACGCATCCACCAGAACCGTGTCCGGGCCGACGATGTGCCACAGACGAACCGTGTCCCCGGAGTTGTTGAGGCTCAGTCCCGCGACCGAGCGGCCATTGGCCCGCTGCCAATCGACCGCTTGGATGCCATAGACCAAGCGATGCTCGTCGGGGCCCAACGTGCCCGAAAACGCGAAGCGGATGGTGGAGTCGGCGTCGCTCACGAGATAACCCGCGAGGTCGACCGTGCTGCCTCCTCCATTCCAGATCTCGATCCACTCGTCGTCACGCGCGGAGACGACGCCATCGCCGTTCCAGTCGCGGGCGGGCGCGGAGAGGATCTCGTTCAAGAGGATGTCGCAGGTGGCCGCCGGCGCGTTGAGCGACAGAAGCGCGAGCGCACCGGTGGTGACGAGGGCGCGGCGAACGATGGAAGCCAGACGCATGGCGATTTCCTCCGGGGGCAGCCGGAGGCGGCGATGCGGGGACGAGCGTGGCGCATGCACGAAGCGCGCCGGGCGCTTCGCCTCGGCGCTACGGCACTCGCCGCGAAAAAAGTGACGCCGGCGCGACACTTTCTGTCACGCCGGCCGACACTGGGGGCGGGCGGTCGCGCGTCAGGCGCGCACGCGCACCGTCAGGAACTCGTGCATGCGCTCGAGCGCCGTCTCGAGCTTGGCGAGCGAGTTGGCGCACGACAGGCGCAGGTAGCCTTCGCCGAAGCTTCCGAAGGCCGTGCCCGAGAGCACGGCGACGCCGGCTTCGTCGAGAAGACCGTCGGCCATCTGCTGTGACGTCATGCCGGTACCGGTAATGTTGGGGAAGGCGTAGAAGGCCCCGCCCGGCATGCGGCAGCTCACGCCTGGCAGCTCGTTGAGGCCGGCGACGAGCCGGTCGCGACGCACGCGGAACTCCTCGACCATGGCCTCGACCGGCGCCTGCGAGCCCTGCAGGGCGGCGATGCCGGCGCGCTGCACGAAGGTCGCGGTACAGGAATTGCAATTGGTCATGAGGCGCGCCACGTGTTTGGCGAGGGGCGTCTCCATCACGCCGTAGCCGAGCCGCCATCCGGTCATGGCATACGTCTTGGAGAAGCCGTCGAGAATGATCGTGCGGTCTTTGAGCCCCGGATAGGAGGCGATGGAGCGAGCTTCGCCGTCATAGACGAGCCGCGAATAGATCTCGTCGGACAAGATCGAGAACGAATGCTTGCGCGCCGCCGCCGCCACGCGGTCGAGCGCCGCCGAGCTCAGCACGCCGCCCGTCGGATTGTGCGGCGAGTTGAGGACGAGGACCTTGGTGCGCGGCGTGATGAGCCGGTCGAGCTCGTCGGGATCGAACGCCCAGTTACTCTCCTCGCGCAGGCGGAGCGGCACCGGCTTGGCGCCGGCGAAGCGGATCACCGACTCATAAATAGGAAAGCCGGGATTGGGATAGATCGCTTCATCGCCTTCGTCGAGCAGAGCCAGCAAGGTGAAGAAGAGAATCGGCTTGCCGCCCGGCGTGACCACGACCTCCTCGGCCGAGACCGGAATGCCGCGGGAGCGCGAGACCGCCTGCGCCACCGCCTCGCGCATCTCCGCCAGGCCAGCCGAGGGGCCGTAATGCGTCCAGCCGTCGTTGAGCGCCTGCACGGCGGCGTCGCGAATGTGCTTGGGGGTGTCGAAGTCGGGCTCGCCGATCTCGAGGTGGACGACATCGCGTCCCTTGCGCTCGAGCGCCTGCGCCCGGGCCAGAACCTCGAAAGCCGTCTCGGTGCCCAGCCGAGACATACGCGTCGCGAAATCCATCGGAATGGCCTCCAATCGAGGGGGTCGCTCGGGCTTCGCGGCGAGCTTCGGGGCGGGGCCCGCGGGGCCGCAAGCCGGGTCATGGGCTCCCTCATGGGCTCCCCCGGCTTGCTCCCCTGCCGCCGCGCACCGACAACCATAACTCCAAACGCGGGTGGCCCGAAGGGGTGGCGTAGCGCGTCTCGAACTCGGCGCGGGAGACCGGGCCGCGCGTAAAGGGCACGCCGAGGCGCGCCGAAAGCCGCGCCGGAGAAGATCGTGTCTCCCAGCGGAGGCCGGACAGCGGGTCGGGGCTGGTTTCGAGGCCGTCAGCCGCACCCGTCATGCGCCCCGGGTAGAGGTCGGCGACGAGCGACGCATCGGCACCCGGCCTTTCGGAGGTGAGTGCGAGCTGCCAGCTCTCGAGGGCGGCATGGCCGAAGCCGCGGGATCGCCAGCCGAGCCATACCCGGCAGCGCGCGTCGGGCGGGCGCCACGAGCCGCGGGCCACCAAAGTCCACGAAGCCGCGCGGCTGACGAGCCCGAACCGAGAATCGGGGTCGCTCGCGGACGGGTTTGCGCTCGGGGTTGCGCTCGCGTCCTCCTTCCAGGTCTCGCGGCGAAAGGCTTCGAGGGAAACCGCGCGCGCTGGCGGACCGAAGCGCGCCCCGGCGGTCAGCGTGCGATCCCATGCGCGACCGGGCGTGTCGGTCGCATCGGGCGAGAGCCAGCGCCTTTGCGAGCGCAGCTCGAGCCACGCGGCCGGACGGTGCGGGCGCGCGCGCGCGTCGAGGCGGAGCGAGAGAGCGTCGAGGGGCTCGCTCCGCGGCACGGCTTCGGGCGCGGCGAAGCCGTCGGAGCAATGGCGCCAGGCGAGGCTTGCGCCCAGACCTGCGCCCAGGCCCGCGCTTGCCCCTCCGCCAACGCCTTTCACGCCTCGCGTTGATGACGAGAGCCAGCGCAGGCGCGTGTCGCTCCCCCACTGGCCTCCCGGGCCGAGCGCCAGGCGCTGATCCCAGCGCGTGACGCGGGCGGCGCGCGACCAGGCGAGCGCGAGCCAGCTGCCCGAGCTTCGGCCGATACTGTCAGGAAAGCGGCGCGCCGCGGCGCCGGAATAGGCGGCATGCGTGACGCTCGCGTGCCAGGGCGTGCCGCGCCACGAGCCGGCGAGCGCGAGACCCACCTCGGTCTCGGCGAGCGCACCGCGGCGCGATCGCTCGAGCACCGTGCGGTGATAGCGGCCGAGGATGGGCCACGCGCCCGCGGCGGTGGCGCGTGCGTCGCGCTCGGCGCGGCCGAAGAAGACGAGGACAGGGCCCGCGGCCACAGCGGCGCCTTGCAGCGCCGAGGTCGGCGCGCGTGCGGGCAACGCGGCCGAGCGCGCGTCGTCGCCGGCATCGAATGATCCGAGGAGCAAGCGCACGCGATCGCCGCGCGCGAGGGCGAGG
>DASYSL010000082.1:0-6239 GCA_036003365.1 Candidatus Eiseniibacteriota bacterium
TGGCCGATGCTGGCGCCGAGCACGAGCACGCCGACCACGCGGCCGCCCGCAATCACCGGTGTCGCCGTGCCCTGGAAGTGCAACGGCGGCGCGACCACGATGCCGCTGGTCGCCGTGCCGTGGAGCGCCTTGCGAACAAAATCCGTCTCCTGCACGCGGGGTGCGTTCTCGCTGCCCACCGAGGCCACGGGCTTGCCATACTCGTCGAGGACGACGAGCAGGTCGGCGTGCGCGATGGTATTGAAGTCGCGCGCCACGCCGGCCACGGTGTTGCGATAGGCGGGATCGGCATGCGAGCCGGGCAGGGTGAGCACCGAGAAGAAGCGCGGGTCGCGCACGATGACGCGGCTCGCGACGCGCAGCTGCTCGGCGCGCTCGTGGAGCATGTCCTCGAACACCGCGGCGGCGCGACGCAGATCCAGCTCGAGATTGCGATGCACCTGCTGCGAGACGTTCCGGTTCACGACCCACAAGGTAGCCAGCACGAGGCCGACCAGCGGCACAACCGTGAATAGAAGGATGCGCCAGCGCAGGCTGCTTCGCACGCTCAGTACCGGAAGTCCGCGGTCACGTCGCCGTGGGCGGGAACGTCGACGTCGCGGTGGATCTCGCCCAAGTCGGGATGCCAGACCTTGATGGTATAGGTGCCGGCGGGGAGATCGGGAAGGGCGAAGGAGCCGTTGGCGGCAGGCATGGTGAAGGCGTGGTGGGGGAGCACCAGGATGAAGGCCGCCATGTCGGAGTGGATGTCGCAGTACACGTTCACGAGTCCCGGCTTGTCGAAGCGAACTTTGCGCGTCTGCCCGCGCGGATACTTGCCCAGGTCGAATCGCTTGTAGGGCGAGACGCTGAACACGTTGTGGAAGATGGGATCGTGGTTTGGAAACGACACGACGGTTCCCTTCTGGACGGCCAGCACGCGCGGCACGAACGACTGGTCCTTCTGCCCCAGCTCCGGGGTCGCGGTCGGCGGCGGCGGCACGGGCACCGAGGCCGGCAGCTTGTCGACGTAGATGACGGCATCCGTGACCAAACCGGCAGCGTGCATCGCCGACGTCATGGAGCCGGCGCGTCCCGGATAAGGATGGAGTCTCGCCTCGCTCGTCATCGTGGGAACCTCGAGCGTGCCCCTGATCACGCCCGCCCAGGCGAGCGTGGGCAACACGAGCAACGCGGCGCCGAGCCCGGCGCGCGCGCTTCTCCACCAGGTTTTCGCCGGCATCTTTCCTCCCTGACCGATGCGGTCGGCTGCGCCCGGGTGCGATCCCGCTCTCTCCTGCAGACGGAGTTCCCCCCTGCGTTTTCGGCCCCGCGGCGCCCCGCCTTGAGGCGGGGCCCAGAGCGGTCGCCCTGTTGCTATACTCCAGTCGACGATGTGACGAAATCGCTCGGGCGAAGCCCCAGCCGGAGGCCCGACCGAGCCGTTCCCGCACCCACCAGAAAGCCGAAAATGACGAGCCTTGCACCCAAGCCGCGCACGCTGGCCGAGCTTCGAGCCTCGGGGTATCGGTCGCGCACGGTGAAGCAGGAACTGCGTGAAAACCTGATCGCCGCCATCCGTGAGGGCGTGAATCTCTTCCCGGGCATCGTGGGCTACGACAAGACGGTGGTGCCGCAGCTCGAGAACGCCATCCTGTCGCAGCACGACTTCATCCTTCTCGGGCTGCGCGGCCAGGCCAAGACACGCATCCTGCGCGCCCTGCCCGCGTTCCTCGACGAGTGGCTGCCGGCGGTGGCCGGCTGCGAGCTGAACGACGACCCCCTGAACCCGGTGTGCCGGAGCTGCCGCGCGCGGTTGCAGGAAAGGGGAGACGGGCTCGAGATCGTGTGGCTGTCGCGCGACGAGCGTTATCGCGAGAAGCTGGCGACGCCCGACGTCACCATCGCCGACCTCATCGGCGACGTGGATCCGATCAAGGCGGCGACGCGCCGCCTCACCTTCGCCGACGAGGAAGTGATCCACTACGGCATCATCCCGCGCACCAACCGCGGTATCTTCGCCGTCAACGAGCTGCCGGACTTGCAGCCGCGCATCCAGGTCGGTCTCCTCAACATCCTCGAGGAGAAGGACATCCAGATCCGCGGCTTCCCGGTGCGCATCCCGCTCGACCTCTTGCTCGTCTTCTCGGCCAACCCCGAGGACTACACGAATCGCGGCAACATCATCACGCCGCTGCGCGACCGCATCGCCTCGCAGATCACGACGCACTATCCGCTGTCCGTCGAGGACGGCATGGCGATCACACAGCAGGAGGCGTGGTCGGCGCGTGACGCCGGGGTCGAGGTAGTGGTGCCGCAGTGGTTCCGCGAGCTGATCGAGGAGATCGCGGTGCAGGCGCGCAAGAGCGAGTACGTCGACCAGACCTCGGGAGTGAGCGCGCGCATGACCATCGCGCTGCTCGAAAACGTGATCTCCAACGCCGAGCGCCGCGGTCTGCGCACGGGCGAAAAACACGTGCTGCCGCGCCTCGCCGACCTGCACGGCGCTCTTTCGGCGATCAGCGGCAAGGTGGAGCTGGTATTCGAAGGCGAGCAAGAGGGACCAGTCAACGTGGCCCGCCATCTGATCGGCAAAGGCGTGAAGGGACTCTTCGCGCGCCGCTTCCCCGACGCCTACCGCACCAAGGGCAAGGATCCCACGGCCAACTCCGTGTACCGCCCGGTGCTCGATTGGTTCTCGGCCGGCAAGACGGTCGAGGTATCGGACGAAACACCGGCGCAGGACTTCTATAAAGGTCTGGCCGCCGTGGGCGGTCTCGAGGCCCTCGCCCGCAAGCACCTCGAGCTGTCGACACCGGAGGAGCTGGGCCCGGCGATGGAGTTCGTGCTCGAAGGTCTGCACCAGAACTCGGCGCTGTCGCGCGAGCGCGTCGACGCCGGGCAGGTGTCCTATCGCGACATGCTCAAGTCGATGCTCTCGGGCATGCGCACGCGCGACGAAGACGACGACGACTAGGAGCGCCACGGCGTGACCAACCGCGTTCCTGGCCGCAACGCGCTCTACTTCATCGGGATCACGGTCCTTCTCGACACCATCGGCTTCAGCCTCATCGCGCCGATTCTGCCGCGATTGCTGGTCGAGCTTACCGGCAGGAGCGTGAGCCAGTCCGCCGTGTTCGGCGGCTGGCTCTCCTTCGTCTACGCCATCATGCAGTTCGTGTGCGCGCCGATCCTGGGCGGCCTCTCGGATCGCTTCGGGCGCCGGCCCGTTCTCCTCTATTCCGTCGCTTCGCTCGGCGTCGACTACCTGATCATGGGTTTCGCACCCACCTTGGGCTGGCTCTTCCTCGGGCGCGCCATCTCGGGCATCGCCGGCGCCTCGTTCACGCCGGCCTACGCCTACGTGGCCGACATTTCGGCCCCTGAAAAGCGCGCGCAGAGCTTTGGGCTGATCAGCGCCTCTTTCGGCATCGGATTCATCATCGGGCCCGGGCTCGGCGGCCTCCTGAGCGGCTTTGGCGTGCGCGCGCCCTTCTTCGCCGCCGCCACGCTCAGCCTGCTCAATTTCATCTACGGGTTCTTCGTCCTGCCCGAGTCCTTGCCGCGCGAGAGACGGCGCGCGTTCAACCCCCGTCGCGCCAATCCTCTGGGCACTCTGTTTCACATGTGGAAGCGGCCGGCGGTGCGCAACGTGCTCGGCGCGTTCTTCTTCTGGATGGTCGCCAACCAGGTGATGCCGTCCACGTGGTCGTTCTACACCAAGCTCAAGTTCGGCTGGTCGGAAGCCCTGATCGGAGCTTCGTTCACCTGCGCGGGTGTGGTCATGGCCGCGAGCCAGGCCTTGCTCATGCGCCGGTTGGTGCCACGCATCGGCGAGCGCCGCTCGGCCCTCCTGGGAATCGCGAGCGCCAGCCTCGGCTACATCGGCTTCGGATTGGCCACGCAGGGCTGGATGATGTTCGCATGGCTCGTCACCTGGCTCTTCGGCGCTCTCGTCATGCCGAGCACCAATGCGCTGCTCACGCATCGGGTGCCGCCCGACGCGCAAGGAGAGCTGCAGGGTGCGGTTGCCTGCCTGATCTCGCTGGCCTCGATCACGGGCCCCGTGCTCATGACACAGATCTTCGGCTACTTCACCTCGCCTTCTGCGCCGGTGTACCTGCCGGGCGCCTCGTTCTTGTTCTCCGCCACCCTCGCGATGACATGCTGGTTCGCCTACCGCGCGGCCACGCGCGAATCCGCGGTCGAGACGGGGCAAGCTCTGCAAGGGACGGCCGCATAGGAGTGGTATCCTCAGGCCATGCGATTTCGCTACGAAAAGTGGAAGGGCGGCTGGTTCGACAACCCCGACTTCCGCAAGGCGCTCCTCCAGCTCTATCACCAGATCCTTCTCTCGGTGAACGGAGACGTGGACGAAGCGCTCGAGGCTCTGGACCGGATCGGCAAGCACTACGGGCTCTTCGACGGCAAGTTCTCGATCGAGGACTTCAAGAAGTGGCTCACGGAGAACGAGTCGATCCGCGAGGTGAAGCCGGGCCGTCATGAGCTGACGAAAAAGGGCGAGCGCACGATCCGCCGCGACTCGCTGAACGAGATCTTCGGCTCCTTGCGCAAGGACGCGGCGGGTGATCACCGCGTGCCGCAGTCCGGCGGAGGCAACGAGCGCTTGTCCGAGACGCGGCCTTATCTATTCGGCGACGCCGTCACCGAGATCGATTCCTTTTCGACTCTCGGCAATGCCATTCGCCGCGGTGGCCTCGACGATCTCTCGGTGCACGAAGAAGATCTCGAGATCTACGAGACCGAACACCTCTCGGCCTGCGCCACCGTTCTGCTCCTCGACGTCAGCCACTCGATGATTCTCTACGGAGAGGATCGCATCACGCCCGCCAAGCGCGTGGCCCTGGCCCTCACCGAGCTGATCACGACCCGGTATCCCAAAGACGAGCTGAACGTGATTCTGTTCGGCGACGATGCCTCTCTGGTGCCTTTGGAGAAGCTGCCTTACGTGGGGGTAGGACCGTTTCACACCAATACCAAGGCCGGGCTTCGCATGGCGCAGCAGATCCTCTTGCGCCGCCGTCACGCCAACAAGCAGATCGTGATGATCACCGACGGCAAGCCGTCGTGCATCTGGGAGAACGGACGCCTCTACAAGAACCCGTTCGGCCTGGATCCCAAGATCGTGAACAAGACGCTCGACGAGGCGGTGAGCTGCCGCCGCAAGGGCATCACCATCACCACCTTCATGGTGGCCGACGACCCCGCACTCCGCGGCTTCGTCGATAAATTCACGCGCCTGGCCAAGGGCCGCGCCTACTACTCAGACCTTGAGACGCTCGGCGCGTACGTGCTCGTGGACTTCGTCAAGAACCGGCGCAAGCGGCTGCATTGAGGTCGCACTTCTACTTGTTGTAGCCCGACTCCATCTTCTTGGGCTTGCCCGCTTCGCCGATGAGCATGTTGAGAACGAGCGAGATCACGCTCACGAGCAGCGATCCCACCAAGGCGCCCCAGAATCCGTGGACCTCGAAGCCCTTGCCGGCGAGCAACGCGGCCAGGCCGAACATCGCGGCATTCAGAATGAAGATGAACAAGCCGAGCGTCACGATGGTGAATGGAAGCGTGAGCAGGAGAAGGACGGGACGCACGATCGCGTTGACCAGGCCGAGCACCAGGGCGGCGATGATCGCCGCACCCACGCTGTGGATGCTGACGAGGCCCGGAACGATCACGGCCGTGAGCCACAACGCGAGCGCGGTGACGACCCAGCGAATCAGTAGTCCCCTCATGACGCCTCCTCGAATGAGTGTCCAGACCGGCACATAAACCGCGCGCCATCCTACACCTTCGCGGCCCAGGCGGCTTCCGCGCCTGAATGAGCCAATCCCCGGCATTTCCGCGCCTTATCCCTTGGCGCAGGCGTCGACAGCAACAGGCCGTGCGGCCTGTTGAGGGACCATAAGGGCCACTCTGCAGGCCTGCCTGCTCAACACTTAGTGGACGACTCACTCGCCCGCGGGCGAGTGAGTGGTCCACCCGACATCATCTAAGGAGCAAGTCATGACGGGTCGCGCGTGGATTCCGGTGTTCATTGTCCCTCTGGTCGTTCTTGGGCTTGGGGCGATGATCACCTCGAGCTTTGGGTTCCCTTCGGTCAAAGACATCAGCAAGAAGGCCGAGAAGGCGGTCGAGAAGAAGAAGCCGGAGGAGCAGAAGCCGGCCGACGCGAGCTCAGGGCAAGGGGGATCGGCCAGCTCGGCCAGCGCGGCGAGCGGCAAGGTGTCCGACGTGTCCAC
>DASYSL010000083.1:0-40474 GCA_036003365.1 Candidatus Eiseniibacteriota bacterium
TCGGGATCGGCGCACTCGACCACCAGCACGTCGCCGCCGACTCCGGCTTTGAGCGAAGCGGGGTCGCCTTCCGCCACGATGCGGCCCTGGTCGAGGATGACGACGCGGTGCGCGCGCTCCGCCTCCTCGCCGAGATGAGTCGCATAGAGCACCGCGGTGCCGGCGCGCGATTGCGCTTCGATGGCTTCCCACACTTCCGCGCGCGCCGCCGGATCGAGGCCGGAAGTGGGCTCATCGAGCAGGAGCACGCTGGGACGCGCGAGCAGTGCCCGCGCCACTTCGAGCCGCCGCGCCAGGCCGCCCGATAGAGTCGACACGCGGTCACGGCGGCGGTCGGCGAGGTCGACGCGCGCCAGCGCCTCGTCCACCGCGCGCGCCAGTGCCGCGCCACCCAGTCCGTACAACCGTGCGAGCAGGCGCAGGTTCTCTTCCACGCTCAGGCGCCGATCGAGGCTCGGTCCCTGGAACACGATGCCGAGACGGCGGCGCGCGGCGAAGGGATCGCGCACGACGTCGACGCCCATGATGCGCGCGTCGCCGGAGGTGGGTGGAAGCAGTGTCGCCAGAATCGAGATCAGCGTGCTCTTGCCGGCGCCATTGGGGCCGAGGAGCGCCACGCGCTCGCCCGCCGAGACGGCGAGATCGAGATGGTCCAGCGCCGTGCGCTCGCCGTAGCGCGTCGTGAGCGCGCGCGCCTCCACCGCCGGAGCTTTCGTGGCGGGATCGATCAAGAGGATCCGGCGTCGAGGACGAAGGCGAGCAGCGTGAGGCCCATATAGAGGATCGAGGCGATGAAGGTGGAGCGCGCCCAGGCCGTGGTGGCGCCGGTCTTGCGTCCGCGCCACGCCACGAGGAACCAGGCGAGGCCCAGGAGTGGTGTCGCGACCGCGGTGATGGTCCCGGCGCGCGACAAGGGCACGAGCAGGACCGGGATCGGCACCAGGGCCGCGATCCACAACGCGGTCTGACGCTCCACCGTGCCGTCGTCCACGTGCTTCACCGGGAACATGGGCATGCCCGCCGCCGCATAGTCTTCGCGATACAACGTGGCGAGCGCCAGAAAGTGCGGCGGCTGCCACAGGAACATCCAGGCGAAGAGCGCCCAGGCGCCAGGGTCGAGGCCCCCGCCGGCCGCGGTCCAGCCGATGAGCGGCGGAATAGCGCCGGGGACGGCGCCCACCAGCGTGCACAGGGAGCTCGTGCGCTTCATCGGCGTGTACACGAGCACGTAGGTGGCCACGGCGAGAGTGGCGAGAGCGCCCGAGAGCGGCTTGAGCCACAGAAGGACCGCGATTCCGCCGAGCGCGAGCGTGAGCCCGAAGGCGAGTGCTGTCGTGGGATCGAGCCGTCCCGAAGGCAACGGACGATTGCGGGTCCGCCGCATCCACTTGTCGCTTTCGCGCTCGCGATAACAGTTGAGCGCGTTGGCGCCGCCCACCACCGCACCTGTGGCCGCGATGGCGGCGATCGCCCGCCCCCACCCCGGCGGCGACACGGGTGCCAACGCCATGCCCACCGCACAGCTCAGGACGACGAGCAGCGAGAGCCTTGGCTTGGTGAGATCGAGGAGATCGGCGAGACCGGCGCGGCTCGCCACCTGCTCGGCGACGGTCACGGCGTCTCCTGGGCGAGCGCACCGGTCAACACCGGCGCTCGCGAGGGTGCTGCCAGGCGGTAGCTCCAGAGCGTGAGCGAAAGCAGGAGCGCGAGCAGGGCGGCGCCGCCCGCGTGATGCGCGACGGTGACGAACGGGTTGAGGCCCGAAAGGATCGAGGCCGCCCCGAGCGCGAACTGGAAGACGACGAGGATCGCGGCGAGGTGCGCGAGCCGCCATGTGACCGGCGCCTCGCGTCGGGCGCCGAAGGCGACGAAAGCGAGCAACCAGACGGTCAATGTCACGAGGACGCCGCCGAAGCGATGGAAGACGTGGACCGCCTGATAGATCGAGTTGAGCGCCGGGAACAGCTGCCCGCCGGCGAGCGGGAAGTCGGGGAAGGCGAGACCGGCCCCCAGGTGCCGCATGACGGCGCCGATCAGGATCTGCGCGAAGGTGAGCCCGGTGGCGAAGGCCGCCCAGGGCGCCACGCGCGCGGCGCGCGCCGACACCCCCGCTTGCGACTCGAGCCAGGCGCGCGAGGTGACCAAGGCGTAGCTCACGACGCAGCAGAACACGAGCATCGCCGTGGCCGCGTGCGCCACCGAGATCGCGGGCGGCAAGAGGAGCAACACCGTCAGCCCGCCGAGCAGCGCCTGCACCACCACCAGGATTCCGGCCGCGTACGCCAGCCGCTTGGCCGGGCGCGGATCGCCGCGCCACGCCCACACACAGAGCACGAGGATGAGGGTGGCGACCACGCCCGCGATCATGCGGTGGCCGTGCTCGAACAGCACGCCGCCCGACATGCGCGGGAAGAACTTGCCGTAGGAAAGCGGCCAGTCGGGGACGGCGAGCGCCGACCCCGTGCTGGTCACCGAGGCTCCCGCCATGAGCAGGAGGAACGTAGCTCCCGCGGTGACGCGGGCAAAGCGAGCCAGGCCCGCCGAGGGTGCCGCGGGCTTCACTTCCGCCGGCTCACTTCCCGAACGAGCGAACCTTGAGGATGAGCGACTTGGCCTCGCTCTCCGACACGATCCCCTTCCACGGCGGCATGCCCGTACCCGCCTTGCCGTTCATGATCGTGGTGAAGATCTGATCGTCGCTGAGCGTCTTCATGTAAGCCGTGTCGTGGAAATTCCGCGGCTTGGGATTGAGCGCGGCGCCGCCTGGGCCGTCGCCCATGCCGTTGGGCCCGTGGCAAAGCTCGCAACGCTCGTGGAACACCTTTTCCCCGACGGCCAGCGAGACTTCGCCGTTGCTCGTGCTTCCCGAGGCGGCGGTGGTGCCGTTGCCTGCCGGCGCTTCGGCGGGAGGCGCGGAGCTCGTGGGCGACGGATTGCCGGTGCCCGAGTTCTCCTTGTTGCCGCCGCAGCTCCAGGCGCAGAAGGCGACCAACGCGATGACGGAAACCAAATAGACAAGCGAGCGCGCCCTGATCGTGCTCATTCCGATCGACCTCCGGTCGTTGGGGATGCGGGCGCCGCGAAGGCGGCGGGTCGTGCGGGGTCCGGGCCGCATGATAGCGGTTCGGCTGGGCACTGTCATGGGGAGGGCGAGCGCAAGCGAGCAGGAAAACGCCTGAAAAACCGGAAGAGGGCAGGAGTCGAAGCCGACGGGCCCGTCGCGCAGATCGCTTTCCCGTCGAACCTCGCCCTACCCTCTCCGTTCAGGATGGCGGCATCACCGGGACAGTCGCCGCCGATCCCTTTCTTCGTTGACCGGGCGTATTTGGATGTCTTGTGACTGACTACGGTACTTGCTCACCAGGGAAGTGCGTCTGTGAGCTAGCGACCTCCTCGACACTGACTCCGGCGTTTGCCGGCTTCAGGCGATACGTTGTGGTTCTCCGGCTTCCTGCCGGCGTCGGAGTCGAAATGGATTGAGGCTCTAAAACCTCTTTCCTTCCGCTCGGGAACTCATCTAGGGCAAGCCGCATGCCAAGATCGCGCGCCACGAAGCTCTGTCGAAGAGACCATGTAACTCGTTGTGTTTTCGTGCTCGCGCGCCGGCCGCTCGCGGCGTTGGGCGGCATGAATCGAGGGCTGTTTACGATCCCGCCGTATATTCAGAAAGTTACTTTCGCCTATTAAAGTGTTTTCAAGTTCAAGCAGGACATTGAATTAGGGGGGCGGGCGCGCTGTTACCCAAGTGATACGAAAATGTCAGGTCGGGTTACGAATCGAAATCGGGTTGAAGCCGGCCTCAGAGGACGGCGTCGTTGCCCTCGAGAGGGATCCCGAGGCGCCGCATGCGCTGGTAGAGCGTCTTGCGGCTCACGCCGAGGAGGTCGGCGGCGCGGCTCTTGTTTCCGCCCGCGCGGTCGAGCACGGCCAGAAGCTCGGAGCGCTCGTCGAGCGAATCGGTCACCGAGAAGCTCTCGCCGCCCGGCAGCTGATCGAGGTGGACGATGAGGTCGTCGGCTTCGAGCAGCGGACCCTCGCCGCGGAGCGCGAGCGCCCGGCGGATGCAGTTCTCGAGCTCGCGGATGTTGCCCGGCCAGTTGTAGCCGGTGAGCAGGGCAGCGGCATCCGGCGAAAGCCGCGGCGCCGCATCGCCGGCATAGAGGCGCAGGAAGTGGTGCACGAGCGGCAGGATGTCTTCCTTGCGCTCGGCGAGGGGCGGCAGCCCGATTTCGATCTCGTAAAGGCGATAGAAGAGATCGGCGCGGAAGCGCCCATCGGCCACCGCGCGGCGCAGATCCACATGAGTGGCGCCGATGACACGCACGTCGGCGTGGCGCACCGTGGTCTCGCCCAGCCGGATGTAGTCGCCCCGCTCCAGGAAGCGAAGTAGCGTGACCTGCACGTCGAGCGGCAGCTCCCCCACCTCGTCGAGGAAGAGGGTGCCCGTGTGCGCGGCTTCGACCAGACCCGTGCCCTCGGTGTGCGCGCCTGTGAAGGCTCCGCGGCGGTGGCCGAAGAGCTGGGAGAGCGCGAGATCCGAGCGCAGAGCGCCGCAGTTGACCGGCAGGAACGGCCGTCCGGCGCGATCACCGCGCTCGTGGATGGCCCTGGCCACCAGCTCCTTGCCGGTGCCCGTCTGGCCGACCACGATCACGGTGAGATCCGTGCGCGCCGCGCGGTCCACGAGATCGAGGACGCGAGAGAGACCCTTGGAGACACCGACGAGCCCGGCCTTCTCGGCCTGGCGCCGGGCCGCGAGGCGCGGGCGGCGCGGATCGCTGGCCGGAACCGTCTCGCCGGCCGAGCCCTGCGCGTGCAGCCACTTCTCGACTTGGGCGAGTGCCGTCTCGGCCCCGACCTCGGCGAAGCAGGCGCTGGCGCGGTAGCTCAGCTTGCGCGCTTCGGCAGGCTCGGTGACGTGCTGCGCGAGCAGGAAGAGCACGCGACCGCGCTCGTAGCGCTCGCCCATCTCCCCCAGCAGGTTCACGCCGGTCTGCCATTCGTGGATCGCCGAATCGCGGTCGCCCGAAGCGGCGTGCAGAAGACCGTGCACGCGATGCAGCACGGCGCCTTCGTAGCGGTCGTCGAGCAGGCCGCACACCTTGCGGCAGCGCTCGATGGCCTCCTGGGCGGCCGGCACGTCGCCGAGCACCAGGTACGCTTCGCCGAGGCGCCGCAGCACTTCGGTCACGATGTCACCGGTGGGCGCGATGCGCTCGGCGATGGCCAGCGCGCCGCGATACGACTCGACGGCACGGCGTGTGTCGCCGCGATCGAGCGCCAAGTCGCCGAGGAACTCGCGCGCCAGCGCTTCCTCGCGCGCCCAGCCGCCCCCCAGCGCGCGCTCGAGCGCTTCGGTGAGCAGGCGCTCGGCATCGTCGAAGCGGCCGACGAGCCGCGCGTGCGTGCCGAGGGAGAGCGCGGTGGCGGCCAGGCCGTCCTGGTCGCCGACTTGGCGATAGATCTGGCGAGCCTCGACGAACGCGTCGTGCGCCTTCGCCCACTCGCCGCTCTTGAGATACACGATGCCGAGGTTGTGCAGGCGGTTCGCCACCTTGGCGAAGCGGCCGAGCCGCCGGTCGCGGGCCAGCGCGTCGCGCAAATGATGGATGGCGATCGCCCACTCGCAGAGATTCTTGTGGAGGATGCCGAGGGTGGCGTGGAGATTGGCAATCTTCTCCTCGTCACCGATCTGGACGAAGTAGCTGCGCGCCTCCTCCAGGTTCTCCTTGGCCAGGAGCCAGTCGCCGAGGCGCATCCAGAGGATGCCGGTGCGCGACAGGGTGCGGCCCATGAGCTCGGGATCCCCGAGCGAGCGCGCGGCTTCGAGCACCTGCTGGGCGAGAGCGCGGGCTTCTTCGTAGCGAGAGAGGCTGGTGAGCGCGTCCACCGTCTCGAGCTGGAGCGGGACGCGTACGGTCGCGGGTGCCGATGAGGTGAGCGAAGAGAGCACGGCGAGCCCGCGCGAGGCGGCGTCGCCGTGCCATCCCTGCAGTCGCAGGCACAGCACGGCCTTCGCCTCGAGGCTCACGCGGCGCGGGTCGTCGGCGTCGGCGAGATCCGGTTCCGCCAACGCGCGATCGAGCGCTTCCAACGCCGCACCGTAGGAGTCGGCTTGGAGGTACATTTCCGCCAGAGCGCTCAGATCTTCTTTGCGATCCGAGCGCCCTTCGGCGGCAATGAGCTCCGAGTCCGAGCCCAGCTTTCGCTCACGACGATCCAAGTTGCCTCTTCCTCCCAGGACGGGCTGCCTGGGCGAGACAGTTTCCCTACCAGGTGTATCCGCCGAGACGGACGCCGAGCGTCCACATCAGCGGTTGCAGCCATCCACGCAGAGAGCCACTCGACACGGAGTCGACCGGGTACGACGAGCTCGTCGTGCCGCGAACCGGGGACACGCTCAGAGAGCCGCCCCACCGCGGGTAACCGAAGGTCTTCGACGGATCGGGTTTGTCCGGATCACCGTTGGTGGACCCGCCACCAGGAGAGTCGTCGGTCCACGACGTCTCGCCGCCGCTGATCGCGGCATGTGTGCTCACGGGGGTCCACATGAGTGTCACTGCGCAGATCGCTGCGAGAACCAAAAGCAGAGATCCCTTGCGCATGGCGTTGATCATTCCACCCACCTTCTTCCGAATCGCCCGGCTGCCCAAATAACAAACGAAGGAGGAGCCCGATGCGCCCGCGCGTTGGGCTCACTCCGCCGGTTCGGCCACCCCGGAGTCCGGGGGTCCCGTGGCCTCTCTGGCTAAAAGGCTAGGACGATGGATGGACGCGAGCAAGGCAAATCGCATGTGCGAAGTAGAGGGGTGGGGAATGATAGTTTACTAATAGTAATCAGCGAAAGACGCGGCGGGAATGGCGATTCCGGAGCCCGTTGGGACATGCGCCAGCGCATGCTGGACTATGCGCCAGCGCATGCTGCCGAGCTCGGCTCGGGAGCTTCGATCAGCCCTACTGGCGCGGAGCTAACTCTCTTTGCGGCGCAGCTTTGGCCCTTCGGCCCCGTCCTCGACCAGGATGCCCTGGCCCAGAAGATCGCCGCGCAGTGCGTCGGCCCGGGCCCAGTCGCGCTTCTTGCGGGCTTCCTCGCGCTCGGTCACCAGGCGGAGCACGTCCTCCGGCCAGGCCTCCTCCCGCCGCGGCCCCTCGAGCAGAAGACCCATGAGTCCCGCCCAGCGCCGCAGCTCGAGCGCCGCCGCCCGCGCTCCCGGCGCGTCGGCGGAATCGGCCAGCCGATTGACCGTGCGCGCCAGGTCGAAGAGATGGCCGAGCGCGCCGGCGGTATTGAAGTCGTCGGTCATCGCTTCATGGAAGCCAGCTACCGATGCAGCCGCCGCTTCGTCGAGTGAGTCGCTCGCGGTCGTCGGCGCTTCACCGTCGAATCCGCCGCCTCGCTCGACCGCCTGACGCAAGCGCGCGTAGGCCTCGCGCCCTTCGCCGAGGCGCTCCTCGTTGAACTCGATCGGGCTCCGGTAATGCGTCGAGAGCAAATAGAAACGAATCTCCTCGGGACGGAACTGCTCGAGCACGTCCTCGATGAGGAAGAAACGCTTCTCCGACTTCGACATCTTCTGGCCGCCGAGCGTGACCATGCCGTTGTGCAGCCAGAAATGAACGAACGGCTTGCCGGTCGCCGACTCCGATTGCGCGATCTCGTTCTCGTGGTGCGGGAAAATCAGATCCTGCCCACCGCCGTGCAAGTCGAAGGTCTCGCCGAGATACTTCGACGACATGGCCGAGCACTCGATGTGCCATCCCGGCCGGCCCGGTCCCCACGGCGAGTCCCACGCCGGCTCGCCCGGCTTGGCACCCTTCCAAAGAGTGAAATCCAAAGGATCGCGCTTCTCCTCGCCGACCTCGATACGCGCGCCGGAGCGCAGGTCATCCACGTCGCGGCCCGAGAGCTTGCCGTACTGCTTGTCCTTGCGCACATCGAAGTAGACGTCGCCGCCCGAGGCGTAGGCGAAGCCCTTGTCGACCAGCGTGCCGATCAAAGCCAGGATCTCCGGGATATGCTCGGTGGCCTTGGGATACACGGAGGCGCGCTGCACGAAGAGTTGGTCGGCGAACTGGAAATAAGCGGCGATGTTGCGCTCGGCCACGACGCGGTAGGGCACGCCCTCCTCGGCCGCGCGGGCAATGATCTTGTCGTCGATGTCGGTGAAGTTGTAGACGAACGTCACCTGGTAGCCGAGGTACGTGAGATAGCGGCGGATGGTGTCGTTGGCCACGGCCGAGCGCAGGTGGCCGACGTGCGGCTTGTCCTGCACCGTCATGCCGCACACGTACATGCCCACCTTGCCTTGGTGGACCGGCTCGAACGGCCGCTTGCCACGGCTCTGCGTATCGTGGATGCGCAGCGTCACGTGCTCTCCTCTGTTCAATTGTTCAATTCAACCTATCGCTTGGGTTCGGCGCGCGACACCGCCGGCTGCCCGCCGCCCTCGGGCTCGAGGGCCAGGGCCAGCATGCGCGCCACCACGTCGTCGTACGAAAGTCCGGCCGCCTTGGCCGCCATGGGCACGAGGCTCGTCGGCGTCATGCCCGGCACGGTATTGACCTCGAGGCAGGAAGGACGGCCTTCGGGGTCGAGGCGAAAATCCACGCGCGCCACGCCGCGGCAGCCGAGGGTCTCGAAGGCGCGCAGTCCCAGCTCCTGCACGCGCGCCGTCATGTCGGCGGGCAGCACGGCGGGACATTCGTAGCGGGTCGCGCCCGCCGTGTACTTGCTTTCGTAGTCGTAGAAACCGCTGTTGGGGATGATCTCCACGATGGGCAGCGCCTCGTGGCCGATCACCGCCACGGTCAGCTCGCGCCCGGGAATGAAGCGCTCGATCAAGACCTGGCGCGAGTGCTTCGCGGCCAGCTCGAAGGCGGGCACGAGCTGCTTGGGCTCCTCGACGATGGTGAGCCCGACCGTGCTTCCCTGATCGTTCGGCTTGACCACGACCGGAAATCCGCCGATCGGTCCCACGTCGGCGGGATCGGGCGGCGGACCATCGGACGGCAGCACGAGCCACGGGGGCGTGGGGATGCCGGCGTGCTCGAACAGGCGCTTGGAGAGTGCCTTGTCCATGGCCAGCGCCGAAGCCAGCATGCCCGACCCGGTGTAGGGCACGCGCGCCAGGTCGAGCACCGCCTGCAGCGTGCCGTTCTCTCCCGCTCCGCCGTGCAGCGCGATGACCACCGCCTGGGCTTCGGTGACCGAGGGCACGCGCACGAGCGCGGTCTCGGGCAGATCGCTGGCGGCTTCCAGCTGGGGCGCCGAGGTCTCGGCGCCCGGCGGCAGCGCGCGGCCGTCGGCGGCGTCCAGGCTCAGCACGTCGTGGCCGAGCCGGCGCAGTGCCGCCGCCATGCCCGCCCCCGTGGTCAGCGAGACGGCGCGCTCGGCCGAGCGGCCGCCCATGAGGATCACGATCTTCATGCGGAGCTTCCTCGAAGAAGTGGAATCGTGGCTCAGGGCGTCTCGACCAGGACGACGGCGAGAGCCGCGAGTCCGTGCCCCTGTCCGAGCGCGCCCAAACCCTCGGGACGCGTGGCCTTCACACTGACCCGGTCCATGCCCACACGCAGCGCCTCGGCCAGGCGCTCGCGCATGGCGTCGACATAGGGCGCAAGACGCGGCTCCTCGGTCACCACCGTGACATCGGCGTTGCCGATCGCTGCCCCCTTCTCGGCTGCCATCGCCACCACCTGCTCGAGGATGCCCACGCTCGAAGCACCATGCCAGCGCGCTTCCGTATCGGGAAAATGCTTGCCGAGATCTCCGAGAGCCAAAGCACCGAGAATGGCGTCGGCGATGGCGTGGCACACGGCATCGGCATCCGAGTGCCCGGTCAGGCCGCGATGGCTTTCGACTCGCACGCCGCCCAGGATCAGCGGCCGGCCATGGCCGAACGGATGCACATCATAGCCGAGCCCGACTCTCTGTCCCATGTCAGTCTCCGCTTCTGTGGCTCGCGACCGGATCCATCCACGGTGTACCGCCGGCGCGCACCCAGGCTTCGGCCATGCGCCAATCCTCCGGGGTCGTCACCTTGAAATTCATGTCGGCGCCCGGGACGGCGGCGACCGGCTCGCCCAGCGCTTCGAGCAGCATGGCGTCGTCGGTCACGCCCTGAGGTGGCGCGTGATCGTGCGCGCGCTCGAGCAGCGAGAGCCGCGCACCTTGCGGCGTTTGCGCCAGAGCCAGCCCGTCGCGCGCGAGCGTGCCGCGCACGACACCGTCCTCCACTTGCTTCACCGTGTCGGCGACGGCGCGCACGCACAGCGCGGGCCCGCGCGCGCACGCCTCGGCCATGCGACGGAACAATGCAGGCGGGGCGAAGGGCCGCGCCGCGTCGTGGACCAGCACCACGGGATCGGGCGCGGACCTTTTCGAGGCGCGGACGGCGGCGCGCACCACGCGCAAGCCTTCGCGGACCGAATCGTGGCGCTCGGCGCCGCCGTGGCACACGCCGTGGAGAATGCGCCGGCTGGCCTCGGAAAGCTCCGCGCACACCGACCAGGCGGGCTCGGGATCGGCGACGAGCAAGATGCGCGACACGGCCCCGCTCGCCGCCGCCGACTCGACCGCGTAGGCGAACAGAGGGCGGCCGGCGAGAGCGCGATAGCCTTTGGGAGCGTCGCCGCCGAGACGCTCACCGCGCCCGGCGGCCAGAACCACGAGCCAGACGGGATCGCGCGCTTCGCTCATCCGAGAGGCGGCGGCCCGGCGGGCGCGAGCTCGTCTTCTTCTTCGGGAGCGCGCTCCTTCTTGCGCTTGGGACCGAGCGCGACTTCGACCGCTTCGGCGAGCGTGGCGGCGCCGAGCACCTCGGCGCCCGGCACACGCGCATCGTCCACCTGCGATCCCGGCACCACGATGGGCCCGTATCCCAGGAGCACGGCCTCGCGCACGCGCCGCGCCAGATCCGGCACGGGACGCACCTCGCCCGCGAGACCGACTTCGCCGATGGCCACGAGACGCCCGCGCGCCGGGCGGTCGAGGCGGCTGCCCGCGATGGCGAGCGCCAGGCCGAGATCGGCCGCCGGCTCTTCGAGCCGGAGCCCGCCGGCCACGTTCACGAAGACGTCGGCATGAGAGAGCCGCACGCCGAGGCGCTTCTCGATCACCGCAAGGAGCACGGCGAGGCGCTTGGGTGGAACGCCGGAGCTGGCGCGCTGCGGCACCGCGAAGCCCGAGCCGGCAACCAGCGCCTGCACCTCGACCACGAGCGGGCGGGTGCCCGCGAGGCTCGTCACCAGAACGGCGCCGGGATTCTCGAAGGCGACCGCCGCGCCGACGAAAGCGCGCGCCGGATCGCGCACTTCCTCGAGGCCGGTCTGCGTCATCTCGAAGACCCCAATCTCGCTCGTCGAGCCGAAGCGGTTCTTGGCGGCGCGCAGGAGGCGCACGGGATGATGGCGCTCGCCTTCCAGATAGAGCACCGCGTCCACCATGTGCTCGAGCACGCGCGGACCGGCGGCAGCACCATCCTTGGTGACGTGACCGACGAGCAGCACGGGCACGCGCCGGCGCTTGGCGAACTGCAGGAGGCCGAGCGCGCACTCGCGCACCTGGGCCACCGACCCGGGGCCAGCCGGGATCTCGGGCGCGGCCAGCGTCTGGATGGAGTCCACGACCAGAATGGCGGGCGCCGCCTTCTCGGCAGCGGCCAGAGAGAGCGCGAGATCGGTCTCGCACAAGACCAGGAGATCGGGCGGCGAAGCACCGATGCGCTCGGCGCGCAGGCGCACCTGCTCGGGCGATTCCTCGCCCGAGAGATACAGCACGCGCCGCCGCACC
Source organism: Candidatus Eiseniibacteriota bacterium (assembly GCA_036003365.1). Taxonomy (GTDB): domain Bacteria; phylum Eisenbacteria; class RBG-16-71-46; order RBG-16-71-46; family DASYSL01; genus DASYSL01. The sequence continues at coordinate 11,792 of DASYSL010000083.1, forward strand.
GCCAGCGCGCGCGCGATTTGCAGCGCCAGGGTCGACTTGCCGATGCCGGGATCGCCGCACAGGAGCAAGAGAGCGCCCGGCACCAGGCCGCCGCCGAGCACGCGGTCGACCTCGCCGAAGCCCGTGGGCATGCGCGCCGCCGACTCGAGCGTCACCTCGGCCAAGGGCCGCGGCACGGGGACCTCGCCGTCGCTGCCGGTCGCGACCCAGGCACCCGGGCGCGGGCCGGTGGGCCCCGGCGCCACAGCTTCGGCTCGCCGCTCGACGGCGGAGTTCCAGGCCTGGCACGCGCGGCACTGGCCGAACCACTTCGGCTGGTCCTCACCGCACTGCGAGCAGGCGAAGACCATGCGCGCGGCTTTGGATGAGGGCTTGCGGATGGATGGACTCATGGCTCTCCCGGGGCGAGCGGGCGCGGCGCAAACGCCGGGCCGGACCCAGGAGAACCCGCCGGCGGGATCAGAACAAGGAAAACTTCAGATACCGATGCGGATTCTCTTTGATGTCGCGGACCAGGTCGTTCAGCTCGCGCACGCTGCCGTGCATCTGGTCGTACAGCTGGCGGTCGCGGAGCAGCATGCCGAAGGTGCTCGAATCCGAATCGGCTTTCTCCGCCAAGCTGGCGAAGCGCGCCGCCGCCGCGTCGAGGTGCGTGATCAAGGTGTCGGCGCGGCCCGAGGTGGCGTCGAGGCGGTCCACGGTCCGCGTCACGATTGGGTTCTTCTGCTCTACCAGCGTACGCAGCTGGGAGGACACTTCTCGGAGATTCTGCGCGGTCTGCCGCAAATCGTCGCGGTTCTCGGCGATGGTGCCCTGGAGGTCGACCGATGCGCCCTCGACGTTGTGCAGCGTCTTGCGCAGCGTGCCGCGCTCCTCCGCCAGGGCGAGCAGGCGGTCCACCTGGTCGGAGACCCGCTGCAAGGAGTGGAGCGCGTCGCCCATCTGGCTGATGACCTCGGGCACGCCGGTCTCGTAATAGCCGAGGATGGTGTCGCGCTCGCCGTACACGGGTCCATCCTCGGCCAGATCGACGGCGATGAACTTCTCGCCCATGAGGCCGGTGTTGCGCACGTTGACGCTCGACGAGCGCGTCACGCGAACGCCGCGGTCGATGGCGAACTTCACGTTGACGCCGCCCGGGCGCAGCGAGATGTCGAGCACCTTGCCCAAGCTCACGCCATTGACCGAAACCGGATCGCCCGTGGCGAGGCCGCCCACGTCGGAGAAGCGCACGTTGTAGACGCGCCGCTTGCGGGCCAGGCGCGCGTCGGAGAGCCACGTGACGCCCCAGATGACGAGCGCCAGCGCTCCGATCACCGCGATGCCGACCCGAATCTCCGTGTTGCGTCCCGCCATGCTTCCTCCGTCTCGCGTCCTAGTGCGTGACCGCGAGACCCTGGCTCCGCCCCTCGACGAAGGCGCGCACGATCGGATCCTCGGAGCGCCGGATCTCTTCCGGCGTCCCGGTGGCGTGCACGCGCCCCTGATGCAGGTACGCGATGCGGTCGCCGACGAAGTAGGCGCTCGTCATGTCGTGCGTGACCACGACCGAGGTGAGCCCGAACTGTTGCTGCAAGCTGCGGATCAAGCGGTTGATCACGTCGGCCATCACCGGATCGAGACCGGTGGTGGGCTCGTCGTAGAGCAGCACCTCCGGATCGGTGGCCACGGCGCGCGCCAGCGCCACGCGCTTCTTCATGCCGCCCGAGAGGGACGCGGGCTTCAAGTGCTCGACGTCCACGAGCCCCACCTGCGCGAGCCGCTGCTTGGCGAGCGCCATCTCCTCGGCCGGCGCCAGCCGCTGGCGAACGCGGATGCCCATGGCCACGTTCTCGCCCACGGTGAGTGAGTCGAAGAGGGCGGCTCCCTGGAACACCATGCCGATGCGGCCGCGGAGCCCGCTCCACTGCGGTCTCGTCCATGCGGTGACGTCCTGACCGAGCACGTGCACCGTGCCCTTGTCCGGCTTCACGAGCCCGACGAGATGCTTGAGCAGAACGCTCTTGCCGCCGCCCGAGCGGCCGATGACCACCACGGACTCACCCGAAGCGACGTCGAGATCGACGCCGGCGAGGACGGGGCGGCCGCCGAAGCTCTTCTCGAGGCCGCGCACCGAGAGCACCGGGGTGTCCGCAGCGTCGCGCGCGTCCACTAGAAGGTCACCCGGAAGAGTAGGTTGGCAAGCACGTAGTCGCTCACCAGGACGAGCACGCACGAAGCCACGACGGCGCGCGTGGTGGCGAGCCCCACGCCTTCGGCGCCGCCTTCGCTCGCCAGGCCGTAGTGGCAGCCCATGAGCGCGATCAGGATGCCGAAGAAGCCGCTCTTGCACAGACCCGACGTCAGGTCCTTCAGGTGGAAGAACTGCTTGAGTGCCTGCACGTAGGTGTGCGGCGACTGGTCGAACGAGAACGTGGCCACGACGAAGCCGCCGAAGATGGCGATGGCGTTGGCGAAAACCACGATGACCGGCAGCATGACGAGCGCGGCGACGAGCCGCGGCATGACGAGATACTTGATGGGATCGACCGAAAGCACCTCGAGCGCGTCCACCTGCTCGGTGACGCGCATGGTGCCGATCTCGGCCGCGATCGAGGCGCCGACGCGCCCGCCCACGACGAGGGCCGTGAGCACGGGACCCAGCTCGATGAGCACCGAGCGCTCGATGACCGCGCCGAGATAGCGCAGCGGCACCACACCCTCGAGCTGATACGCCGCCTGCACGGCGGCGACCGCGCCGGTGAACAAGGCGACGATGCCGACCAGGGGCATCGAGCCCACGCCGATGGCGCTCATCTGGTCCAAGATCTGACGGCGGTAGGTGCCGGCCGAGAGGGTAGCGCCGATCGCGCGCAAGAAGAGGATGCCGACCTTCCCCGTGTCCTCGAAGAAGGTAAGGATCTGGCGACCGACCCAGGCCAGGCCGGTGCGCGCTCCCTCGGTGATGATCTCCTCGCCCGGGAGCTCCTCCAGGAGCGTGCGATCCAGGAGTGACCTGCGGGTTTCCTCGGCCATGCGTGCGCCCTTCCGTCCTTGAAATGGGTGCGTCCGGGGCCCAGTCGGCGGCAGCCGGCCGAGGGTTCCCCCGTCCTATTTACATCGGCGGGCCGGGGCCGACTCCTTAGATGGGCCTCGAAGGGCCCTCAAGCTGCTTTGGAACATGTAGATGATACTAAACATCCCCCGCGGGCCGGGGGACCGGGAGCTTCCATCCTCAAGCCGTGAGGAGCATCCATTGGTTTTGGCTGGTTCCGAAGTCCATCCGAAGCGTGGTCGCCTTCTTGGCGTCGATTCTTGCCAATCGATGCATGGAGTACTTCCTGACCAGCTTGTCTCGCGCCACGATGAGACGCAGAAGCCGGTCGGCTTGCGGCCCAATCGGGGTGGCATCGTTCTCCCACCGCGAGACTGTTTCGTCGGCGACACCCATGTGTCTTGCCAAGCTCGCACCCGACCAGCCGAGTAGGCTTCGGAGATAGCGCACTTCTTCGCCTCGGAGGCGGCTCTCCTTCTCGATGATGGCGAGAGCGATCAACCGATGGAGCTGCTCCATTCGGGGAATCGACACATCGTAGTTGTCGCACTGCGTGCAGCGTCTCACTTCGATTCCGCTCAGCACGACATTCTTCAACCCACACTCGTCGTATCGATACGTTTCCCGCCGGGATCTCGTCGGCGCACCGCACTCGAGACAGCTCATTTCGCCCACCTCGATCCTAGTCTCCCGTTCTCCATGCGGTCACGACGGCGAGCCGGACCGGAGAATGAAAAGCAATCACGACGACGATTCGTTTCGTTTCCACCCGATATCGCCATGTCCCCCGCTCGCACTCCGCTGGCCGTACGACGCCGGACCGGAGAACACGCTCACATTCGGGTGTTTCGATGGCGTCCAAGGCCATCTCTTGCTTGGCATGGCGGGAATAGTCAACTCCTCCCCAAGAGAGAATGGCGAGGATCAACCGCTTTGCGTCATCAGGACGAAGCGGCTCGTCCACGCCGCCCCCATGAGCCTGGGGGCGAGTTGATGAATTGTCAACCTAAGCCGGGGCCGGAAGCTAAGAGCCGAAGTATTCCTGCGACAGGTCGGTGGCGTTGCCGAAGGTGGCGAACTCGCGAAGGAAGGCCACCTCGATGTCGCCGGTGGGCCCGTTTCGCTGCTTGGCCACCTTGATGATCGCCTTGTTCCTGTTTTCGTCGGTGGGCGAGTAGAAGGACTCGCGGTAGACGAACATGACGACGTCGGCGTCCTGCTCGATGGCGCCCGACTCGCGCAAGTCGGAGAGCATGGGGATGCCCTTGGGGCCGCGCTGCTCGGGGGCGCGCGAGAGCTGCGACAGGACGACGATGGGAATGGCCAGCTCCTTGGCCAGGGCCTTGAGCGAGCGCGTGATCTGCGACACCTCTTCCTGCCGGTTGTCGGTGCCGTCCTGGCCGCGCATGAGCTGCAGGTAGTCGACGACGATCATCGCCAGCTCGGTCTCGGCGCGAATGCGCCGCGCCTTGGCCTTGAGCTCGAGCACGGAAAGCGCCGGCGTGTCGTCGATCCAGATCGGCGCGGCGTGCAGCTTGCCGGCGGCGCGCGTGAGCGACGACCACTTCTCCTGCGGGAAGTAGCCGGTGCGCAGCGCGCGCAGGTTCATGCGAGCGCGCGAGCACAGAAGGCGCTGCACCAGCTGCTCCTTGGACATTTCGAGCGAGAAGAAGGCCACCGCCGACTTGTTCTCGATGGCCACGTAGTCGGCGAAGTTCAGGCACAGGGCGGTCTTGCCCATCGAGGGACGGCCGGCCACCACGATGAGCTCGCCCCCCTGGAAGCCGCCCGTCATCTCGTCGAGATCGGTGAGGCCGGTGGGCACGCCGGTGATGTGCGTCTTGAGCTTGTGCAGGCGCTCCAGCTCTTCGATGGTCGGCGTGGTGAGGTCGCGCAGCCGGTAGATGTCCTTGCGCATCTTGCGGTCGCAGAGGGCGAAGATGCGGCTCTCGGCGCGGTCCAAGATCTCGCGCACCTCGTCGTGGCCACCCGCCGCCTCGCGCACCGTCTGGTGGGAGACCTGGATGAGCCGGCGCAAGAGCGCCTTGTCGACCACGATGCGCGCGTGGTGCTCGAGATTGGCGGTGGTGACGGCGTAGTCGAAGAGCCGCACCAGCTCCGCCTGCCCGCCCACCATTTCCAGCTCGCCGCGCTTCTTCAGCTCCTCGCTGAGCGTGATCGTGTCGGCGCGCTCGCTCTTCTCGTAGAGCGCCAGGATCGCCCGGTACACGCGCGCGTGATGGTCGCGGTAGAAATCCTCGGGCGTGAGAGGAATGCCCACCGCCTCGCTGATGGCGGCGGGATCGAGCAACAGGGCGCCGAGGACGGCACGTTCGGCCTCGAGCGAGTGCGGAGGGACCGATCCCTCCGGGCTCGCCATCAAGGTATCGAGCTCACTCATGGGAAGACCTCTCCCTTCGACGAAACCTTACGCCGGAGGGCTGTCAAAATTTCGGTGATGCAGCTCTAGGGGCTCGCGTACTCCTCGGCCAGTCGCTGCATGTCTTCCCACACCGGGCGCTTGAGGCTTGGATTCCGCAGGCACGCGGCGGGGTGATAGGTGACCAGGAGCTTGGCGGAGCCAAAACGATAAACCTTCCCGCGCATCGACGCCACGGTTCCTTTGGCCCCGACGAGCAATTCGGCGGCGAATTTTCCCAGGCAGCAGATGATCTTGGGACGAAGGATCGCGAGCTGCCTCAGGAGATACGGCGAGCAGGACTCGATCTCGTGCGGCAAGGGATTGCGGTTCTCCGGAGGACGGCACTTCAGGACGTTGCAGATGTAAACGGACTCGCGACTCACGCTCACGTCCGGAATGAGCTTGCGCTCGTCCATGGCGGCGAGAATTTTCGTGAGTAACTCGCCGGCGCGGCCCACGAAGGGCTCGCCGCGGCGATCCTCCTCGGCGCCCGGCGCTTCGCCCACGAAGACGATGCCGCTCGAGCCGGTGCCCACGCCGGGCACGGCCTGCGTGCGGCATCCCGAGAGTCCGCACTTCGTGCAGCTACGCGCCTCGGCCGCGATCTTCGCGAGATCGTCGCCGGGGAGCGGATCGCCGGGGCCGGGGCGCGCCTGCGGCCCGTCTGTGAGCAGGCTTTCGACCTCGCGATCGATCACGGGGAGACCTGAAGCCGGCGCTTTGCGCACGGAGGGCGCGGGCGTAGGTGCCTGCGCCGACGCCGGCGCATCCTTCACCCCTTCCCGCCGTGAAGCCGAGATCGCGGCCTCCCAAAGCGAAGCGCGGCCATGGGCGATCTCCTGCTCCAGAAAGCGGACGACGAGCCGGGATTCCTCGCGCTCGCTCATCGCCGCGCCTTCTTTCGCTTTCGCGCCAGGCGCTCCGCCGGCTTGCCGTTTTTCCACAGAGCCTCGACGCGCTCGCAGATCTTCTCGGCCGCCTCGCGCTTGCTGAGCGTGGGCAGTCTTTCCACACTGCGCCCATCCACGAGAGCGACCCGGTTGGTGTCGCCTCCGAATGCCGAGTCGGCCCGTGTGGGATCGTTGAGCACGACGAAGTCGCAGCCCTTCTCGGCCAGTTTCTTGCGAGCCCCGGCCACGCCGTTCTCAGTCTCGAGCGCGAAGCCCACGATCACGCGCCCGGCACGACGGGGCACGCCGCGCAGGAGATCGGGGGTCGATTCGAGCTCGAGCGCCAGACCGTCGCGGCGGCGAATCTTCTGCGGCGCCACCTTGGCGGCGCGGAAATCGGCCACCGCCGCCGCCATGATCACGGCGTCGGCTTGGCGCGCGGCGTGATCCAACGCCCGCTTCATCTCCTGGGCGCTGTTCACGGGCACGAAGGCCACATCGAAGGGCGCGCGCAGGGCCGTGGGCCCGCTGATGAGCGTGACTTGGGCCCCGCGGTCGCGCGCCGCCTCGGCCAGCGCGTAGCCCATCTTTCCGCTCGAGTGGTTGGAAAGGAAGCGCACCGGGTCGAGCGCTTCGCGCGTCGGCCCAGCGGTCACCACGACCTGGCGGCCGCTCATGGTGCGCGCGCGCGCCGCGCTCGTCTTCTCGCCCAGGATGCGCAGCACGGCGGAAGAGATCGTGTCGAGCGCGGCCAGGCGCCCGCGTCCCTCCCATCCGCACGCCAGCTCGCCGTCCTCGGGCGTCACGATGGTCACGCCACGGCCGAGCAACAACGCCAGATTGGCCTGGGTCGCAGGATGGTTCCACATCTGCACGTTCATGGACGGGCACATCACGACCGGCGCGGCGGTGGCGAGCAGGGCCGCGCTCAGTGGATCGTCGGCCATGCCGACCGCGGCCTTGGCGAGGAAATCGGCGGTGGCCGGCGCGACCAGGACCAGGTCGGCGGCATCGGCGATCTCCACGTGCTCGACCGGACTCTTGCGGCCCGCCGGGCGCTCGCCGACATCGAGTCCGCGCGCCGGATGCCAGAGCGACGTGACCACGGGATTTCCGGAAAGGGTTTCCAAGGTGAGCGCGGAAACGAAACGGCGCGCCGCGGGTGTCATCACCACCACCACGGTCGCGCCAAGCTTTCGCAGCCAGCGCACGATCTCGGCCGACTTGTAGGCGGCGATGCCGCCGGTCACGCCGAAGAGGATGGTCCGGTCACGGAGAGCGGACACCATCTTCTCGAATCTAAGCTTCGGCTGGCTTGGGCGCGGGCTCCTCATAGGTGTACGGCACCTCGTCGCGCAGGACGGTGTCGAGCGCGAGTGCCGTCACCTTGCCGGTCAAAGGCTCGCCGGTGAGGCGCGCCATCTCGTTGATCCGGCGCGCCTCGCGCGCCGCGATGATCACGAGCTCGTACTTGTTCATGCCCGGCTTGGGAGCGGAAACCAGGGCGCGAAGCCCCTTCTTGCTTTCCTTGGCCACGAATCGACTCCTTGGGAGCAATCGTTTCGAAAGGACGATCACGAAGGCGCCGGCGACCGTGCACCAGCGTGTGCCGCAGTCTGCGCGATGCGCCGGTCCGGGGTCAATGCCTCCGGGCGGTCACGCGCTCACAACGGACGGAGCCGTGCCACACGCGCCCGCTCGGCCGCGAGGATGGCGTCCATGACGGCGCGCGCGCGCGCCAGATCGTCGTTGACGATCACGTAGTCGTACTCCACATAGCACGCCATCTCGCCCGGCGCATTGGCGAGCCGCTCGGCGATCACCTGGGGCGCGTCCGTGGCGCGCCCGCGCAAGCGCCCTTCGAGGGCTTCGAGCGACGGCGGATAGACGAACACGAACACGCCGTCGGGACAGGCGCGGCGCAGCGAGCGCCCGCCCTGCACGTCGACGTCCAGGATCACGATCTTGCCCTCGGCCAGGGCTTTCTCGAGCGGCGCCTTGGGCGTTCCGTACCAGCGTCCGTGCACCGAGGCGTGCTCGACGAACTCGCCTGAGGCCACGCCGCGGCGAAAGCGTTCCTCGTCGTAATAGAAGTACTCGCGTCCCTCGGCTTCGCCCTCGCGGCGCGGCCGCGTGGTGGCCGACACGGAGAACACGACATCGCCGGCGCGGGCCAGGAGATGGCTCACCACCGACGTCTTGCCCGCGCCCGAAGGCCCGGAGAGCACGAGCGGAAATCCGCGCGGCGCGAAACCGCGCGGCAATGCGAGGGGCCGGGCTTCGGAAGCGGTCACTCGACGTTCTGCACTTGTTCGCGGATCTTCTCCAGCTCGTCCTTGAGATCGATCACGAGCGCGCCGAGATCGGCGTCGTTGGACTTGGAGCCCGTCGTGTTCGCCTCGCGGTTCATCTCCTGGAGAAGGAAATTGAGCTTGCGTCCGGCCGGCTCGGGATCGGCGAGCAGGGCGCGGAACTGCGAGAGGTGGGCGCGCAAGCGCACGCATTCCTCCGTGATGTCGAGGCGCTCGGCGTGGAACGCGACCTCCTGCGCCAGCCGCTGCGGGTCGACGTCGATGCCGTCGAGCAAAGGCTTGAGGCGCGCGAGGAGCTTCTCCTTGGCCTCGGCGGGCCGCGAGGCGCCGCGCTCTTCGGCTTTCTTCACGATCTCTTCGATGCGGTCGAGGCGCTGCTCGAAATCCTTGGTCAGCGCCTTGCCCTCGGTCTCGCGCATGGTGATGAGATCGCTGGCCGCGCGTCGCGCCGCGGCCTCGATCGTCACCCACGCCTGGTCGTCGGCCGTGGGCTCCGCACCCGCCACCACGACATCGGGCAGCGCCAACACGGTGGTGAGGTCGATCTCGCCGTTCAGCTTGAGAGCCGACTTCAAGCGGCGCAGATCGTCCATGTAGCGCCGCGCCCGCTCGGTGTCGATGCGCACCGGTCGGGTGCTCTCGTCCTTGCCTTCCCAGTTGGCCGAGAACGTGATCTTGCCCCGGCCGAGCGCTTGGGTGATCAGATGGCGAAGGGGCGGCTCGAAGTGCGAGAGCGCGCGCGGCAGGCGCACCGCGACTTCGGAGAAGCGATGGTTGACGGAGTGGATCTCGACGCGAAGCGTCTGTCCGCCGAGCTCGGTTTCCGCCGCGCCATAGCCGGTCATGCTGCGGATCATTTTTCCTCCGGGGGTCGCGTCAAACTAGACGCCGATCGCGCCCAAAGTCAAGAAAGAGGACCGGTTGCCCGGCTTCATGCCGCAGAGTTACATTCTGATCGGAAGCCCGCGCCGCCCGCGGTGCCACACCAGCCCCGGACCGAGGCCCATGCCGGAACGTTTCACCTATCTCGACCACGCCGCCACCACGCCCTTGGCACCTCAGGTGCTCCAGGCGATGCTGCCCTTCTTCGGCGAGCGTTACGGCAATCCGTCGTCGCGTCACACGCTCGGCCTGGACGCCAACCTGGCGCTGGGCGAGGTGCGCCGCCTCCTCGCCGAGGCGGTCGGCTGCTCCCCTTCGGGCGTGATCTTCACCGGCAGCGGCACCGAAGGTGACGTGCTCGCCCTGCGCGGCGCGGTCGGCGGCTCGCGCCGCGAGCGCCACATCGTGGTCTCGGCGATCGAGCATGCGGCCATCCTGACCACGGCGCGCTCGCTCGAGAAGCAGGGCCATCGCCTCACCGTGGCACCGGTGGACCGCGAAGGGCGCATCGACGTCGAGCGCTTCCTCGAGGCGGTGACGCCCGAGACCGCGGCCTGCGCGCTCATGGCGGTGAACAACGAATTGGGCACCATCCAGCCGGTGGCCGAGGTAGCGCGCCGCGTCAAGGAGAAGGCGCCGCGCGCGCACTTCCACGTCGACGCCGTGCAGGCCTTCGTCAAGTTGCCCGTGAGCTTTCGCGAGTGGCCGGACGTCGACACCATCGCGGTCAGCGCGCACAAGATCTACGGACCCAAGGGCACGGGCGCGCTCTTTTTGCGCGAGTCGGGGAAGCTCGAGCCGGTGCTCACCGGCGGCGGGCAGGAGATGGGCGTGCGCTCGGGCACCCAAAACACGCCGGGGATCGCGGGCTTCGGCGCGGCCTACGCGCTGGGCCGCGAACGCCGTGAGAAGGATGCCGCGCACTACATGGCGCTCGAGCGATGTCTCCAGAAGGTGCTCGGGTCCAAGCTGCCCGACGTGTCGGTGAACGGCCCGAGGCAGGCAGTGGATCTCAGCGGCCCCGGGCCGTTCGACCGTGGCCGCGTTCCCTTCATGGTCAATCTGCGCCTGCCCGAAGTGCCCGCCGAGCCCCTGCTCAACGGCCTCGAAGGCGAGGGCTTCTACGTGTCCTCGGGCTCGGCCTGCCACTCGAAGAGTGGATCGATGTCGCATGTGCTCGCCGCCATCGGCCTGAGCGAGGAGGACGGCGGCAGCCTGCGCCTCTCGTTCGGCCGCGCCACCACCGAGAAAGACATCGAGCGCTTCGCCGACGTCGTCGGCAAGCTGGTGCCGAGGCTCCGCCAGACAGTCGCGCGGCGCGTGTAGCCGGTTTCGCCATGGAACAGTCCTCCGCCGTGTCCCTGCCGGGCGCCCCCGACGCGCCGCTCTCGCTCAAGCCCGACCTCCTGGTCGTGCGCTTCGGCGAGATCTTCCTCAAGGGCGACAATCGCCATCAGTTCGTGCAATGCCTGGAGCAGAATCTGAGGCGCGCCCTCAAAGGTGAGCGCCACGTCGCCGTGGAGACGCATCACGCTCGCGCCGTGGTACGCGCCACCGGGCCCGAAGCCGACCTCGACCGCGCGCTGGTGCGCGTGTTGCGCGTCTTTGGCGTGACCTCGGTGTCGTTCGCGGTGAGCGTGCCGCGCCAGGTGCCGGCCATGGCCGAAGCCGGCGCGCGTCTCGTGGTCGAAGCGGCGCGCCACGGCGCGCGCTCGTTCAAGGTCAAGACGCGGCGCAGCGACAAGCGCTTCCCCACCCGCTCGCCCGAGGTGAACGACGTCGTGGGCCGCGCGGCACGCGAGGCCAGCGGGCTCCGCGTCGACGTGCACGATCCCGAGGTCACGCTCACGGTCGAGATCGGACCCAAGCTCGCGTTCGTGTCCACCCACGTGGCGCGCGGCCCGGGCGGCTTGCCGGTGGGCGTGAGCGGCAACGTGACGCTGCTCCTCTCGGGTGGCATCGACTCGCCGGTCGCGGGCTACCTGGCGCAGAAGCGCGGCTCGCGCGTGAACGCCATCTACTTTCATTCGTTCCCCTACACCGGCGAGGGCGCCAAGCAGAAGGTCGTGGATCTGGCGCGCGAGCTGGGGCGGGCGCAGGGCGGGATTCGGCTCTCGGTGATTCCTTTCACGGCGCTTCAGGAAGCGTTTCGCGAGCACGCCAATCCGCGGCTCCTCGTCTTGCTCTATCGCCGCGCCATGATGCGCATCGCGTGCCGCGTGGCCGAGCTGGAAGGCGCGCTGGCGCTCGCCACCGGCGAGAACCTGGGCCAGGTGGCGAGCCAGACGCTGGAGAATCTGGCCACCATCGAGGAGGTCGCCGACCGCCCGGTGCTGCGCCCGGTGATCTCCTTCGACAAGGCCGAGATCGTCACCCTCGCCAAGCGCATCGGCACCTATGAGATCTCGGTGCAGCCGTTCGAGGATTGCTGCTCGCTCTTCGTGCCGCGCCACCCGGTGACCAAGGGGCGCGTGATCGACATGTTGAACGCGGAGGCCAACGTCCCCGACTGGCCCTCGCTCCTCGAGCGTGCGATCGCCGAGCGCGAGATCATCGATCTCGACGACTGATCGCGCCCACCCCCCTTCGCCTTCCACCATGGATCCGCTCGCTCTCGAACGCATCGCCGCCGACTGGTCGCGCCTCCTGGTGGGCGCGGCCTTTCGTGGCCTCGTGGCCGAGCCCGTGGGCGTGCGCGCGTTCTTCGGGCCGCCGTCCGGAGAGCGCGGGCCCACGTGGGCGCTGATCGCGCGCTGGCCCGAGCCGCTGTGGCTCTGGCTCGAAGAGACGCAGCTTCCCAAGGAGCGCGATCGCGTCAGCGATGTCTTCCGCTATGACGGCTTGCGCGTGACGAGCGTGGCGCCGCCCGCGTTCGATCGGCGCGTGCGCGTCCACCTCGGCGAAGACCACGCACGCGCCTTCTTCGAGATCGAGGCCTGGGCGCCGGGCAACGCGCTGTTCGTCGAGGACCGCCGCGGTGTGGCCTGGGTGGCCAAGCGGCGGGCGCCCTCGACACAGCGACCGGGGCTCGCGCCCGGGATGGCTTATGCGGAACCGCCGGAGCAGTTCCGCAAGGATCCGCGCCAGGCGACGGGTGCCGCCATCGTGGAGACGCTCGGCGAGGACTTCGCGTCCCTCGAGCCCGAAGCACTCGAAGCGCGCCTCGCCCACCACTGGTGCGGCGTGCCCACGCCGCTGCTCGCCAGCGCGCGCACGGCCATGGCGGCCGCGGGCGGCGACGCCGCTGCCGCCGCGCGGGGGCTCGCGCAATGGGCGGAGCGCGCCTATGCGGCCGACGGCCCGGTGACCGCGCTGCAGTGGACCGACAAACATCGTGGCGCGACCTTGATGAGCGCGCGCCTGCCCTACGTTCCGGATCGCGGCGTGACGGTGAGCGGCCCGTGGCCCGGCTGGGGCGACGCGTCGCGCGGGGTGGCGCCGGCGCTTCCCGCTGCCCTCACGGCCGACGAGCTGGCCGAGGCGCGCGGACGCGTGCGCCGTCTGGAGCGCGCGCTGCGGGCGGTCGAGAAGGATTGGGAAGAGGCGAACACCGCACCCCATGTGCGACGCGAGGCGGAAGCGCTCGCGGCCTATCTCACGCAGGTGCCCAAGCGCGCCGATCGCGTCGACGTCCCCGATCCACGCGATCCCTCGGTCATGTTGCGCATCGAGCTCGATCCCAAGCTGCCGCCGCACGAGAACGCCAATCGCGCCTTCCGCCGCGCCACCAAGCTCGAGCGCGCACTGTCCGCCATTCCGGCGCGCCGCGTGCTCCTGATCGACGATCTGGTGAAGGCGCGCGCCCAGCTCGAGCGCCTTGAAGCCGGCGAGCGTCCCGAGGGCCTTCCCGCCTCCCCGCTCACCCGCGGCCTGATCTCCCCCACCAAGCCGGCGCGCTCAGCACTGGGGCCCAGCGCCACGCGCGGCAGCGAGGTGCCGGCGCGCCTGCAGCCCCGACGCTACAAGACGAGCGACGGTTGGGAGATCTGGATCGGCAAGACCAACGAAGGCAACGACTACCTCACGCACCGCCTGGCACGACCCGAGGACTACTGGTTCCACGTCCAGGGCTCGCCGGGCTCGCACGTGGTGCTGCGCCGCGGCAAGAGCAAGGACGAGCCGAGCAAGGACACGCTGCGCGAGGTGGCCTCGTGGGCCGCATTCTTCTCGCGTCAGAAAACGAGCGGCACGGTGCCCGTGCTGTGGACGCGCAAGAAGTACGTGCGCAAGCCGCGCGGATCCAAGCCCGGCCTCGCCGAAGTGATGCGCGACGAGAAGACCCTCTTCGTCAAGCCGGCCGAGCCGCCGGACACCGCCCAAGTGAACGACGAGAGCGAGAACGCGACCTAGAGTTTCCTAGCGCAGCGGAATCCCGCATTGATCGCAGAAGCGCGCCCGCATGGGCCGCCCCACGAGCCGCCCGCACGCCGGGCAACGGCTCGTATGCACGAGATAGACGACGCCCATGAGCAGGAGAATTCCGAAGATCAGGACCAGGAGAACATCCGTGCCTCTGGGTGGGAACTCCGGCGTCAGCACGACGAGGAGACAGGCGCAAAGAAGGACGAGCACGGTAGCCAAGACACGCGTCTGACGCTTGCTCGCGAACTCCTCGCGAAACCTGCGCTTTTGATCTTCGGTGTATTCCATGATCAGGCTCCGCCGAACTGGCGCAGCGCCCAGGCATGGCTCTCGTGGAACATGCGATCGCGGGCCTCGCTGGCGAGGAGCCAGACGAGCTCGTTGCCGGGCTCGGGCTCGGCGACGCGCTCCTGGATCAGCTCCGCCCGCCAGAAAGAGCTGACCTTCTCGTAGGTGATCAGGCGGCCGCGCGGGTTCACGAGCTGAATGGCGCGGCCCACCTCGAGCGTGGGCTTGATCAGGAGCCCGCACTCCTCCTTGGTCTCGCGCGCCGCGGCTTCTTCGGGGGTTTCGTTGCGCTCGATCCCGCCCCCCGGCAGGAAGAGTCCGCGGTCAGTGCGCACGATGGCGAATTCCTGATGCTGGTTACGCACCAGGGCGTAGGCGCTGGGGCGCGTAAGGATCGTGCGTCCTCGATCCGCCTTCCCGAAGACCGGGAGATCCTGAGTCTCGCTCATGCCGTTTCGCGAAGCGCGAGCCCGGTCATCCGCGCCACGCGTAGACCGGCAGCGCGACGGCTTCGCGCAGGGTCGAATAGAGATCGCGCCATTCGAAATAGCGCGGAACGGCCGCGCCCACGACGCGAATGCCCATGCGCCGGCACGCCCAGCGGGCGCGCGCCACGTGATAGTACTGCGTCACCACGTCCGCCGTGCGCCAGGCGCGCCGTCGCATGACCGCGGCCGCGTTCTCCCCGGTGCGTCGCGTGCTGGTGCCCTGGCTGTCGGTCACGATGGCCGACTCGGGAATGCCAGCGGTCACGAGATTGGACCGCATGACGCTGGCTTCGTCGAAGCCCGCGTGGCCCACGCCGCCGCTCACGATCAGGTAGCGAACCATGCGACGCTCATACAGCGAGCGCGCCGCCTGCAAGCGCGCCGCGAGACGAGGCGTGGCCTCGCCACGCGCGCTCACCTCGTTGCCGAACACGATGGCGACGTCGGCGGGAGCAGGCTTGGCGGTCAAGCCCACGAGTGCAATCGCGATGGGAACAGCGGCTGCGATCAGGACCACGGCAATGACGATGCGTTTCCACTGACCCGTCACGTCAGCAGCTTCTCGTAATAGATGAGGGGCACGCCGCGATAGGATTTGCGGCCCACCTCGCGATAGCCGCACTTGGCGTAGAAGCCGCCGGCGCCGGCGGGCGCGTCGTAAGCGTCGAGCCAGATGGCCTGAGCGGGCCACGCGCGTGCCACGCGCTCGGCTTCATCGAGCAGAAAGCGGCCGATGCCCTGCCCCTGCGCGAGCGGATCGACGGCCATGTCGATGAGGTAGAGCGGCCGCTTCACGGCGACGAAGTAGGAAGGGTCGATCGCCCACGGCTTCTTGGTGACCAGAGTCAGGCTGCCAAGGAGGACCATGCCGCTCCGCGCCACGATCACGCGGCCGTTGCGCATGCTGCGCAGCGCCTGCTTCTCGCTCGAGGCCGAAGACCAGTGGCCGCGGCCGAAACGCTCGGTGAGCCGGACGGCCGCCGCGGTCCGGACCGCGGCGATCGCCTGGGCATCGGCTTCGGTGGCGCTGTCGGCGACGAGGGCGCCGCTACCTGTCACTTCACCACCAGCGCGAAGGCGATGCCGTCGTAGCCCTTCACGCCCACGGTCTGCAGCGTGGTCGCGCTGACGCGCGGCTCGCGCGCCATGCGCTCGTTGAAGCGGCGCACGCCCTGAACATTGGGATCGTCGCTCGCCGCGTCGGCGACCGCGCCCTTGCGCACCACATTGTCGACGAGGATGAGGCTTCCCGGATGCGACAGGCGGAGGGCCCAGTCGAAATACTCGGGGATGCTGGGCTTGTCGGCGTCGATGAAGAAGAGATCGAACGGGCCGAGACCTTCGGCGGCGAGCTTCGGGAGCGTATCGAGGGCGCGCCCCAGGCGCAGATCGATCACGCTAGCGAGCCCGGCGCGCGCGAAATTGGCTCGCGCCACCTCGGCGTGCTTGGGCTCGGCCTCGAGGGTGACGAGCCGGCCGCCCGCAGGCAGCGCCCGCGCCATCCAGATCGTGCTGTAGCCGCCCAGGGTGCCGATCTCGAGGATGGAACGCGCGCCGATCATGCGGGCGAGCAAGTACAGCAGCTTTCCCTGGTTGGGTGCGACCTGGATGGCGGGTAGCCCGGCTCGTTCGCTGTCACGCACCGCGCCGGTGAGCGCGTCGTCCTCGCCCACCAGGGTCTGCGTCAGGTAATCGTCGACCGTGGTCCACTGATCCTGCGTCACGTTTCGCCTCCATGCGGCGCTCGCGCGCGCCTTTGCACGAAGGGTAACACGATCAGCGATAGCGGCCTTTCACCCCTCCCCACGTCGTGGGCTCTGTGGGCACCGGCTGGGCAATGGCGATGCGATAGCCGGGATCCGCCTGGGCAACGCCGTTCACGTTGTAGAACGCCGCCGGACCAATGGTCGAGGCCGCGATGAACACCGTGGGGCTGCCCACCCCCACCTCGACCGGCGGCGACATGATCACGATGCCCACCCTCGAGGCCGGTCCGGTGTGCGTCGCAATTTGCTGCGTGAGGAAGACGTTGGTCGTGTTGAGGTCGATGTTGAACGCCGCCAGGCCCGAGATCGTGACCATAGCGTAGAAGCCGGCCGGCAGACCGTTGCCGAAATCGATCGTGCCCGTGGTGTAGCCGCCGAGGACGGCCAGCGTGGCGTCGTCGTAAAAGACGATGTTGAACGTCGCGGTCATCAGGTTGCCGGCGCTCGTGGCCGGCGGCGCGTTGAAGACCGTGAAGTCGTTCTGGTCGAGGATGCCGGTCGCGGTGGTCGTGACCTCGTCGCCCCATCGGGCGGTGAAATCGGTCGAGGTGAGGCCACCCAGCGCGGAAGGGCCCGTGCGATAGACGTCGACCGCGGCCAGGGGCGCGGGATTCGCCTCCCACGTCATGCTGCCGGTGGTCACGTCGAGATAGACGTGGCCCATGTAGCCCTGCGGAATCTCGTTGGAAACCGAGCCGGCGGTGGCGATTCCGGCCAGAGCTGAAGCGGAAAGGACGAGAACCGTGAGCAGGGTCAGCGCGTTGGCTCTGTTCATGCCGGACTCCTCATGGTGGGCCGGGGGGATTCGAGTATGGGCGCGTCCCTGTGCGCGGAGCAAGTCCTCTAGCGCTTCTTCGCCCGCGTGAGCAGGTAGCCCATGCGCACGACGTTGTCCTTGAAGTATTGGCTCACCAGAGACTCGTACTCCTGGTTGAACTGTGCGAGCTTGGTGGGATCGTTTTCCGCGAGGTTCTTCAGCACCCTCTGCAGATTCGGAGAAGCTTTCTCCATCTCAACGCGGTAGTGGCGGGGACTCAGCGCGGGCGAAAGCAGGATGTCGCGCTCGAAGACGATGTCCTCGACCGCCGCGCCCAGGCGCTCGCGGACGATGTGCGGGTCGCCCCACTCCATGGGAAGTGAAACGCCTTCCGGGGGCGGCGGCAAATAGCGCTGCATGAGCTTGGCATTGCTCCCGCTGTATAGCTCCGGCGGCCAGGTCGAGAAGGCGATCGTCCCTCCGGGCTTGAGCACGCGCAGCATCTGAGCGATGGCCACCTGCGGACGTGGTGCGAAGATGTGACCGAACTGGCTCAGCACGACGTCGAACTGGGCGTCGCCGAAGGGTAGCTCCTCCGCATCGCCTTCGTGCCAATCAATCGTGACCTCGGCGAGCTTGCCATTTTCTCGCGCGCGCTCGAGCAGCTCGGGCGTGAGGTCGAGGCCTGTGACCTGGCAGCCGCGGCGCGCCGCGGTGACCGCGACCACGCCGGTCCCGCAGGCCACGTCGAGCACCCGCTGGCCGGAGCGCACGCCGGCGTGGTCCACGAGCCGGGCCGCCGAGACCGTGGTGAGCCACTCGAGGGGCCGGAAGGAAGGCCACGATTTCCGCTGGCTCTCTTTGAAGGTCGCGATCGCGTCCATGTCTCTCCGGAACTCAGCCTCGGGTCATGCGCTCGAGCTCGAGCAGCCATTGCTTGCGCGCGATGCCGCCGCCGTAGCCACCCAGCTCGCCGCCCTTGCGGATCACGCGATGACACGGGATGACGATGGCGATTCGGTTCTGTCCGTTCGCCGTGCCCACCGCGCGCACCGCCTTGGGATCACCCACGGCGGTCGCCATCTGCTCGTACGAGCGCGTCTCGCCGTACGGGATGTTCAAGAGCTCGGTCCAGACTTTGCGCTGGAAGGCGCTTCCAGGATAGACGAGCGGCACGGTGAAGCCCATGAGCTTTCCTTCGAAATAGGCGCCCAGCTCGCTCTCGAGCTTCTCCAGGTGCACGTTCTTGCCCGGCACCACGGGCTTGTCGAAGCGCCGCCGCACGGTCTCGAACTGGGTCTCCAGCATGCGCCGGTCGCTGAATTCGAGCAGGCACACGCCCTCCGCGGTGGCGCCGGCCACCAGCGGCCCGAGCGGGCTTCGCATCCACGACAAGAGCACGCAATCGCCCGTGCGCCGGCCCGGCGTTTCGCCAAAGGTGCGGGTGAAGGCGTCGTGGAATCCGCTGTGCGACTCGTATCCACTGTCGAACACGACCTCGCTCAGGTCCGCGCCTTCCCGGATCTGCTGCAGGGCGCCGGCCAGGCGGCGCGAGCGCGTGTAGGCTTGGAAGGTCATTCCATACTCCTTGAGGAAGTAGCGGCGAACGGTCGCGGGATCGACGCCGCGCGCCTTGAGCTCGGACTCGGTGATGCGCACCGACGGATCGCGTTCCACCTCGGCGAGCAGGCGGCTCGCCCACCCCGGCCGGTCGTCGGGCTCCAGGGGATGGCAGCGCTTGCACGGGCGGTAGCCCGCGAACAGAGCTTCGCGCGGCGTGGGAAAGAACTCGACGTTCTTGGGCAGCGGCTTCCGCGCCGGACAGGTCGGCCGGCAGAAGATCGACGTGGTGCGCACGCCGAGATAGAAGACGCCGTTGTAGGACGCGTCGCTCTCCAGATACGCGCGCTCCATTTCCTGGGCCGATGGCAAGTGATTCATGCCGCGAGTCTGCCCGCTCGCACGGCGGGCGCTCCACCGATTTTCAGGCGCCGATGTCGAATTCATGAGAGTCGCAGCGTCATGTGGTGCTCGTCATAGCGGCGTCCCCCGACCTCGGTCGCTTCCGGCTCGCGGCCCCAGGCCACGAAGCCGAAGCGCTCGTAGAGGTGGTGCGCCGCGGGCGAGCCTTCGCTCACGGCCAGATCGACATAATCGATGCCGGGCCACGTGCGCGCCAGCTCGATCGCCCGCGTCAGCAGGGCCGCACCCAGTCCCCGCCCGCGATGGGCCGGCTCGACGAACACGCTCCACACCAGGGCGCGGTGGGCGAACTTGGCGCCGCGACGGCGAGCCACGCCGAGCACCGCCACCAGGTCCTTGCCGTCATCGACGCCGAGGATGGCATCGTCCTCCTTGGCCAGGTGCTCCGCGACCCGAGTCGCATCGGATGCCGAGTCGCTCTCGGGATCGGCCGAGAACGCCCAAGGCGCATCCTCGAGCATGCGGCGGCGCACACGGACGAAGCGCTCGGCGTCCGCCGGGCGTAGCCGAAAGGGCTTGCTCACCGGCGCGTGCCCGGCCGCTCGCGCCACGCGCAGCCCACGGCGTGATCGTTCACCAAGCCCACCGCCTGCATGAAGGCGTAGCAGATGGTCGAGCCGACGAAGCGGAAGCCGCGCTTGCGCAGGTCCTTGCTCAAGGCGTCCGACTCGGGCGTGCGCGCCGGGATGCGAGCGCCGCGCGTCCAGCGGTTGCGCTTGGTCTTGCCGCCCACGGCGCGCCACACATAGGCATCGAAGCTGCCGAACTCCTTCTGCACGGCGAGAAACGCGCGCGCGTTGGTTACCGCGCTCTCGACCTTGAGACGATTGCGCACGATGCCGGGATCGCGCAGGAGCCGCGCGCGCCGCGCCGCCGTGAAGCGCGCCACGGCCACGGGATCGAAGCGCGCGAAGGCGGCGCGATACGCGGGGCGCTTCTTGAGGATGGTCTCCCAACTCAAGCCGGCCTGCGCGCCTTCGAGAACGAGAAACTCGAAAAAGCGCCGATCGTCGTGCACGGGCACGCCCCACTCGGCATCGTGGTAGGCGATGCCCAGCGGCGTGCGCGCCCACGAGCAGCGCTTGGGCTCGGGCAAGCTCTTCGCCTTTGCGCTCAAGGCATCCTTTCGTCGGCCGTGGGCCCGTACACCATGGGCACCGGAACGTCGAGCAGCCGCAGATACACGCTCATCTGCCCGCGGTGATGCGAGAGATGCGTCATGTGGTTGCGCACGATGAAGCGCTTGGGAACCTTCATGAACACCTGGCTGCCGCGCGACAGAGTCCACATCTGATCCATCTGCTCGTCGGTCGCCGATTGCAGCGCCTCTCGCGCCGACTTCACGTTGGCGTCGAAATCCTTGAGGAGCGTCTCCGTGGTCTCGAAGCTGTACGGGGGCGACTTCTCGAGGTCGAGCGAATCGTCGCGCACCGCGCTGCCGATCCAGCCCGGCATCCACGACAGAAGCTGCGCCAGATGGCCGAGCGCGAATGACTTGGGATGAGGCTTCCATGGTCCCCTGTCGCTCGGAACGCGCTCGATCATGCGGCGCGTGCTGCCCATCTCGTGATCGAATTCGGGAACGAACGAAGCTGCGAAGCTCATCGCGATTCTCCTTGAAAGCGCCCATTGATGTCGGCGAACGGCACCGCGCGGCCGAGCTGGGCAAAGGTTCCGCGCTCGGCGATCTCGCGCGCCGCCTCCAGGAATCCGCCCCAGGCCGCGCGGGCGAGCGCGCCGCCGACGCTGATGCGACGCACGCCGAGCTGCGCGAGCGCCGGCACGGTGATGAAATCGCTGCCCACGAGCACGTTGACCGGCTTGGGCGCCACGGCACGCACGACCGCGGCGATATCGTCCTTCGAGCGCAGGCCCGGCGCGTACAGACAATCCGCGCCCGCTTGGGCGTAGGCCGTGAGGCGGCGAATGGTTTCGTTCAGATCGGCGCGGCCCACGAGATAGCCCTCGGAGCGGCCCGTGAGAAGCACGTCGCGCCCGGAGGCGTCGATGGCGCGGCGCGCCGCGCGCACGCGCTCGACCGCCAGATCGAAGGCGTAGAGCGGCTCGGCGGCTTCGCCGCTCGAGTCCTCGATCGACACGCCGGCCAAGCCGGTGGTCGCCGCGCGCGCCACGTTGGCCGCCACGTCGGCCGGCTCGACGGCGAAGCCGCCTTCGAAGTCGCCGTTCACGGGCACGCCGACGCCTTCGGCGATGGTGCGAAAGTGGCTCAGTGCGTCGTCCACGGTGACGCCGTTGTCCGGGCGCCCGCGCGACCACGCGAAGCCGGAGCTGGTCGTCGCCAGGGCGCGAAACCCGAGCTGTTCGAGAATGCGCGCGCTGCCCAGGTCCCACGGATTGGGAATGACGAAGCAGCCCGAAGCGTGCAGCTCACGAAACACTCTGGAGCGTTCGGCCTGGTCCATGGTCAATCCGCCGCCTGAGGTTTGGTCTTCTCGGGGAAGACTTCCAAGCGGCGCATGCGCCAGACGTCGTCGGAGCCGAGCACCCAGTCGGCCGCGTACCCGCCGTTCGCCTGGACCACGTTGCCATCCGGCAGCCGCACGGTTTGCTCACTATGCCCGAGGACGTGCGCCCAGTTCGTCTTTCCGGTCACCGTGCGCACCGTGATCGTCTCGGATTGGACCTGGTATTGCTTGAACGTATCCAGAAACTTCACGATCTCCTTGCGGCCACGGATGGTCTTCCCGCCGTTCACCAGGGCGCCGTCTTCGGTGAACATGGCGGCGATACCCGCGTTGTCCATCTTGGCCACGAGATCGGCATAGCGCTGCGTGGCCCGGCGCACCTCGGCGTCCACGTCCACGTTGCGGGCCGGCGCTTTGGGCGACGCGCAAGAGACGAGAAGAAGAGCGACAAGAGCCCACGACACTTTACGCAAGGCAATCCCCTAAATCTAAGGATCCACTCCCACCGTGGCGTAGTAGGCGCCGATGCGCGCCTGGGCGCCGGGAATCGTATAGACATCGGGCAGCCGCGATGCGATGACACGCGCGATCACGGCCGCCACTTCTTCCGCGCTCTGTGACCCGGGCAGCTCGCGCGAGTCAGGCCCGCCGTGCAGCGCGTTCTTGCCGAATTCGGTGCGCACCACGCCGGGCGAAACGAGCGTGACCTGAATGCCGGGGTACTTTTCCTGCACCTCGGAGCGAAACATCGTGGTGAGCGCATCTACGAAGTGCTTCGCCCCGCAATACGCCGAGCGGAACACGGCGAAGGGTATACGCCCGAGCAGGGACGAGATGTTGATGATGTGGCCGTCGTTTCGGCTCTGGAAGTGCGGCAGGATCTCCTGCATGCCATAGAGCACGCTCTTCACATTGGCGCGCATCATGGCATCGATGTCGTCGTCGGTGAGCTGGGACGGCAGACGCGTGATCCCCTGCCCCGCGTTGTTGATCCACACGTCGACTCGGCCCCACTTTTCGATGGCCTCGTGCGCGGCGCGGCGCACGCTCGGGCGATCGGTGACGTCGGCCACGATCACCTGCGCGCGATCGTGGCAGCGCGCCGCCACTTCCTCGAGCGCCTCCCTGCGGCGCGCGACCAGGGACACCGGATGGCCCTGGCTCGCGAGCAGCTCGGCAGTCGCAGCACCGATGCCGCTGCTCGCGCCCGTGATCAGGATGACCTTTTCGCTCATCGCGCGATTCCTTTGCGGCCCTCGAGCGCGCATCCTTTCATTGAAACGCTGTCACTCTCGAGCACGGCCTGATAGGGAAAGCGCGCGCCCGACATCGAATCGAAGCAGGGGGTCTCGGTGAGCGCGAGCTGCAGCCGGGCCAGGTGTCCGTTGTCCTGACGCGTGGCCTGGAAGATCCACCGCGTCGGATTGGGATGCGTCCACCAGCCGTTCGCGTAGCGCACTCCGCCTTGCTGCTCCGGAGTCTTGACCACCGCTTGGCCCCCGTCGACCTCGGCCGACCAGAAGGGCTCGTTGCCCTTGGCCTGGACTTCGCCCGCGGCCAGCACGCGAGCGCATGGCATTCCCGACGGGCCGGCGAAGCGGATCTCGCGCAGGTCGCCGCCATCGAGCCGCACGAGAGCCGGGATCGCCTGCCCGCCGCCGAGATCGCGGATCAGCGTCCGCGCTTCGCCGTTGGGCAGATCCGCCACTTGGCTGGGACGAGCGTGGCCATCACACAGCCTGAACTGGATGGTCTCACCCTTGGAGGACAGTTCTCCCAGCTCGGCATGAGGCACCGAGAACTGCGTCGTGACGCTCTGGGAGATGGCTCCGGGCGGCGGATGATCCGCCGGCACGAGCACGATGTCGACCGGCTGTCCCGGATTGTGGCTGCGGATCGAGAACATGGTGTCCGAGAGCGCGAGGATATCCGTCTGATAAGGAGTGCCATCCTCGATCGTGGTCAGCACGCTGTCGCTGTCGACGAAAGTCCACGCCCCGAGGCTTGGCTTTCCGTTCTCCGAAGCGATGACCAGTGTGCCGTCGGAGAGAAACGTGTAGAGCTGCCCCGGCTCGACGCCATTCGATTGCTTCACCTGCCAGACCTTGTTGACGAAGGAAAGGCTCTTCGCCTTGGCCGACGACGACGACTCAGGCGTCGAGCTCTGTTTGGCACAGCCGGCGACCACGAGACCGAGGCCAAGGAATGCGAGTGCCCTTCTCATCGATACACCTCGTGTCTCTTCACGAGCGACTTCAGAACCGTATCCTGCGGAAACAGATCGGCGGTGAAATGCGTGAGATCGAGTCCGATTGGATCGAAGTGCCCCCATCCCCGACCTCGATTCGACACCATGATCATGTCGAAACAGCCGAAGCATAGCGCCGCTTTGGCGCTGTCCGAACCCGAGTAGAAAACGTAGCCAACGGTGGGCTCAAAAATGCATTCCTTGGCGAATCTCTGGTAACTGTGAACATCAAGAAGCATCGTTTTGAGCTTTTCAGCTTGCGTGCGTGAGAGCTCCGTCGAACCGCTCCGCGCTTCGTAACCTGCTCCTCCGCCAAGATAGAGCGGGACCGAAATGGAATCAGTCACGCTCCCGACCATCTCCCCCACGAGAAATGCCCTGACACGGTCGGACCGAGAGATGATGCGCTGCACATCCGGCTGAATCAGACTGTCGAGAGTCGTGGGATTGGACCAGATTCTCTTCGCAGCCGTTCGCTTCGTCATCGAGCTAGGTCCGCCGGCAGTCGGAGTCCTGCTCGAAGACGAGCATCCAACGATCAGGACGGAGACGAGCACAGGAACGAAACGCTTCATGAGGCCTCTCCGAGCGAAGATTCGATGGGTGCCGCCACGCGGTCGTTGCGTACGAGAAACCTACCGCCGAGGAGGATCGGCACTCCAGCCCCGCCCGACATCCTTCCCGAGTAGTGGCCGGATTCGGCGTGAATGTGCAAATGCGGCTCGGTCGTATTGCCGGAGTTGCCCACGAGCCCGAGCGGCTGGCCGGCGCGCACCGGCTCGCCCACGCGCACGCGCACGCTTCCTTGCATCAAGTGCGCGAGATAGACCACAGCGTTTTCGGTCTCGATGGCCACGTGATTGCCGGGCGGATTCGCGGGATCGCGGTTGGGCGGGGTGTAGTCGGGAAACTCGTCGGCCACGGCCACCACGGTTCCGTCGCACGGGCTCACGACCTCGGCGCCCCAGATGGCATAGCGCTCGGGGTCGCGTGGATAGAGACCGCGGGCGCGCACGCCGGCGGCGCTCAAAGCCAGAATATCGAGAGCGAAGCGCTGCGAGCGATGCGGATAATGGTGATTGATCACCGCCGAGCCGCCGCCCTGCCCCACCACGAACGTGCCGCCGCGAAGCGGAAACGCGAGCTGGAGCGCGAACTCGGGCGCGCGGCGGCCTTGCCAGGCGCGCAGCGCGAGCCACACGAACACCCCGCCGAGCCCCCACTGGAACAGAGGCATCCAGTCGTCCACGGCGGGCGCGGGGGCGCCAGCGTGCCAACCGGGCCACGTGCCCGCTGCGGTCGCCACGAAGACCAGCGGAAGGATCGTCCTGAACCGGAACCCGAACCACGACCACGTTCCCGCAATGTGGAGGAAGACGAGGTACGCGCCGAGAAAGAAGATCGTGGCGAGCCATGCCCCCAGGTGGGCGCCGCGCTCCACCCAGAGCCGAAGCAAGAGCGAAAGCGGAAGCAGCCAGTGGGCGACGATCGCTGAAGCGACGATGGCCAGGCCCGTGGGCCCACCCCGCGTTTGCGCCATTTACCCGAACAGAAGCATGCGTCTAGAGGAAACGCCGCACCTGGCGGCGGTACTCCTCGTACGCGGGGCCGAACCGAGTCGAGAGATAGCGCTCCTCGCGCCGAATCACGGTGACGTAGACGATCGCGAGAGAGATCGGCAGGAAGAGAATCGGCCAGAATGAATTCACGACAATGGCGAGCCCGACGGTCAGAATCGACATGCCCACGTACATGGGATTGCGCGAGAAGCGGAATGGACCTTCGCGCACGAGCGCCGTCGACGGCTGGAACGGATTGACCGGCGTCTTGGCGCGACGGAAGGTGCGCGCCGCCCAGCTCGCCAGAACGATCCCTGCCGCGGCAATCACGATGCCAACCACGACGCTCGCGATCCGGCGATCCGGACCGACGAGAGGCATCGGCACCATGCGGTCGAGCAGGTAGCCCACGGCAAACGGAATCGCGAACGCGAGCGGCGGTGGGTAGCGGATTCCCGAAGCGGTCTGCGAAGCCGAAGCGCCGCCTTTCACACGAGCGCTTTCCACTGCGGCCCGGTCAGGGAGCCGTGCAGGGAGACGAAGAGCACGGCGGCGGCGTAGATCAGGAGATCGCCGCGGAATTGGCCCATGATCGTATGCACGAGGAAGGCGACGGCGATGGTCGCGAGCAGTCCCATGGCGCCGGCCCGCATGGTTCGCGGGACGACGAAGAGCACGGCCGAGATGGCCTCGATGGCGCCCAGGAGCATGATGTGCGGGTTGGGGTGCGGCTCGGACATGGCGTCGAGAATGGTACGGACGCTGGCCACGAGCAGCACGACGCCGGTGGTGACCCAGAGAACGACAAAACTGCGCATCAGCGAACGCGGGGGCATGAGGTCCTCCTTGGTGATTCGCGGGCGCAACTCAGAAGCGCACGTCGCGCGCGGCGACCAGCTCGACTTGATCGCGGAACTCGGCGTTCACCGCCTTGCTGGTCTCGGCGGCGGTGCTTGCCTTGCCGTCGTAGGTGCTGTGCCCGTCCGATACCAGCGTGACGCCGTAGCCGCGGCTCAGAGCGCCCTGCGTGGTCTCGCGCACGCACCAGTCCGATTGCAGGCCGGCGATCACGACACGCCCCACTTGGCGTTCACGCAGTTGCGTGTCCAAATCCGTGCTCGCGAACGTGTCGCAGGTCGTCTTGTCGAGCACCGGCTCGCCTGACGCCGGCGCGAAACGCTCATCCAGCTCCCAGCCCGGCGTTCCCTTCACATCGGGATCGCCCTCGCCGCCGCAGTTGCGGATGAGAAACACCGGGACGTGCGCCTCGCGCGCTCGCTCGAGGACGCCACGCAAGCGGCCGATGAGGCCCTCGGACCCGGCCACCGGGTTCTCGGGGTCGAGCATGTTCTTCTGCAAGTCGATGAGAAGCAATGCGGTCTGCGACGCCATTTGAACTCCTAGCCGGTCACGCTGCCGAAGAGTTTTCCGATCAGAATCGTGCATCCCATGGCGAGCACGCCCCAGAAGGCCACGCGCAAAGCGCCATGGAGGCGTGAAGCTCCGCCCAGTTGCGCCGCGACGCTTCCGAGCACGGCGAGAAAGAGAATCGTGAGGCCCACGATGGTCACGGTGATCCAACCTTCGGGAACAAATGCCGCCAAGAGCGCTGCCGGGAGGGCTCCCACGGTGAATGAGGCGGCCGAAGCCACGGCGGCCTGGATGGGACGCGCGCGCGTCATCTCGTGGATGCCCAATTCGTCGCGCGCGTGGGCGCCGAGCGCGTCGTGCGCCATGAGCTGCTCGGCGACCTTCCTTGCCGTCTCAGGCTCGACGCCCCGCGACACGTAGATCTGCGCCAGCTCTTCTTTCTCCGCCTCCGGCGCGGCCTTGAGCTCGGCGCGCTCGCGCGCCAGATCGGCCTTCTCCGTGTCGGCTTGCGAGCTCACCGATACGAACTCGCCGGCCGCCATGGACAACGCACCCGACGCCAGCCCCGCAATCCCCGCGAGCACGATGGCGTGGCGGGCCGGCTCGGCCGCGGCCACGCCCACGACCAGGCTCGAGGTCGAGATCAGGCCGTCGTTCGCGCCCAGCACGGCGGCCCTGAGCCAGCTGATGCGCGTGCTGCGGTGCGTCTCGTCCGGATGCGGGTCGGGCTCGGCCTCAGACAAGAACCTGTCCCCCGCAGGTATCGCACCGTCCGGTGGCCATGGCGATGCGCGCCGACACGTCGGCCAGCGGATGGCCGCAATGCGGGCAGCGCGGGAACGCCGCGTGCCGCTTGCGCTCGTAGCGCCAGAGCAGGACGCCCACGATCGCGAGATAGAGAAGGAACGCGGGCCCCGCGATGGCGATCTCCGTGCGATGCCTGACGTGCGCGTCCGCCCAGCGCAGGAAGATCAGCTGCGCGATGCCGAGCAGCACGCTGATCGTGGCGAGGAAGAGTCCTTCGCGACTCTCGACACGGCGGATGTCGGCGCGCCGGCTCAAGAACTCCTGGCGTGTGTACGGGCGGGGGTGAGCGCCCTCCACGGGCAACGCGACTGGATCCATGGAACTCCGGAGGTTCGAGAGATGTGCCGCAGTCGGGTGCGGGAAGACCCATCATCATCCACGCTGGGACGGGATGCCAGAGCGGAGTTGTGCGGCCGAGCTACGCTCGGCCGAAGCGGGCTTGGGAGCGCAGCTTGGCCTTTTCGGCTTCCACGGCGCGGTCCCTGGGCGTGGCCACGGTCTCCATGCTCTGCAAGAGAGTGCGCGCCGCGGCCGTCACCTCGTCCACGGCCTTGGCAAAGGCCGCCTCGTTGGCCTTGGAAGGCTTGGCAAAGCCGCTCAGCTTGCGCACGAACTGCAGCGACGCGGCGCGGATTTCATCTTCGGTGGCGGGCGGCTCGAAATTGAACAGGGTCTTGATGTTCCGGCACATCGTCTTCTCCTACGACAATCGCGGGCCTTTGCGCCGCTCGTCGCCGGCTCGCAGCGTGAGTCCCACGCGGTCAGCGTACTCGAGTAACGGAATCGCGTGCTTGCGGCTCACTCCGAGCAGATCCTTGAGATCGGCGACGCGCAGCCCCGGCTGGGTTTCGAAGTGGCGCCGGAGCGCGCTCTCGACCACGTCCCATTGTTCTTTGGTATAGACAAAATCCTGGCTCACACGCACCGCCTTGCCTTCGAAGAGCAGGCGTTGCACGTGCTCGGCGGCGTCCGCTACGCCGGGGACGCTCAAGGACGAAAGCTCCGGCACCGAATGGCCGGGGCGCGTGAGCGCCTCCACCACACGATCCTGCGCCGATTGCAGCGCCGGCGTCCAGCCGGTGGCGTCG
>DASYSL010000084.1:0-13979 GCA_036003365.1 Candidatus Eiseniibacteriota bacterium
CGTGGCCTGGCGCGTGAGCGTGGCCGAGCCGGCGGCTGAATCGCCTTCGAGCCCGGTCCCCTTGGCCAAGCCGAAATCGAGCACCTTCACCATGCGCGCGCTGGTGATCATCACGTTGCCCGGCTTCAGGTCGCGATGCACGATGCCGCGCTCGTGCGCTGCCTCGATGGCCGAGGCAATCTGGGCCCCGATCTCGAGCGTCTCGCGAGCATCGAGCGAGCCGCGGCTCAGCCGCTGGGCGAGCGACTCGCCCTGCACGAACTCGAGCACGAGGTACGGAGTGCCGTCCACCTCTTCGAGCCCGTAGATGGCGGCGATGTTGGGATGGTTGAGCGCGGCCAGGATCTTGGCCTCGCGCTCGAACCGCACGAGACGCTCGGCGTGGCCGACGAACGCCGGCGGCAAGGCCTTGATGGCCACGCTGCGGTCGAGCTTCGTGTCGACGGCGCGGTAGATCTCGCCCATACCGCCGGCGCCGATGGATTCGGTGATCTTGTAATTGCCGATCTGGGTTCCGACGGTCATGACTTGGCGTACTTCCAGTGGAGCGGCTTCTGCTCCTTGAGCTGAGCCATTGTCTTCTGCAGGCGCGTGGCGCGCGTCTCGTCGCGCTTCGCCTCGCCGATCCACTCCATGTATTCCTTGCGATGGCTCGGGCTCATGGCTTCGAAGGCCACCTTGGCCTTCTTGTCTTTGGCGAGCGCCGCCGAAAGCTGCTTGGGCATGGTGACCGGTTTCTTGTCGCGCTTGGGCTCACGCACGACCTTGGCGCCCGCCTCGTTCAGCTCCATGGCCTTTTTGATGTAGCCCGTCAGCACTCGCTTGGAAGGGAGATCGGACAGCTTCGTGATGCGCCCGAACTGGCCCATCCCCGACTGCGCCTTGGCGTTCTTGTCGTCCACGATCAAGGAGCCCTTCCAGAATCCAAACGTGGCGTGCTCCTTGAATGCCGCCATGCCTGCCATCATCCCGCGGTACATGAAGGTTGGCGTGCTCCACTTGATCGTCTCTTCGACATCGGGGCAGGTCTCGTGCACGACATCGCGCAGATGCGTCAGGATGGGCCGGGAAAAGGGCGCGGCCTTGGCGATGTACGCGTCGACGCGGCGATCACGTGTTCCCATGCATCCCTCGGACAGGGTTGGGGAGTTCGGGTGGGTCGGAGCACGGATTCTAGCGCGTCCTGGCGGCTCAAGCGAGCGCCCCTATCGCTCGCCTCGAAGTCCGGCTAGAGTGCGGCCATCCCGCCGATCCATGACCGGAGGCTACGTATGAGACGGATTCTCCGACCACGCTTCACGCGGCTCTTCTTGGTCGCCGCCACGCTCCTCGCCCTTGCAGGATGCAAGGGGGCGACGGACATCCGGAAGCTGCTCGACAATCCCGCGGAGTACGAGGGCAAGACGGTGCGCGTCGCCGGCACGGTGAAGGAATCGGCCGGGATCCTGAATTACGGCGCGTTCAGGCTCGACGACGGCACGGGCAGCATCGCCGTGGTCACCAAGGTGGGCGGCGCACCGCGCGAAGGCGCGAAGGTGGGCGTGGAAGGCGTCTTCCGCTCCGCCCTCACGATCGGCTCGACGACAGTCGCCGCCATCGAGGAGACCAAGATCAAGACCGAGTGATCCGAGGGTTCAGGAGCAGGCCATCGCGGACCCCGCCGGCTCGTACGAGCAGGCGGGGTCTTCCGCTAAGGGATCGCGATGGATGGCGTACGCGCGGGCGCGCGATCCGCCGCAGAGATCGCGGTACTCGCAGCGTCCGCAGCGTCCTTGGAACGCGCCGGCGCGAATCGACCTGAGAAGCGGGTGGTCGCGGTAGATGTCGACGAGGCTCTCGCGGCGGACGTTGCCGAGAGAGACCGGCAGGAACCCGGCGGGCCACACGTCGCCATCGTGGGAGACGAAGATGATGCCCTTGCCGTCGCGCGTGCCCGCGGTTTGCGCGAACGACGTCCCGCGCGGAGGACCCATCAGCGCCTTGAGCTCGGAGGACAGGCGTTGATAGAGCGGACCGAGGTGAAAGCGTTCGGCAGGATCGACGTCCAATCCGGCTTCCCGCCGCCACGCCCAGACGCGGCGGAAAAACGGCGCTTCGACCGTGCGCACCACGAGTCCGTAGCGCGACACGTCGAACAGGAAGTGCGCGACCTCTTCCCCTTCTTGCGGCGAGACCACGTGCACGGCGGTACCGCGCCCCACCGGAATCAAGAAGAAGACTTCCCAGATGTGCACGCCGACTTCCGACAGCATGGCCGCGATCGCGGGTAGCTCCTCCACGTTCTCGCGCATCACGGTCGTGTTCACCTGCACCTTGAAGCCCATGCGCACGAGCAGCTCGAGCGCGGCGCGCGTCTGCGCGAAGTGATCGGCCACCTGGCGCACGCCTTCGTGGGTGGCCGGGCAGGCCCCGTCGAGGCTGATCGAGACCGAGCGGATGCCGAGCTCGAGCGCCCGGCTCATCGTCTTCTCATTGAGCAGCGGCGTGACGGCGGGCGAGAGCGCGACCGGCAAGCCCTTGGAGCGCGCCTCGGCAGCCAGCTCGAAGAGATCCGGACGCATGAGCGGATCGCCGCCCGTGAGGACGAGGATCAGCGCCCGCGTCTGGAATGACGCGAGATCGTCAATGAGCTTCATGCCGTCTTGGGTGGTGAGCTGCCCCGGCAGCGCGTACGGCAGCGCCGTGGCGCGGCAATGACGGCAGGCGAGACGGCAGGCTTTCGTCGTCTCCCAGAACGCGAGAATCGGTGCGGAGTCGAGGTCCATGCCCTCAAAGGAAAGCAAGCAGTGAGCCAGAGGGGATCCGTCGGGAAAGCCAGGGTTTGCCGCGTGGTGGCGCACGACGCCCTGACAAGCTGTCATCCCGAGCCTGGTTTCGCCGGACAAATCGTCGCGGACACAAATGCTATCCTCCGCGCGCGTCAGGTCTTGGGGGGAGTCGCGCGCGAAGGAGGAAACGTGTTCGTCATTCACTTCGAGCATCGCGGAGAACCGCTTGCGCCGACGCCAGTCTTCCTGCGCCGGCTCGCCAATCAAGGGGGAGTCACTCTTGCGGTGATTGGCGTTGGCTGGGTCGTGGGCGCTGTCGGATACCACGTGATCGCGGGCATCCCCACATGGCTCGATTCCTTCTACAACGCCGCCATGATTCTGGGAGGCATGGGACCGGTCTCGGAGATCCATTCGGCGGCAGGAAAGATCTTCGCCTCGTTCTACGCGCTCTTCAGTGGCGTGTTCCTGATCGCGAGCGTCGGGTACTTCCTTACGCCGGTTCTTCATCGGCTGGTGCATCGATTTCATCTCGAGGAAGACTCCTAGCCTGGAGCCCGATCAATCGACGCGCGAGGTTTGCCGGCAACGGCTGAGCCAGCAAGAGGCGCAGCGCCTCCTCGTCCGCACCGTTCTCTTCGAGATGTCCAAACAGCAGCTCCGCGCGCTCGCGCCGGCGCGCCTCGCCTTCGTACTCGCCCATGAGCGCGTAGGCCACCGCCCAGGCTTCCGGGCTGGCCAAGGGCACGCCGTTCCATGTCGCGCGCGCGAGGGTCGGGATGCGGATCACCGGACCTTCGACCGCGAATGCGAAGTTGACGATCACCTCGACCTTCTCGGCCATCAACATCACTTTATGGTCGGCGTGAATGCCCGAGTTGCCTGCCAGCTCGTGCGGCAAGTCGGCGAACAGGGCCGCGATCGCCGCCACGTCGCCTTCCGCGGTGATGTCCCAATCCCGCACGTGATCGACGAGGCCGAGACCGGCGAGGAGCCCGCTTCCACCCAGGGCGCACGGCACCCGGGCGGCGGTCAGCCGGGCGAACGCGCGCTTCAGGGATGCGATCGGCGGCGTTTCCATGGGCGGCAGCATAGCTCCCCCACGGAACTGGCGCGCGAGCCTCCTGGCGCGATACCTTGCGGGCCGTGAAACCTCTCGACGGTGTCTTCGTCCTCGATCTCGCACGCATTCTGGCCGGCCCCTACTGCACCATGACCCTGGGTGATCTCGGCGCCCGCGTCGTCAAAGTGGAAGAACCCGGCAAGGGCGACGACACGCGCGGCTGGGGGCCCCCGTTCTGGAATGGAGAGAGCGCCTACTTCCTCGCCGTCAATCGCAACAAGGAAAGCATCACGCTCAATCTCAAGCACCCGCGAGGACGCGAGGTGCTATGGAAGCTCATCGAGCGCGCCGATGTTCTCATCGAGAACTTTCGCCCCGGCACGCTGGCCAAGCTCGGGTTCGATTGGGACACGCTGCACGCGCGCCAGCCGCGTCTCGTCTACTGCACGATCTCGGGATACGGGCAAACGGGTCCCGAGCGCGATCGCCCTGGCTACGATCTCATCGCCCAAGGCGAGGGCGGCGTGATGAGCGTGACCGGCGAGGCTGGCGGCCCGCCGTTCAAGGCCGGCGTTTCGCAAGCCGACATCGTGGCCGGCATGTGGAGCTTGGTGGGCGTGCTCGCCGCCCTGCACGCGCGCGAGCGCACGGGAGTCGGCCAGCGCGTCGACACCTCGCTGCTCGAAGGCCAGCTCGGCCTGCTCACCTATCACGCTCTCAATTACTGGGCGAGCGGTCAGGCGCCGGCGCGGCTCGGCAATCATCACCCCAACCTCACGCCCTATGGCGCCTACGCCGCGTCCGACGGCTGGCTCACCGTCGGCGTCGGATCGGAGTCGTTGTGGGCGCGCTTCGTCGACGCGCTCGAGGCGCCGGAGCTGGCCGAGCGCCCGGAGTTCGCGCGCACCGCCGACCGCGTCGCCAACCGCGAGACACTGGAGCGCGAGCTGACCACACGCTTCGCGCGCCGCCCCGTCGCCGAGTGGCTCGAGCGCTTGGGCAAGGCGGGCATTCCGTGCGGGCGCGTGCGCACCGTGCCGGAAGCGCTGGCGGCCGAGCAGGTGAAAGCGCGCGGTGCGGTGGTGGACCTGCCGCATCCCACGATCCCCGATCTCAAGGTCGTCAATCTTCCGTTCAAGCTCTCGGAAACGCCCGGCGCGCCGAGCGCGCCCCCGCCGCGTCTCGGCGAGCACACGGCGCGCGTCCTGGCCGAGCTGGGCTACGACGAAGCAGCACTCCAAGAGTTGGCCCGGGCCGGGGCCATCTAGCGTGGCCGGCTCGCGCCGTCCCCTTTTTGCCTGGAGCAGCGACCATTTCCCGGTGCGCCTGCCGCTCGGCCATCCGTTTCCCATGGCCAAGTACGCGGCGTTGCGCAAGCGGCTGCTGGAAGACGGCGTGCTCGGGCCCGACGAGATCCACCACTCCGAGGTCGCGCCGCTCGATTGGATCCTGCGCGTGCACGATCCCGACTACGTCGAGCGCGCGGTCGCGGGCAAGCTCGACGAGAGCGAGGTGCGCCGCCTCGGATTCCCTTGGTCGAGCGCCATGGTGGATCGCGCGCGCGCCGCGGTGTACGGCACCGTCATGGCGGCGGCCGCGGCACTCGAGCAAGGCGTCGCCGGCAATCTCGCGGGCGGCACGCACCACGCCTTTCGGGATCACGGCGAGGGCTACTGCATGTTCAACGACCTCGCCGTGGCGATCGCCGTCTTGCGCAGCGAGGGTGCGGCGAAGCGCCCGTTCATCGTCGATCTCGACGTGCATCAGGGCAATGGCACCGCCGCGCTCTTCGCCGACGACCAGAGCGTGTTCACGTTCTCGGCGCACGGCGTGGGCAACTACCCGGCGCGCAAGGAGCAAAGCACGATCGACATCGAGCTTCCCGACGGCTGCGAAGATGCGGACTACCTCGACACGATCGAGCGCTTCTTGCCGAGTGCTCTGGCCGAGCACCGGCCGGATCTCGTGTTCTATCAGGCCGGCGTGGACGCGCTGGCCGAGGATCGCCTGGGCCGGCTCTCGCTCACCCGCGACGGGCTCGCGCGGCGCGACGATCTCGTGTTTCGTGCCATCGAGGAGACGGGCGCCCCGGTCGTCGTGACGCTTGGCGGCGGCTACGCGCAACCGCTCGAAGCCACGGTCGAAGCACACGTGAACGTTTGGCGCGCGGCGCGGCGTGCGCGCGATCGCCGCCAGGAGCGAGCCGCCTCGTGAGCGAAGAGCGGAGCGGCGTCCGGCGTTTTCTCGGCCACGCCATCTGGGTCGGGCTCGCGGGCGGAATCGGCAGCGGCCTGTTCGGCGTGGGCGGCGGGGTTATTCTCGTCCCGCTCCTCACACGTTTCTTCGACTTGTCGCAGCAGGAAGCGCATGGCACCGCACTCGCGGTCGCCCTCTTCACCGCGCCTGCCGCGCTCATCCAGTACGTGCGCACCGGACACGTGGATCTCGCGTGGTCGCTGATGCTGGCCGCGGGCAGCGTGGTGGGCGCGCCGCTGGGCGCGCGCTGGGCGCATGCGACGTCGGAGAAGAACTTGCGCCGCGCCTTCGGTCTGCTGCTCCTCATCCTCGCCGTCCGGCTCTCGCTCACCCATCTGCCCGAAGGCGACCTGATCCCGGAACACGGCGTTTGGATGATCGTCGCGCGCGTGGTCCTGGGCTGGATCATCGGCGTGGCCAGCGGGTACTTCGGGGTCGGCGGCGGCGTCATCCTGGTGCCCACGCTCGTGCTTCTCGCCGGACTCAAGCAGGTGGAAGCGCAAGGCATTTCGCTCTTGTTCGTGATTCCGACGGCCGCTTCGGGCACCTGGAAACATCGTAGCCTGGGCAATGTGAAGACCCGTGAAGTGCTGCCGCTTGCCGTGTGGTCGATTCTCGGCGCCTTCGCCGCCGCCGGCGTCGCCACGCGCCTGCCGAGCCATACCCTGCGCGTGTGCTTTGCCGTGTTCCTCTTCGCCGTGGGCGCCAAGCTCGCCTTCAGCAAAACGACGCGGTCCGCGAGCAAGGCGGCATGAAGACCACCCGCCCCACGCGCCCGACTCGTGCCCCGGCTGCCGCGGTACCGCCACGCATGCCGAATCTCGACTCGCTCCTCGTCGGGCTGATCGCTCTCATTCCGTATCTTTGGTTCGCGCCCAACGTCTCGGGCGACAAGGACGCGAGCGAGTTCACCCTCGTCCTGACCACCTTCGGTGTGGCGCACCCGACGGGATATCCACTCTATACGCTGCTCGGGCACTTCTTCGTGCATGCGGCACACGCGCTCGGCGCAACGTGGTCGTATGCCGCCAACTCTTGGAGTGCGGTGGGCGGCGCCTGCGCGCTCGGCTTCTTCCACGCGCTCATCGCTCGCCTCGTGCCCGCGAGCGCGAGTCCGCGCACGCGCCGCTGGCTGCCTCTGGTGCCCATCTGCTTTCTCTTTCTCAATCCAATCTGGACGGTGGAGACGTGCCTCGCCGAGGTCTACAGCTGGCACGTCGCCTGGACGTGCGCGCTCGGTTGCGTGTTCGTCACCACGCTGAGGAAGCTCGGGGAAGCGGCGTTCGTGGGTCGCGCGCGGTCACGCCGCGCCGCTCTGTGGGGACTCCTGTGCGGCGTCGGCCTCGCCCATCACGCGACGTCGGTGCTCACCATCGCCCCGCTTTCGGCCGCGCTCCTCTGGGCGCTCTGGCGCGCGAAGAAGCTCGTCGCAACCGACCTCGTGCGCGCAATCGGGGCATCTCTCCTTCCGCTCTTGGCCTACGCCTGGATCGTTTATCGCGCCTACCACCCGGGCGGCTTCATGTGGCCCACGCTCGACAGCACGGGTGCATCGATTCTCCGCCACGTGACCGGCGGCGCGTATCGCTTCTACATCGGCTGGTTCGCGCCCTCGAAGATCCAGCAGATCTTTCTCCGCTTGTACGTGTATCCGTTCCTGTTCCCCGCCATCGCGCTCGCGGCGTTCGCCGCGTGGCGTGCTCCGACCTTCGAAGACCGCGTGGCGCGCTGGAGTCTCTTCGCCGCTGCGGTCGTCGGCACGACCTACGCTTTCTTCTATGGCGTGAGCGACCCCAGCTCCTACTTCCTCGCTCCGCTCTTTCTCGCGCTCGCGCCAGCGGCTCTGTTGCTGGGGCAGCTTCCGAGTCCGCGCGTCGCCGCCGCCTGGGCCGCGGCCCTCGTTCTGCTCGCCGCCTGGCTCTCCATCGATTGGACGCGCATCGATCTCGAGCGTAAGCGTCAGTTCCTCGGCTTCAATCACATGCTGCATGACATGTGGACATCGATTCCTTTCGACTCCGGGTTCGTCTTCTGGCGCGACGACATGTACGTGCGCCTGCACGAGTACCAGCTGTTCGACGGCGAGAAGCCGGGGCTCGAGATCATCCATCCCTCCAATCTGACGCAGGTCGTAGGCCGGCGGCGGTTCCTGGCACGCCACGGTATCGATCCGCTGGCTGGACTGAATCTCAACGTCCCGGCCGTCGGAGCGCCCGGCCGGCAGGAGGCAATCGATCACCTGTTCGACGAGATCGAGCACAACATCAATCGCCAGACGCCCCTTCCGGTCATCCACTTCGATCCGGAGATTCCCACCGTGCGACTGCTGAAGAAGCCCTCGCCCGGGGATTCCACGCAGACGACAGCGCCTGCCAAGACCCGCTAGGGCTCGGTTTTGTGAAAGCGAACAGGTAACCCTGTGTTCGCGGCGCGTTCACCGCGATTTTGGGTGGCTTGCCCTTGTCCGCGAGGCCTCGAATTTGATAACTTAGATACCGCATTCGCATTCGGTTCCATCGGTCGTAAGCGTCGCCCCCGGCGCTTCCCCCGACCGGACTCGCCCGGGTTCGGTGACCGACCCGCAGGGGACCGTCGCCCACCGTTTTCATCCTCGTGGCGGCGAAAATGCGGTCCGGAGTCGTTCGGGCTAGGGAAGTTTCTTCCTCTCCACGCACCCTGCAGCAGAGGAGACGCACCACATGAAGAAGACGGCCACTACTCTCGCCGCGCTCGCGCTCATCGCCGTGATGGCGTGTCCCGCGCTCGCGGCTAACGCGGTCCGCATCAGCCAGGTGTACGGCGGCGGCGGCAACGCCGGTGCCACGTATTTGTATGACTATGTCGAGCTCTACAACAACTCCGCGGTGTCCGTCGACATCAGCGGCTGGTCCTTGCAGTACGGCTCGGCCACGGGTACCACGGATCTCGGCACCTGCGTGAATTGCCTCACCGTGTTCCCGCAAGGAGCCTGCATCGGGCCGAACGGTTACTATCTGATCCAGCTGGCTTGCGGGACCAACACCGCTGCTCCACCTCTCCCGGTCACTCCTGATCTCGCGGTGACTCCGTGTGGAACCGCCGCGAACAACCTTAGCGCCACGTCGGGAAAGATCGGCCTCAAGGCGGATAACATCACGACGCCGTGCTCACCGCAGACGGCGTTCGTCGACCTCGTGGGCTACGGCACGGCGAACTGCGCCGAGGGCATCGCGGCTGGCGGCCTGAGCAACTCGTCGGCGGCGGTCCGCAACGGCGGGGGCACGCTGGACTCGGACAACAACAACCTGGACTTCACGGTCTCGTCCAGCTTCACGCCTCACAACTCGCAGACGCCGGGTCTGCCGCCTCCGGATTGCCACCCGGTGCCGACGAAGGTTCAGACCTGGGGTGCGGCCAAGGCAACGTATCGCTAATTCGCCTTCGGCGATCCGCAGTAGCGAGAGGCCCGGCCATGCGCCGGGCCTCTTCGTTTGCGCCCCGCGACGGGCAGTTGCGGCTCTCGATTTCGCACGACTAGACTGGCGAGCCCGATCCTCGTCCCACGCCCGTGCCGAACCGACGGGCGCACGCTTAGGCCGGAGGAATGCTTGCCGCCTCGCCTGACCGCGAGCCAAGGAGCCTTTCACCTAGACGGCAAGCCGGCGTTTCTCTTCTCCGGCGAGATGCACTATTTCCGCGTCAAGCGAGAGCAGTGGAGTGAGAGCCTGCGCCGCATCAAGGCGCTCGGCGTCCCGGTCATCTCGACCTACATCCCATGGGTGTGGCACGAGCCCGACGAGGGCCACTTCGATTTCACCGGCACGACGCATCCGTGCCGCGACCTGGTCGGATTCCTGACCGCCTGCCGCGAGCTGGGGCTCGGGGTGATGGCACGGCCGGGTCCTCTCGTCTATGCCGAGTTCGAAGGCCTGGGCGTGCCGCTGTGGCTCGGGTCGCGTTATCCCGAGACCGTAGTGGTGCGTCGCGACGGCTCGCAGGATCGCGGCGACTTCTATTACAACCACTCCCTTCTCCATCCCGGTTACCGGGCGCGCGTGAAGCGTTGGTACGAGGCCGTGGTGCCCACGTTGCGCCCGTTCTTCGACGATCCCATTCTGAGCTTCCAGATCGACAACGAGACCGGGCTGCTCTTCGCCAACCGCATCGGAGAGGTCGACTTCAATCTCGACACGGTGGCGCGTTACCGCGCCTACCTCGAGACCACGTACGGTTCGATCGAGGCGTTGAACGCGCGCTGGGAAACGAAGCACGTGAGCTTCGACCGGCTGCAGCCGCCGAAGCCGCCGCTGCGCCAGGGCGAGATCCACGATTGGCAGCAGTTTCTCGAGCTGTGGATCTGCCGCTATCTGATCTGGCTGCGCGGCATCGCGCTCGACCTCGGCGTGAACGTTCCGTTGACGCATAACGAACAGGGGCTCCATCACAGTCCGGCGCACGTGTGCGACCGCACCGGGCTCGTCGATTTCATCGGATACGACCTCTATCCTAAGGCTTCCCCGCGCCGCAACACCTTGGATTTCCCGTTCGCCACGTCGTTCTATCCGGCGCTGTTCACCAACTACACGGACGAGAACCGGCCATTGTGGGCGAGCGAGCTCGGCACCGGCTGGATGGATTCGCGCGCGCAAGTGACCGAAGAAGCTGTGGTGCAGAACGTGCTCTGCTCGGTCGCCAACGGCGCCCGCGGCGTCAATCTGTTTCCCATCCACGATGGGCGCGAGCCCATCGGCGGCTCGGAGTACCGCTTCCGGGCCGGGCTCGACCCCGATGGCCGCTACACGGCCCGCGCGCGCACCGTGGAATCGATCGGCCGTTTTCTCGAAGCGCACGGTGAGCGATTGGTCACCTGCAGGGTCGTCCGCGATCCGGTGGCCTTCGGCGTCTATTACCCCAACTTCCACTTCGCCGCCGACGAGTACGTCTGGGGCACCGTGCTGCCTGACCCGCATCGTTACCTGGCGTTCCTCGGCCAGGCGGGCCTGCACGCCTTGCTCCTTTGCTGCGGCTTCTCGCCGCGCGTCGTCGACCTGGGTGAAGTGGGTGCGACCGTGTCGCTGGACGGGGTTCAATGCCTGGTGTGGAGCAGCAAGGGCTATCTCGACGACGCGACGTACCACCAGCTCGTCGAGTTCGTGGAGGCGGGCGGACATTTGATCACCGCGCCCATTCCACCCGTCGCGGACTTGTACGGCCAGGCTCGCAAGCGGCGCGAGCTGTTTCCTCTGGCGCCGACGCGGGTGCGCGCCGTCGATCGGACGATCTCGCTCGCCACCATGGCCTACGGCCTGTTGCGTTTCTGGCTCTTCCATCGGAGTCAGCTGCGCGAGGAGCACTTGTCCTCGGGCCACGTGATCGAGCTGTACGAGCCCTTGCTGCACTTGCTTGCGGCACCCGTGCGCGGCATTCCGTTCACCAACAAGTGGGGCAGCCCGATTCCCGGCGATTATCGGAGCGCGACCTTCGATTTGTCGGCGGCCCCGCCTGACGTCGACGTGGAGCTGGGGCCACTGTCTCGCCCCAAGCCGGATCCCAAGCTGGCGGCGTCGTATCGCGTGCGCCACGGCAAAGGAACCTCGGTCACCTTGGGCACGCAGCCCGCCGGACGCTACGTGACCCCGCGCTACTACGAGACGAATGCGCAGACGCGCCGCGCGCTCCGTCGCTTTTTCCTGGGAATGATGGCGGAGTGCGGGCTCGAGCCCAACGTGGAGACCGACCTCGAGCTCGAGATCGTCCCCCACCGGGCACCCGACGGTGGCGGGTATCTCTTCTTGATCAATCGGCTGGAGAGGCAGACGGGCCGGATTCATTTCCGCCGGCCTTTGGAGTGGGGCTATCGCGGTCACGCGCGCGTCGCTTTTTCCTTCTTGGGTTCCGGCGCGGTGGCGCACGACGAGCAATCGTTGGATGTCGACCTGGCGGCGCAGGACGTGCTGGTGGTGAGCTTGCCGCCGGCTTAGTGCCCGCTCGCCCAGTACACGTGCTCGAGATAGTAGAGCGCGCCAAATGCCAGAATGAGAGCGCTGCCCGTGATCGCGAGCGGCGTGATTTGCTTCTTGGGCTCGGCCCAGTTCGCGGTGGCCGCGAAGAGTGGGATGAGAATCATCAGCGCCACGACCGAAAGCTGGAAGATGTGCGCGCCCGTGCCTTCGTCCGGTTGCGGCTTCTGGAAGTAGCCGGAGATCACGGTCACGAGAGCGAGGAGCGCCAGCAGGATCATGGCGCGGCCGGCGAGGCGGTTAAGGCTCAGTGGCATGTAGTACTTTGTACCACAAAGCTTGGAACCTGTCCAACCCCGATTACGTCAATGGCCCCCCAGGGGCGGCTCTTGTAGGGCTCTCCTGTACTGCCCCCGGGGGCAGTTTGTGAATCGTTTCACAAACTCGCCCCAGGGCGCGCTGAGCTTAGACCGGCGCCTCCCTGTTGGTTGGTGCGCTAGCGGCAGCCCACCGATCGGCCTGGCTCTCCATCCAGTGTGTTCCCGGCCATAGAGCCGATGCGAGATAGACCGGCAGGAAGAATGGCCCCCAGCGCTCGTACTGGCGCACGTGGGCGCCTTCGTGATCGCCGACGCGCTGCCAGCCCTGCTTGTCGTAGCGGCGCACGGGGTCGTCAGGACCGACGCCGGGGCGGTAGATCACGCAGTGCCCGAACGTGATGGCACAGGGCGGGATCCAGCTCATCGCGGGATGATCGAGAAAGAGGATGGCGCCGTCACCGCGGCCCAGTCGGGCCCCGAACGGAAGGCCGAGTGCGCCGAAGGCGAGGCCGATCAGCGTGTTCGGCGACGTCCAGAGCACGCCCCAGAGCCTGCTCAAAAGGAAATGGGCTCCGCGCTCAGGAGCTGAACTCCGAACTGCTCAGGGTGCACTCGGTGCACCTGCCACTCTGCGTCCCAGGCATCTTCGGTCGCGAAGACGGGCTGTCCGTCTTGCTTGGCGATCTCGAGAGAGGCCGGAGTGAGCAAGTGGACGAACTTTGGCCCGGCGGCGTCCCGTGCCTCCCACTCAATGGCCGGCAAGAGCTCATACACCATGACGACCGCGGTAGTCGGACGGCCCTTGGCCCGCTGCAGGACGAGATCGCGAGTCTGGAGAAGATCGATGCGTTTGTCGCGCTCAACCAGGAGCGGGCCTTTCCCCCACTCCAGTTCAGGGCCGCCTATGAAGGGTCGCAAAAACGGTCGGAAAGGCGGCCGAGCGCCTCCTCTGGTCCGAAGCGCGTGAATATCGGTCTGCGAAATGTTGACGAACAACGCTGAAAGCAGCAGCAACGAGGCGAGCGCGACCGCTCCCGGTTTGGCAAGTGCGCGCGTGAGGAAAAGAAGCACGAATGGAACCATCGGCAGCAGATAGGCGCCATCGTGGGGCAGACGTAGATAGATCAGCCCCGTGAGGACGACGGCCGAGATCACGGCGGCCAGCTCGCGGCGCGGCACGCGGCGGACCCGGAAGAGCGCGATCAGCACCGCGACGGCGATGGCGATAGTTCCGATCACACCCCACACATCGCGCGTTGCGCCCTTCACGACGTAGATCCAGGGCACGCGGCCGAATTCGTAGCCGCTCAGGAAGCGCGTGCCGTAGGTCAGGAACGAGGGCGCCAAAGCCAGGGCGCCGAAGAGAATGGTGGCGAGGACGAAGCGAGGATCGTTGCGGCCCTCGAGCAAGACCGCGATGGGCACGATGAGCAGCGCCGTCGGCAAGCGGCAGCCGATCGCCAAACCAAGTGCCACGCCGGCAAGGGTGGGTCGGGCATGGACCGCGAGGGCGAAAGACACGAGAGCCAAGCCCAGGGCCCACGAGTAATCCATCGCGTCGGTGGTATGGATCCAGAACACGGGCGTGAATGCCAATGTCAATGCCGCCCAGAAGCAGCCGCGTGCGCCCAAA
>DASYSL010000085.1:0-19259 GCA_036003365.1 Candidatus Eiseniibacteriota bacterium
GCGATCCTTCTTTTCCTGGGAGCGGCGATCACCGGCTTCGGCCTCGTGGCCAACATCGTGGTCACCGATATCCGCAGTCGCCGCGAGCGTGTGGATCGGCTGCAATACCAAAAGCCGCACAACGCGCCCACGACCTAGAACGAAGTGGCGCCGCTCGGTTTGTGAATTGATTCACAAACGCACGTTGCCGTGCGTTGAGGGCTGATAAGGGCCATCCGCCTGCCCTCAATGTTTGCGCATAGAGGTCAGTCGAGTTTCGAGCGATGCCACGTCGCTGAAACGTTCGAGCCTGTTGACGCGTTTGTTGAAGAGAGAAATGCTTTCGGTGACTGGCTCGCCGAAAACCCCGCGCCGCACGGTCCCGATACGGATCTGGATGAGAAACCTCTCTCGCGCGTTGTCGACGCCGATCTCGACGGAAGCCCAGGAATCGTTGCAGCCGGTCAGATCGCCCGGAGAAACGGTCGGGTCGGGACACCACAGATGCCAAGTGATCTGCGACCCGGAGTCGGCCAGCCTCTCGATCCATTCTTCGAGGGAGATATCCGGCAAGCTTGGGCTCAGACGCCGCACCGGGATTTGTTTCGCGAACGAAATCGCGATTTGATTGTTGAACTCCGCGAACGGGCGGGCGAGAAACGCGGGTTCCATCTGGCGGGCGCGCCTGAGCGCTGGCTCGAGTTGCACGAGGCTGTTGAGAAAGTCCGTCGGAGTCACGCCAGAGCGTTCGAGATCCGACACCATGGGCACGCCAGAAATTCCGCCGTTTGTGCTGCCGACGACCATGGACAGTTGCACTTTCCGGCAGGAGTCGAGCTGCACAGTCGTGGAAACGCAGATGGGAGGCTCCGAAGCGTCGCTTTCTCCGCAGTCATCCACTTCCCACGAGATCGATTTCCAGGGGCCGAGCGTCTTCGTGAGCCAAGCTTCGTAGCTTTGATTCCCCAGTCGCGGATCGATCTTGGCAACGCGATAGGACTTCATATATCGAATGATGCTTGCGTCGGGGGGCAACCCCTTGGCGCTGGCCGAAGCGGCGAAAACGAGGATTGCTGTCGAAAGAGTCCATGCCTTCATCAACCAGACTCCTTGCCTGAGCGAGAGATCGCGCGCCTAGAATAGTCGAAACGAGACAAGGCGGGCGAATCAGGCGTAGCTTGAGTTCGCTGCATCGGAAGCATCCAGCTCGTGCCCATGAGCGAAAGGCAGGCCGCGCATCGGTTCCTCTGAGACTCTGGATCGCATGGGTGCGGCTGCCTTTCCCATGCTGCGGCTGCCCCTGAGTGCGGCGCTCGGCATCTATTTCCGCAAGATCAGCTTCCGCGACCAGGCCAACCTTCCCAGGTCGGGGGCCGTGCTGGTGGTCTCGAACCATCCCGCCACGCTGAGCGAGACGTTTCTCATTGGCACGCGGCTCGGCCGGCGATTCCACTTCATCGCTGCGAGCTTCGTGTTCAAGCCGTGGATCAAAGGCGCCCTGGCCCGCTTCTGCGGCGCGATTCCGGTGTACCGCCGGCAGGACGAGCCCGAGCAGATGGCAAAGAACGCCGACATGTTCCGCGAGTGCCATGCCCAGTTCGATCGTGGGCAGGCGATCGTCATCTTTCCGGAAGGGGAGAGCCTGACCGATCGGGCGATCCTGCCGCTCAAGACGGGCGCGGCACGTCTCGCGCTCGGCTACGACGCCCTGCCCGGGCGCGAGGGAAAGCTCGCGCTCGTGCCCGTGGGCGTCTACTACTCCGATCGCACGAAGTTCCAGAGCGAGGCCGTCGTGTCGGTGGGGCAGGCGATCGATCTCGCGCCCTTTCGCGGCGCGGCCGATTCTC
Source organism: Candidatus Eiseniibacteriota bacterium (assembly GCA_036003365.1). Lineage (GTDB taxonomy): Bacteria > Eisenbacteria > RBG-16-71-46 > RBG-16-71-46 > DASYSL01 > DASYSL01. The sequence goes on from DASYSL010000085.1 coordinate 1,827, forward strand.
AGGAAGCGGTGCGCGATCTCACCGCTGCGATCCAGAAACACTTGGAGAGCCTCATCCTCAATGTGCCCAACGACGCCGTCGCGCGCTTCGTCCACGACGTCGAGAAGCTGTATCTCGCCGACTTGCGCGAGGAGCGCGAAGGCGAGCCGGATCTCGACCTGCTGCGCCGTATCGCCGAGTGCATCACCTACTATCAGGCCCACGATCCGTTACGGGTGTACGACGGCTGGCGCCGCACCAACGCTTACTGGCGGAAGCTCGAGACGCTCGGCATCGCCGACCCGGCGCTCCAATCGGAGGTCGAGAGGCGCGCGACCCGGCGCCATGCGCTGGCGCTCCTCATCGGCGGTGCATTCGGCCTCGTGCCCGCTCTCTTGGGGATGCTGGTGAATCTGCCGCCATTCTTGCTGTCGGCGCTCCTCGCGCGCCTGACGGCGCCGCAGGACATCCTCGTGTCATCCATTCGCATCATCGCCGGCCTGGTCGTCTTTCCGCTGACCTACGGTGTCATCACCTGGGCGTTGAGAGCGAAGGTGGGCTGGTCGTGGGAGACGATCACGGGCGCGCTCCTCTTGTGCGCGCTGCTCGGCTATTTCGCCCTGGTCTATTTGCGCTGGGTGCGGACGGAACGCGAGCGCATCCGCGTCGCGTTCCTGAGCCTCAACCACCGGCGACTCATGGCCAAGCTGCGGGCCGAGCGCAAGGCGCTCGTCGACACATTCGACCAGGCGCGAGCCGACTATCTCGCGGCCACCCGCCGAGGCTGATTCGTGGCCAGGCTTCGGAAGGTGATCGAGTAGCGCAGCCGGTCCACGGGCGGAATGCTGTGCTCCCATTCGGTGCGCGAGGGGCCGCGCATCAGGTAGGCGGAACGCGGGGAGAGCGTCAACGAGACGCGCCGCCACGTGCGGCCTGTTTTCAAGCGCAAACGAAAGCGGCATGCCGAGAGCAGAGAGAATCCGACCACGTCGCCGAAATGCGGCTTGTCGCGGTGCCATCCAATGCCGGCGCTCGGGCCGTACTCGATGACGTGCGCCTGCTGGAGATCGTTCTCCGCGAGTCCGGCGAACGCCGCCGCTCGGCGCCGAAGCGGGAGCAGAAATTCGGGAATGTCGTCGGTTCTCTCGGCCACGCTTCGGTCGTAGTCGTACTTCCAGCCGTACGAGATCACGCGGCGCTTGCCCAGGTAGCCGTGAAAGTCGAACTCCTCGAGCGGCAGCATGCGAATGCGCTCGGTCAGCTCCCTTTCCTCGGCGGGGCCAATCTGCTCCTCGCGATAGACGAAGCCTTCCGGCCCCGCGGGCCGCTCGCCGAAGAGATCGAAAGATTCCGCGCCCATGACCCCAGCATGGCAAAGCGGGCCCCAAAACGGGAGCGGCGCGGAAAGTCGCTCTTTCTCATCGCAGGATCGACACGCGGCGCGAAACCTCGCGCCCCTCCAGGCGAAGCGAGACGAGATACACACCAGGCATCAAGCGATGGCCGCTGTCGTCACGTCCGTCCCAGTGGACCAGGCGGACTCCGGCGGTACCTGCCGTGTCCTCGAAGTGCCGGACGAGGCGGCCTCGAAGATCGAAAGCCGCGAGCCGTTGCACGCCTGCTCGATTGGATTCGATCGTGAACGACGTCTCCCCCTCCGGGGAAGGGTTCGGCGCGATGCGAAGCTCGAGCTTGCGCTCCGGGGTCGCACCGACGCCGACGAGTCCCATGCCGATGCCGATTTGGGCGTCGCTGGATGAAACCGGATTCACGTAGAGGCCGTTGTTGTAGAACTGGAGACCGGGAAGGAATCGAACCTCGGTCACCTGCGGCGTGTTCGAGGCCTTGAAGCGGAGGCGATAGATGCGGCCCGGGCCTGTGACCGAGACGCCGTTGCACAGCAGCACGTCCGTGATCGTGTCCGTCGCCGCACCCGCCTGGAACAGGTGGAAGGTGGTGCCGCAGGCGCCGGTCATGAGCTCGCCTTGCTGCAGCGAGGTCGGGCTCAGTGGCATGAAGGTCAGCGCGCCAGGGTCGTAGCCAATGACGGCATCGAAGCCGTTGAAGGGCGATCCAGCCTGCTGGACCGTGATCGACAGCTCGAACACCGATCCGGGATCCACGAGCTGCGCAGCCGGCGTGAGCGCGACCGACACGCCTTGCGCGTGCGCGGACGCGGCCCACGCCGATAGGCAGAGTCCCAGGAACCTGGCCGCGACGCGGCGCGGAACCAAGCGATCCAGACGTACGCTCATGCCGATCTCCTACTTCAGCAAGGTCAGCGTACGCGTGAACTGCCCCTGCAACGCCGAAAGTCGCACGAAGTAGACACCGGCTCCGGCGCGCTGGCCAGATTCGTCGAGACCGCTCCACGTCGACCGATACTCGCCCGGCCCGCGCATCTCGTGCACGAGCGTCTTCACCAGCCGGCCGTTCACCGTATAGACGGAGAGATCCATCGGTCCGCCACTCGCCAAGCTGAACGAGATCGCCGTCGACTGCGGCGTGGGATTGGGAATCGCCTCCGAGATGCCCGTCACCTTGGGCAACGCGGGCGCTGTCGGCGCCTGCGCGAGAGTGACGGCGATCTTCTGGTTCTTCACGTCGCGCCCGTCGGCGCGCAGGAGACGAATGGCCGGATCGCCGGCCGCGAGCACCTTGAAGCTCACGCTGGCTAGAACCCCCTCGCCTTGCAGGACGCGAGAGCCGAGGGCCGCCGCGTCGACCGTTCCGGGCTTGGCCGAGAGCGCCACTCCGCCCTGCGCGAGCAGCCAGTCGCCGGCTGCGCTCGACACTGGCGCCACCACCGCTGGATCCCACGAGAGCTGCGTGGACACGGCGGCGAGATCGCCGGCGCCGTGCAGCGTGACACGCGCGCTCACCGCGTCACCCGTCGCCACTTGAGCCGGACTCTCGAGCGACAGCTGGTTCGACCCCGTCACCGTCGTGGCCAGCGGCTCGCCCACACGTTCCGGTGCCGAGACCATGCCGTAGCTGAGCGCGAAAATGATCAGATCCTCGAAGTCGATTTCGTCGTCGGTCGTGGGACGGCCGTCCAGCCAGTTGGTCGTGGTGGGTCCGACATCGAGGTAGTCGAAGGGAAGAACGGCGCCACCGCTCAGGCCATAGTGCATGCCCAGCTCGGAGATGTCCGCCGTGTTGACCAGGTTGTCACCGGTGAGCGCGAAGCCGTTGCTCACATCGCCGAGGTGATAGTTGAGGGCCCCGGCCGACAGCGCCGACACGCTCGAAACCTCGTTGCACTCGTTCTTGGCGAAGCCGACGTAGTACCAGAAATCACGCGTCGGAGGCACGTCCACCTGGCCGCTCGCGGTCACGCTGGTGAGCGTCCACGGCCCGCCGGGGGGATAGGAAGGCGCAATCGGTACTGCACCCGCGCCGGGCGCGTCGTCGTACTCGGGATAATTGCCGAACCGCGCGCGATACACCTCGATGGCCGTCGCGCCCGAAGGCGGCGTGAACTGTACCGTGATGCCCGCCGTGCCGGCCGAGCCGTTCCCGTGCTGCACCGTCGATGCCGAGAGTCCGGTCACCGCCCCGATGCCCACCGTGGTGTTCGTCACCTGGATGGAGAAGGAGCGCGAGTCGGTCTCGCCTTCGACGGCCGTCGCCGTCACCGTCACCGGGCCGTAGAGGCCGCCATTGGTCTCGGCCGCCGAGCAGCCGGGGACCCACGTCACGACACCTGTTCCCGGGTCGATGGCAGCGCCCGAGGGAAGACCGGTGGCAGTCCACGCGAGCGGCGTGCGTGCACAACCGGTCAGCGTGGCCACCGGCGTCACCGTGAGGGTGGCCAACTCCGCCACCGTTGGATCGGAGATGGCGGCCAGGCTCACCGCACCCAGCGTGTTGGTCACCGTGATGTTGAACGAGGTCGAACCCGTCTCGCCGGTGGTCGCCAGAGCGGTCACCGAAATCGGTCCGTAGACCCCGCCGTTCACCTCGGCGGCCTCGCAATCGGGCGTCCAGGTGATCGCGCCCGTTTCCGGATCGATGTGGGCGCCGGCCGGCAGACCGGTGGCGCTCCACGAAGCCGGCCCGGTGGCGCAGCTCGAGAGGGTCGCGCTCGGCGTGACCGTGAGCAGCGAGGTCTCGGCCACCGTTTGATCGGAAATCGGCGCCATGGTGACCGGGTTCAGATCGATGGTCACGCTGCCCGCGCTGCCGATGTCGGAAGCCATGGTTCCGTTCGAGCAGTCGCGGAGGATCACGCTCGAGATCGTCACGGTGCCGGTGCCGCTTCCTCCGGAGTTCATCACCCGAATGTCGAACAGTGTTCCCGACGAGTCCGTGGGGCCGCAGTTGGAAGCACCCAGCATGGTGCCGTCGGCCGTATACGTCCCGTCGCCGCGATCGCGCACCATGAACGACGTCGGCCCGGCGCCGGAAAGATACGTGCCCTCGGTGATCGCCGGCGACGGCGAGCACAGAGACAGCTCGGGGGACAGGGTGAAGGTCACGCTGAAGGCGAACAAAGCGGTCGCGTCGGTGCGCGAGATCTGCACCGGAACGGTCGCGCACGTCTGCACGGAGGTGACGCAGCTGGTCGGGGAAACGGCCGAGACCGTATTGGTCTGGGCCGCCGCGGCGGACGCGCCGAGTACCAGGAAGAGTCCGGCCGTGGCCGCGACCACGAATCGCGGCCAGGGGGGCATCCGGGTGATCATTACGACCCTCCTCATGGACGACATCGCAGCGCGTACGAGCAGGCTTCGAGCCGTGTCCCGAGCCGCGCCGCAATCGGCCGTGCGTGGAGCTGCCGCGGAGGGAGGCTGAAGCAGCCGCACGGCGCCGCCCGCGATGGGGGTTCGAAGCGGCGGAAGACGCCAGCTTTGAGGTGAAACCGGGTCTTTGCAGGAAGCTGCGTGGCCCGCTCGCAGGGCTCGCCGGGACTCAGGAAACGGCTCCAAAGGATCGGGGAAGCAAACGCTCCGCGCAACAGAAAAAGGCATGAAAATCGATTCCACGCCGGGGAGTCCCGTGAGGGCAAACTCCGTCTCGACCGGCTACTGGATCGCCACTGGAGGGGACGAGCCATGAAGGACACTCGGAAGTCCGCTAAGTCATCCAAGGGATTCACGGAGGAAGAACGGGCCGCCATGCGGGAGCGCGCCAAGGAGGCGCGGGCGAACCAAGCCGACGGCGAGACCGATCTGCTCGCCAAAATTGCCGAGATGTCGGAGCCGGACCGCTCGCTGGCCGAGCGGCTGCATGCACTCATCAAGGCCACGGCACCGAATCTTTCACCGCGAACCTGGTACGGCATGCCCGCCTACGCCCAAGACGACAAGGTCGTCTGCTTCTTCCAAAGTGCGCAAAAGTTCAAGACGCGATACGCGACCTTCGGCTTCAGCGACAAGGCGAGCCTCGATGACGGGAACATGTGGCCGACCGCTTTCGCACTGAAGCAGCTGACCGCCAAGGAGGAAGCCAGGATCCGTGAGCTCGTCAAGCAAGCCGTGGGCTCTTGACTCGGGCTGAGATGCGGCTGAAAAAGTGACCTGCGCAGGTCCCTTTTCCCGGCGTTGTATTCCATTACACTCCAAATTCTCATGGCTGAGCCGCGCATGGAGTCCACGGTCCTCCTCTTGAGGGAGGTCCGAGAAGGGGATGCGGTTACCCGGGAGCGGGCCCGAGAGCGCCTGCTGGCTCGTTATCTGCCGGTTTTGCGGCGCTGGGCCCATGGGCGGCTGCCCTTGGACGCCCGAAGCCTCGCGGACACCGATGATCTTGTGCAGGTCACCTTCATTCGAGTGTTGAAACATATGGAGGGGTTCGAGCCTCGGCACGAGGGAGCGTTCCTGGCTTACCTGCGCCGGGCGCTGATCAACGCCATGCGGGACGAGATTCGCCGCTCGGGTCGGCGGGGCGCCCAGGAGGAGCTGGCCGAAGATCTCCCCGACCCGGGACCGTCGCCGCTGGAGTCGGCCCTGGGGCGCGATGCCGTCGAGCGGTACGAGGCGGCCTTCGCCAAGCTTGGTCAGGAGAACCAGGAGGCCATCTTTCTGCGCCTGGAGATGGGATTCACCTACGAGCAGATCGCCGAGGCGCTGGAAAAGTCCACGGCCAACGCGGCGCGGATGACGGTTTCGCGCGCCCTGGCCCGGCTCGCCCGAGAGATGGAGGAACCGCATGCCTGAAGAGCGGCTCGAAGAGCTGGCGAACGGTTCTCCGGACGACCTCTCTTTGGCGCACATCGCCGAAGCCGTGGCCGACCAGACCCCGGTGGAGTGGGGGGAGGAGCGCGCGCGCACTCCGTCTCTCTCCGGCCCCATCGATCGGTTGCGCGAGATCGAGGCCTTGCACGCCGCCCATCTCCGCCTGCTGCGGGAGGCGCCATTCGAGCTCGGGCGTCCTCCGCTCTTCGTCTGGGGACCGCTGCGCGCGCTGGAGCGAATCGGCGAAGGATCATTTGCTGAAGTTTTCCGCGCCTGGGATCCCAAGCTGCAGAGAGAAGTGGCGCTCAAGCTGCGTCGCGCGGAAGCCGGTTCTGCCGGCTTGAGCGAGGCCCGGTGGATGAGCGAGGCGCGCCAGCTGGCGCGGGTGCGCCATCCCAACGTGCTCGTCGTCTACGGCGCCGAAACCCATGACGGCCGCGCGGGCATCTGGACCGAGCTCGTGCGTGGCCAGACGCTCGAGCAATGGCTGACCGCGCACGGACCGCTCGGTGCGCGCGAGATTGCGGTCATGGGCATGGACCTGTGCGGCGCTCTGAGCGCGGTGCATGGCGCGGGGCTCGTGCACGGAGACGTGACGACGCGCAACGTCATGCGCGAGGGAAGCGCCGACTATCCGGACGGCTCGGGGCGCATCGTTCTCATGGATTTCGGATCGGCGCACGAGACCGGGGAGCCGGGCCTCGCCGCGTTCGGGACGCCTGCCTTCGCCGCTCCCGAAGTGCTCGATGGCGAAGCCCCCACGGCGCGATCCGATGTCTACTCGCTCGGCATCGTTCTCTATCGCATGGTGAGCGCGCACTATCCCGTCGAGCTCACGAGCGTCGCGGGGATTCGCCAGCAGCTGCGTCAGGCGCGCGTGCCGCTGCGCCAATCGCGGCACGATCTACCCGCCGATTTCGTTCATGTGGTCGAGCGCGCGTGCGCGGTCGATTTCGGGGAGCGCTTCGCCACGCCGGCCGACCTCGAGCAAGCGCTGGGGGGAGTGCTGCACCATGGCGCGCGGGCGGTGCCGGCACGCCGTTTCCCGAAGGCCGCGGCCATGGCCGTGGCGCTGGCGACGATCGTCATCGCGCTCTTCGTGTTTCTCTTGGGGCGTGAGAAGTCGACGCCTCCGGCGCCCGTGGTGGCGAGCGCGAGATCGCAAGACGCGAAACCTGATGCGGCCGGGCGTGTGGGTGCGCCGGACGTGTCGGCGCCGCGCGCGCTCGAGGTCGAGGCGACTCTCTATCGAATGACGGCAGGCACGAAGGACGTGGTGCAAAACGGCGACCTGGTGGCGCCGGGGGACGGGCTGGGCTTGGAAGTCCAGACGCAGGGCCGCGCTCATTTCTACGTTCTGAACGAAGATCGCCAGGGCGAAGTTCACGTGCTCTTCCCGCTGCGCGAGCGGGGTGCGGTGAACCCGCTGGCTCCGGGCGTTACTCATTGGCTTCCCGGCAGAGAGGATGGAGAAGACCTCGAGTGGCGCGTCACGACCGCGGGTGGCAAGGAGACCCTGCTGCTCCTGGCGTCGAGCGAGCCGCTCGCAGTCGTCGAGCGAACCTTGGCCTCGCTTCCTCAAGCCCGATCCGATGCCCAAGTGACCTACCCGGTGCTCTCGCACCAGGCGCTCGCGCAGCTGCGCGGAATCGGCGGCGTCGGACGGCAAGCTCCATTGCGACCGCAGGCGTCCAAAGGCATGCTCCTCTCTCTGGCCGACGAGCTGTCGCGCTCGAGAAGCGCGACCAGCTTTTGGAAGCGGCTCATCGTCCTCGAGAATCCGATCCCTTAATCCTCGCTCCCAGGCAGGCCATGGCTCTTCACTCGGCGCGCACCCGGCTGCTTCTTCGCCTCACGCAGGCCTCACTTGCACTGTTGCTGGCGCTGCCCGCGCAGGCGTGGGCTCGCTCGGGAGATCGTGAGCTGGCCGAGGCGGAAAGCCTGCTGGAGCGTCACCGCTGGGAAGAGGCAGCGCGCGTCTGTGACTCGCTCATCGCGCGTCTCGAGAAGGAGCCGGATCACCGGCGCTCGCTCGCGCTTGCCGAAGCCATGGACGTGCGCATCGACGCGTCTCGCTGGGGAGGGCGCGGACACCTTCCGGAGGTGCTCGCGTTGTCCGAGAGGGCGCTCGCGATTCGTGAAGAGCGTCTGCGCACTGCTGACCCGGCTCGCATGGCGAGCATGGAGCGTCTCGCTTCGGTTCGCCTCGACCGCGGAGAGGCCGCGGCCGCGGAGTCGCTCTTGTCGCGCGCGGTCACCCTTCGTCGGGGCGCCCGGGAACCGCGCGCATACGGATTGGCGCTCGCGCGCCTCGCCGACGCCCAACGCGCGCAGAGAAAGTTCGACGAGTCGGAGAAGAGCGCCCGCCTGGCTTTTGCGACCGTGACCGGCGCCGCCGCGGCAGACACGGCCGTGCGCGTGACCGCGAAGAGCATCCTGGGACAAGCCCTATCGGAAGCAGGCAACTTCGACGAGGCGCGCCGGGAGCTGGAAAGCGCTCTCTCGCTTGCGTCATCGAGCGCGCACCCGGATTCGGCCCAAATGGCCCGCACGTCCCGCCATCTCGCACGGGTTCTGATTCTGGAGGGCGAGCTCGAGGGGGCGGGTGCCGCGCTTTCGCAAGCCCTCGCGATCCAGGAGCGCGTTCTGGGAACCCATCACCCCGAGCTCGCCTGGACGGATTACGTCGCCACCTTCTGGACGTCCATGCGCGGCGATTTCGTCGCCGGACGGCGACACGCGGAACGTGCGCTGGCCATCCGAGAAGCGGTTTACGGCCCCGATCATCCGCTGGTCGCCAACGCGCTCATGCAGCTTGGCGGCGCGATGCGCAACCTCGGTGACAGCGAAGGGGCCATGCAGGTGTTGCAGCGCGCGGTCGCCATTCAGAGACACGCCGAGCCGCCGAAGCCAGCCGACCTCGCCACCGCGCTCAGCAATTTGGGCAGCGTCTACCTCGTCCTGGGCGAAGGCCGCAGGGCTTTGGCGTGTTTCGAAGAGGCGGTCGCGATCCGCGAGAAGGTGTTCGGCCCCGGCGGGGGAGCGAGCTTTTGGACCGGCACGCGCATCGGCCACGCCTTGCTCGTGGCGGGGGACGCGGCCGCCGCCCAGGCCCAGATCGAAAAGACCATCGCCAGCCCTCTGAAACGCAACGTGTTCGATCTCGCCGACGCGCTCCAGATCCGGGGCTGCGCGGCCTACGCCCAAAGCAGGCTGGCCGTGGCCGATTCGTCTTTCGACCACGCCTACGCCTTGCTGGACAGCGCGCTCGGCATCGCCTCGCCGCGCACCCTCGAATCGTTGGGCCTGCGCACGGCCGTGCGCTGGCGTCAGGGAAGGAAGCAGGAAGCGCTCGCCGACGCGCATCGCGCCGAGGAGGCGAGCCGCGAAGCGCTCCGCTTCATGGCGCAGGGTCTGTCGGAGGACGAAGCACTGGCCTTCGAGCGCATCCGAAGCTCCGGACTCGACGTCATGCTGGAGTTCGCGAACCAGGTGGACGACGCCGAGCGCGTCCGCATCCTCGACGCGGTGGTGCGCTCGCGGCTCGTGGTGCTGGACGAGCTCGCCGACGAGAACCGCGCGCTGCCGCGCGACGATGGCCGGGTCGAGCCGCAGGTTCGTGAGCTCGAAGAGGCTCGCCTCGCGCTCTCGCGCGCGCTCGTGGAAGGCTTGCGTGCCGGGGCGGCGCCCGACTCGTCCGTGGCCGCGGCGCACCGGCGACGCGAAGCCGCCGAGCGTGCTCTGGCCGAGCGTAGTGCGGCGTTTCGCCTGAACGCGGGCCGCGCCCACGCCGGGCTCGAGTCGGTTCGACGCGCCCTGCCCGAGCACGGGGCTCTGGTTTCGTTCGTGCGTTGGAGAAATCCGGATCAGTTCATCCGCGAAAGCAACACGAGCCCCGACGCGCGGCCTCAGGATTCGCTCGGCACGCCCATGGTCGAGCGCTATGGCGCCCTTGTCTTGCGCGCCGGCGACGCGTCGCCGCATTTCGTTTCTCTTGGGCCAGCTTCCCAGCTCGAGCCCTTGATCGAGCGCTGGGCCGAGGCGTGCGCCACGCCTCCACCGGCGGATGGCACGATCGCGCGCGCGGCCGAGCGTCGCGTGCTTTCGCTCGGGCGCGCGGTTCGCCGGAAGCTTTGGGACCCGCTGCAAGCGAGCTTGGCGGGTGCAGAGCGCATCTTCGTCGTGCCCGACGGTGCGGTTGGCCGGGTCAACTTGCTCGCGCTGCCCGACGAGCGCGGCGTTTATCTGGCGGAGAAGAAAACGATCGTCCATCGCCTCACGGCCGAGCGCGATCTCGTGCCTTGGGAATCGGCGGGGAAGGACAGCCGGGGCGTGCTTGCGCTCGGCGGAGCCGACTTCCAATCCGCATTGCAAGCTCCTCCGCTCTGGGCCGTGTCGCCGGAGCCCATCTCCACGGCGGCCTATCGATCGGCGGTCGCCGACTCGATTCGCATCGTCTTCGGCGCGCTGCCCGAGACGGGCACCGAGGCTAGCGAGGTCGCGAGCTTGTGGCGGCAGTGGGGCGGTCAGGCGCCAGGCGAAGTGGTGCAGCTCGTGGGCCCCGCGGCGAGTGAAGAGGCGTTCAAGCAGCTCGCTCCCGGCCGGCGCGTTCTTCACCTCGCGACGCATGGCTTCGCGCTTGGCGCACGCGCGAGCGCGGTTACGCCCCAGGAGAATTCCCGTGGCGTAGGGCAGGTGAGCGCCGAGCCGGCCACGGCGATCCGGCGCGGCGGTCCCTTGCTGACCGGTCTGGCTCTGGCAGGGGCCAACGCCCCGGCCGATTCCTCACACGAAGACGGTTTCCTCACCGCCGAGGAGATCACCTCGCTCGATCTCTCGGGTGCGGAGTGGGCGGTCTTGTCGGCGTGCGAGACGGGTCTCTCCGAGCCCGACCAGATCGAGGCGGTGCAGGGGCTTCACCGGGCCTTCCGGCGCGCCGGCCTTAGAACCGTCATCATGAGCCTCTGGGCGGTGAACGACACCGCCACCCGTGACTGGATGAAGTCCCTGTATCGGGCACGCCTGCTCGATCGCACCGATACCGCCACGGCCGTGCGCTCCGCCTGTCGCGCGCAGATCGAGTCGCGGCGCAAGCGCGGGCTCGACACGCATCCCTTCTATTGGGCCGCCTTCGTGGCGGCCGGGGATTGGCGCTAACCCTTCGTCCCGGCTTTTTCCCCCTGAAAAAATTGGGTTGTGCTCCGGAAATTGTTGATGGCCTAGTTCCTGCGTGAAAGTGGAGCATGCGCGCTTGGACCGCCCCCCAAGTGCCCCCTCATTGCCCCAACGAGAAGTGCCATTTCCATCGGCACGACAGGCACTTATGGCGCTTTGACAAGTACGGTTTCTTCTCCCGCCAGAGAAAGCCGAGTGTCGTGCAACGGTACAGATGTCGTCACTGCCGACGTCACTTCAGCTCCCAGACCTTCTTGGTGACGTATTGGAGAAAGCGGCCCGACCTCCTGGAGCGCGTCTTCCATCTGCTGTTGAGCTGCTCCGGCTACCGGCAGGCAGCGCGCAGCGAGGAGGTGTCCCCTCAGACCATCGCAAGCCTGGCAGCCCGCCTGGGACGCCACTGCCAACTAGTTCACGAGGAGCTGAGGCCCAAGGGAGCAATCCAGGAACCCTTGGCTCTCGATAGCTTCGAGAGCTTCGAATACAGCCAGGATCACCCCACCAGCTACCACGTTGTGGCCGGCAAGAAGTCACACTTCTTCCTTGGTTTCACCGAGAGTGAGTTGAGACGGAAAGGAACGATGACCCCGGCGCAACGAAGGCGAAGAAGCCGCATCGAGGCCCTGCTGGGCCGGCCGAATCCCCGTTCGATCGAAAGGGAAGTGGCCGAGCTCCTGAACATTGTGGTTCCCAAACCCCAGGCTCTCGAGCTGCACACCGACGAGCATCGGGCGTATCCGCGGGCGGTTCGGGCTGTAGCGCACCTACAGGTGGACCACCGCACCATCTCGTCACGGGCCGCGAGGAACCCGCAGAATCCACTCTTTGCCATCAATCTTCTCGACCTGCTGTTGCGCCATAGCGGCGCCAATCACAAGCGGGAGACGATCGCGTTCTCCAAACGAAGACAATCCGGCATCGAGCGCATGTGGGCCTTTCTTGTCTGGCGCAACCTGGTGAAGTCGTTTTCGGAAAAGTACCCCGGCGAATCGCCGGCGATGCGCCTCGGGATCACCAATCGATTGCTGACGATCAAGGAGATCCTCGGCCGGAGAAGGTTCCCCAGCCTTGTCTCTCTCCCCGCACGCTGGACCGTTCATTACTGGAGGCGCACCCCGACGAGGAGGCTGCCAAGAATCCAGACGCACTCCCTCAAACTGGCGAACTAAGACAAGGGGCGACCTCTCGTGGAGGGGTTCCCCCATTCGGTTTCAACAATTTCCTGAGCACAACGAAAAGATTGACCCCTCGTTTGTGCATTCCCCTCCTGCCTGACGTTGTTCAGTTCGAGGCCCCCCAAACCGAGAGAGGGATTTCCCGATGAAGCGTCTTCTTTGGCTGATCGCGCTCGTCTGCTTTCCCCAGGCCGCACTTGCCCAGGGCGCGTATTCGATGCTCTGGAGCTCCATCGGCGGGGCGGCGGGGAAGGTGGGCGGCGGCAATTACTCCGTTGAAGGCATCGCGGCCACACCCGAGGCCGGCTCGCAGCAGGGCGGCAACTACACGCTCCTGGGAGGCTATTGGGTGACCGGCGCGACGGTAGCCGCAGAGAAGGATCCGATACCCAAGAGTTTCGCGTTTCGCGCGCCGATGCCGAGCCCCTTCCGCGACCGCGTGGCGTTCGCTTTCGAGCTTCCCGAAGCCGGTCGCGTGTCGCTCCTTGTGCACTCGGTGGACGGTCGTCTCGTGCGCAAGCTCGTCGACAGCGAATTCGGCGCCGGCCGTCACACCGTCTTCTGGAATGCGAAGGACGAGGCGGGCCGTGACGTGAGGTCCGGAATCTACTTCGTTCGAATTTCGGCTGGAACCTTCACCGCCTCACGGCGCTTCGTCCGGCTCGACTGATGGCCCGGCTTCGAGAGAAGGAGGATCAGATCATGGCTCGCTCACATGTGTTCGTCGGGGGAGGAATGGCGCTCGCCGGAGTGATGCTCGTGTGCGCCGGCGCTTTCGCCCAGTCCGCGCCCCTAGCACCTCCGTCCCTCCATCTGCCGCCCAAGTCGCTGCCGACGGCCGAGGTTTTGGCCCCGACCGATCCCAAGGCCAGTGCCGCACCCGCGCCGACGGTGCTCTTGGGCACGGAGTTCAGCTATCAGGGGCAGCTCCTCAAGTCGGGGACGGCCTATACGGGAAGCGCGAACTTCCTGTTCCGTCTCTATGACGCCGACACCGGCGGCAACCAGGTGGGATCCGACGTCACCGTCAACGGTGTGACCGTGACCAGCGGAATCTTCACCGCGCAGCTCGACTTCGGCTCGGTGTTCGACGGCAACAAGCGCTGGCTCGCCATCTCCGTGCAGACCACGGGCGATGCGGGCTTCACGCTGCTCACGCCGCGGCGCCCGCTCTCGGCGACGCCGTACGCGCTGCGGGCGCTGAACGGTCCGAGCGGATCGAGCCAGTGGACGACCGACGCCAATGGCATCGATTACTTAGGCAGCGTGGGCATCGGCGTCAATGCGTACCCGGCGTACAAGCTGTGGGTGAATTCCGGCACCGCGAATCAGAACACGATGTACCTGAGCAGCCAGAACGCAACCTATGCGGCCTTCTTCACCCGCAATTACGCCTCCGGTGGCTACGGATGGGTCGACGACAATAGCGCCCGCCACTGGACTTCGGGCCACTTCGGATTCGGTGACCAGAGCGCGGGCGACTATCCCGTGGACGTGCTCGCCAATTACGGACCGGCGGCGCGGATCACTTCGTATGGCAGCACGATCGCATATCCGGGCGAGGGCGTGCGCGCGGCGCTGTTCGTGCACGGGCTCACGGGCGGCGGTGTCTTGGGCCGCACGTCGGGCGGGATCTACGCTTCTTCGACGGACAGCCGCGCCGTGTCCGGTTGGACCACGACGGGCTGGGGCATCGACGGCAACTGCACGAGCTCTGGAACGTATGGCGTTCTCGGAACTCCGAACGAAGGCGTCTTTGGCTTCACGCCGAACACCACTCTTCCCGCGGGCAAGTTCAACGCGCCTACAGGCGGCGTCGCCATCGAAGCCAACGGTCTCGTCAAGGTGAAGACCCTGCAGATTCTGGGCGGCGCCGATCTCGCCGAGCCGTTCGATGTCGCCTCCGGAGGCGCGGCACCCGAGCCCGGCAGCGTCGTGGTGATCGACGACGTGAATCCGGGGGACCTGCGCGTGAGCGACCGTCCGTATGACACGCGAGTGGCCGGCGTGATCTCGGGAGCGAACGGTCTCGAGCCCGGCATGGTGATGAAGTCGGAAGGCGCAGAGCACGCGAGCGGCGATCACCCGGTGGCGCTCACCGGACGCGTGTGGTGCAAGGTCGACGCTTCCTTCGGCGCGATTCGCCCCGGCGACCTTCTCACCACGTCGCCGGTCCAAGGTCACGCGATGAAAGCCACTGATCCTTCCCGGCGATCAGGCGCCATCATCGGCAAGGCGATGACGGCTCTCGAGGGCGGGCGCGGGCTGGTGCTCGCGCTCGTCAGCCTGCAGTGAAGCCGCGCCGCGCGCTTGCCGCGTTGATCGTGATCGCGGCCGTGATCGTCTGTGCGCCTCGCGCGCAGGCCATGCCCGCGAGCCCGCATCCGATCGTGGTGCATCAGCCCGATGGCACGGCGCTCACGCTTCGGCTCTTGGGCGACGAGCACTACAGCTGGTGGCAGGACATGGCTGGTCACCCGGTGATCGTGGCGAACGGCGAGTACCGCTACGCCTCGCACGACGCGGCGGGGGAGCTCGTGGCCACGCCCTATCGCGTCGGGACCGTCGATCCAGCTTCCGTCGGGATTTCGGTCGGCCATCGTCCGAGTCCCGCCGTGCAGACGCGAATCAGACAGTTGCGTCAGCAATCCATGGCCCCGGCTCCGGACGCGGGCCCGATCACCCCGCCCAACGGGACCGTGCGCAATCTGGTCGTGCTCGCTCAGTTCTCCGATCACAGCGCGGCGAAGACCCGGCCGGCATCGGAGTACACGACCTTGTTCAATACTCTGGGGGGCGATCCCACGATCGCGCCCTCGGGCAGCGTTCGAGACGTGTGGAAAGAAAACTCCTACAACACGCTCGATCTGGTCTCGACCGTGCAGAACTGGGTGACGCTCCCCCAAACCGAGGCGTTTTACGCCGACCACACTCAAGGGGGCACGCCTGCCAAGCGCAATCAAATGGTGACGGACGCGCTGGCGATCCTGGACGGGACCGTCAACTTCGCCGACTTCGATGGCAACAACGATGGCTACGTCGACGCCATCGACGTCATCCATTCCGGATACGGGGCGGAAGCGACGGGCGACTCGGACATGGTCTGGTCCCGAGCCTTCACGCTCGGAAGCGATTGGACGAGCGCGGACAAGAACGCGAACGGCATCTTCGTCAAGGTGTCGCGCGTGCACACCGAGCCCGCGCTCTGGGACACGGCCGGGACGGCGATCGTTCGCATCGGTGTGATCGCGCACGAGACTGGGCACTTCTTTGGTCTGCCGGATCTGTATGACTATGACTATGACGGCCAAGGCGTGGGCGGCTGGTGTCTGATGGGGGACTCGTGGGGTTGGAACGGCGACCAGCGTTATCCGCCGCAGCTCTGCGCGTGGAGCAAGAAGCAGCTCGGCTATGTGGTGCCGGCCGTTCTGACGAGTCCTGGGGCTCAGTCGATCAGTCAGGCGGAAACGAACGCTGCCGCGTACCGGATCAATATCGGCTACACCACCAACGAGTATCTGCTCATCGAGAACCGCCAACCCACCGGGTTCGATCGCGAGATACCCCACGGCGGGATCGCGATCTGGCACATCGACGACAATCTCTCCCATACGGCCGGTGATCCATTCAACCAGTACCAGGGTTTTCCCGGGCAGCCGGGCTGGCCCGGAAATGGTCAGCACTACGGTGTGGCGTTGCTGCAGGCGGACGGCGAATACGACTTGGAAAAGAACAACTGGTCGGACTTCGTCCACGGCGATGACACCGACCTTTGGCGCCTGGATGGCCGCTTGCTGCTCAACGAGGCCACCACGCCTTCCAGCGACCGCTATGCGACGTTCACCAATCCCACGGGCAACGAGATCAAGGTCACCACGGTGTCCCAGCAGACGATGGCGTTCGAGTACCGGCCCTCGGTGTGGGTCGATTTCGCCTACGGCGGGCTCTACTACGGCACGTTCGACAATCCCTACAACACGCTGGGCTCGGCGACCGCCGCGGCGCCCAACGACTGGGCCATCGTGTGCAAAGGCGGTACGACGTTCGAGCACCCCACGCTCACGAAGCCGCTCGTCTACCGAAGCTGGAGTGCGCCGACCACGATCGGGCCCTGAGCGAGTACGGCTCTAGTGATCGGGCATGTAGCCGAAGCGCGCAGGCGCGGCGATTCCCGCCTGCGCGCTATTTCTTGCCGGAAGTCGCGTCCTTTGGCTTCGCACGGTGCGCAGGAGCGATCGCGGGGCGGATGACCCAGGTCGCGCCGCCCAGGACCTTGCCATCCTCCTGGTTTTCCGTCCGAATCATGAACCGTTGAGCTCGTCTGGAGTTCTTCGGTGAGCCCCCGTACACAACAAGCAAGTAAGGCGGGCCACTCGTTTTCACCCTCAGGTTTTCGATGCTGGCCCACGTGCTGTCGGGGTCGGTGACGTACAGGGTCGATAGATCCAGACCCGACGTCATGAGACCCGCAGTCAGCGAAGGCGGAGAGGGTGGAGATTCAATGCGCATGCCATGGATGGGACCGTGAGTACCGTGCGGCAGCAGCACGGCGAGGCGAGTCGCGTGATCGAGCCATGGCCGATCGAAACGTAGCCGGAACGGGGTGCTTCTCTCGTCCATCAGGTGCACGCGTTCCTTGATCAAATCCGACGCACCAACCGGGTACAGGTTGCGTTGGGCGAAATGGCGGCTCTGGGGGACCAAAGTGGCCAGGTCGAATACGCTGCCCCGCATGCTGGGATCGAGCGGATCTTCGTTGCTCTCCACGAACGCCAGCATGCAGACGTGTTGGGGCACGTTCATGGGCACGCTCCAGGAGAATCCAGCGACTTCGGGCATCTCCGGCCGAATCAAGGGCAGGGTGACGCAATCGGATCCATTGAGCCCGGTAAGTGCGTGCCAGCCCGAGCTGGGATCGAGCGGAC
>DASYSL010000086.1:0-71267 GCA_036003365.1 Candidatus Eiseniibacteriota bacterium
CGGACACGCGCAGGAGCGCGCGCTCCCAGCCCAGCCTATAGGCCACCTGCAAGCGCGGCGGCCCGGCACTCCTCCGCCACACGCGCGCCGACAGCGAAAGCCCCGCGCGTGACGGCGGCACGAGCAGAGAATTGGGCGCGAGGGGCGTTCCGCCCTGGAGCGCGGACACGCCCCAGTTGCCGGCATCGGTGCCCATGGTTTCGTCGTCGCGGCGCTCGAGGCTGTAGCCGGACGGCCCGCCGCCTTCGTAGGTCATCGCGTCCGAGACGCAGCCGCGCTCGTTGCTCACCACGACGCGATCCGCCGGGCGGCCGGGATTGCTCGCCGTGTTGTTGAGAATGGGCCAGGGCGCGCAGGCGAACACACGCGCGCGCGTGCCCGCGTGCGCGGCGAGAAAGGCGTCGACATCCTCAGTGAGAATGGCCGCGCTGTCGGGCTCGAGCTCGGCAAACGTGCGCGGATCGAGATGCGCCGGTTTGCCCGTGGCATCGGCGAGACGGAAGCGCGTGAGGTCGACCGACTCGCCGCGCGCGCGCACTTCGATCCACTCGGGATCGCCCGGCCGCGGGGCGTACATCACCTCGCTCACGACGAGCGGGCCGACGCCGGCGCGCACGTAGCTCTCGAGCCGGTCATTGCCGGCTTCGCCATCGTCGTCGATGCGCGCGGCGAGCGCGACGCGATACGCCCCCGGAGCGTCTGGTGCCCAAGAGAGCGCGACCGGCAGCGAGTCGCCGGCTTCGAGTCCGCCAAGCTGTGTGTCTTCGGCCACCAGGCTGTCGGCCGAAAGATCGCCGGCGGGCGCCGGGGCGTCGCCGGGCCCATCGGGCGCGCGCGCCGACCAGAGCAGAACCTGCGCCTCGCCGGCCTGAAGGGGGCCCGCGCCGCGATTGATCAGAACGCCGCTCAGGCGCACGGGCTCGCCGGGCGCCACGATCGGTGGGTCGGCGGTGGCCGCACCGCCGCCCGCGCCGCCGCCCGTTCCGCTCGCCACGCCGCTTGCGACCAGCGCCACGTCGCGCTCGGGACGATTGGGCGCGCCGGGAGTCGGCGGCGACAAGGCGACGAAGTCGCTCGCATTGTCGTGTGTGTCGGCGCCATCGGGCAGGCGCGCGAGCGAGTAGCCGGCGTCCACGTCGGGCGCGGGCGCGCCCTCGAAGTACTCGGCGAAGGTGAGGGCGCCATAGCCCACGGTCTGCGTGGGGCCGTCGGGCGCGATCAGGCGCACGGCGTCGGGCCCGTTCTCGAGGCCCAGCGTGATCACGCGATCGGGTGGCGGCCCAACGAGCGCTTCGCCGAGCACGAAGCGCGCGCGCGGCGGGATGACGTCAGCGGCGGTGCCTTGCCACAGCCCGCGCCAGCGCGCCGGGCCCGCGCCATCGCCGGCCTGGAGCCGGAAGCCGGCGAGCGACACCGTGGTGTCGGCCGGATTCCACAGCTCGATGAACTCATAGCCCGCGTCGGCGCCAGGATGGTCGTAATAGATTTCGTTCAACACCACCGCCGCCGCGGGCGCGGAAGCGAGCGCGGCGAGCAGCGTGCACGCGAACAGCGTTCGAATGAGGAAAGACAAGAAACGGCTCCCACGGGGGCGATGCGTGGGGGGCTCGAGGGGCTGGTGCAGCTCGGAGGGCTTGGTGCAGCTCGGAGGGCTTGGCGCAGCTCGGGGGCTTGGTGCACCTCGGAGGCGCTCGGGCGGTCTTGGGCCGACTTGCGCCGAGAGGAGCTAATTCAAGGTAACCCTCTCTTGCGCCGCAGGAACCACTCGCCCGAGAGCAGCCCGACCGCGACCAGATAGAACAACGGGCTCTCCCACAAGCGATGCTCGCGCACCTTGCCGGAGGTCGCGGCACTCGAGGCGATCTTGCCACTCAAGGAAGGAATGCGATCCGGCGCGCCAGATGCGCCGCCGCTCACCTGCGCCATGCGCTCGAGCGTGCGCGCGTCCGACTCGGAGGCGAGATACTCGGGACTCCAATCGTCGACCACGAACTCCGAGGTCGCGCTCGAGCGCGCCCCGCCGGGGCCGGCGGAGGTGGCACGCAGGCGATAGCGCCCCGGTGGCAGCGATTCCCAGCGGCCGCCGTACGTGCCGCCGCCTTGGTTGTGCAAGCGAATCGGCCCCGGCAGCGAGCCCGAGCCCGCTGCACCCGCAGCACCCGGCGCCGATGACTTTGCCGCGCCCGGCAGATCCGACTCGCGTTCCAGAGACGCCGTCACGTTCGCGCCATCGACCGGCTGGAAGCGCGCATCTTGTAAGGACGCGCTGACCTCGATCGGCTCGCCGCGCGACACCAGCGGGCGATCGGCCGCCACCCGCAAGGGCTCCTGTTGCGTGGGCTCCGACAAGAGCCGGAGCGCGTTCCCCCACATGCGATCGAAGCGCGCCGCCGCTTCCTGATCGGCGGCCGAGAAGCCCCAGCGCCACAAGCCGCTGCCGTTCAGGAACAGCACGTGGCCGCGCCCGACGCGCCGCGTCCACAACAAAGGCACGCGCCCGTTGGCCGCCGTGAGCGCCACCTGGTCGCCGGGCCGCGGATTCACGGGCGACACGCCGGTCAGAGGCGGCGCTCCGGCGAAGAAGCGCCGCACGAGATCGGGATCCTCCTCGACGCGAATCAAGTCGTGCAGATTTCCCGCAGGCGCGTCGGCCTGAAAGTCGGCCGCCGAGGAGCCGACGTCGAGCCCCACCTCGCGCGCGAGCGCGCTGCCGCGCAATGCCGCCAGCGCCGATCCGCCCGCGCCATCGCCGCCCCACAGCACGAGTCCCCCGCCATTGCGCACGTATTCGGCGAGCTTGGCGCCCAAAGGCCCCGCGGCGTCGGACGACGACAATCCTTGCGCGACCACGACGGCGTAGCGCGAGAGCGCCGCCCCCGCCGGAGGTGCGGCGCGCGACGGAACCGAAGGCATCGGCGCCCACCCACCAGGACGGATCTGCGCGTGCTCGGCCGCCCACGAGGAATCGGCGTCGACGGCGCGCTTGAGCCACGTCCAATCCCAGTTGGGCCCGGGCACGAGCACCAGCACGCGCTGGCGATCCGGAGTCACCGTCTGCACCGCGGCGCGGCGGTTGTCGGCGTTCATGGTCTCGCCCGGGCCGCCGTCGAGCTGCACGCGATAGAACGCGAGCCCCGGCCGACGCGGCGTGAGCGTCATCTCCTCGACCGTCTCCTCGCCGTTGGGCGGCAGAACGACGTCCTTCTGCGCCATCACCTCGGCGCCTTCGCTGACGGTGACGTGGGCGCGCCGCGAACCCGAACCCTGATTGCGCAAGCGCACCGCGATGGGCGTGGGCTGGCCGGCGCGCGCCGTGGGATTGACCATCACTTCTTCGATGGATGCGTTCCAGCCGCGCGGACCTTCGACCACCACCGTGGACACGGGGCGCCCCAGCTCGCGCGCCGCCTGCACGGGATCGCGTCCGCGGTTGGCCGCACCGTCGCTCACCACCACCACGCCGGCGAGTCCCTCGCGCCCCGAGAGCGAAGCGATGGCGTCGCCGAGCGCAGTCGAGGCGCGATCGAGCCGGCCGGCCGAATCGCTCTCGGCCGGGCGCGCCTCGGAGGCGAACACATAGCGGCGTACGCGATAGCGCTGGCCGAGGCGCCGCGCCACGTCATCGGCGGCGCGGTGCGCGATGTCGGTGCGCGTGCGCTTGGCCTGCGCGGACGGCAAGTCCATGGAGAGCGAACGATCCTCGAGCACCACGACTTCGCGGCCGCCGCCCGGCTCGGGCGAGGAGAAGATGGGGCGGGCCAGCAAGAAGACCAGGGCAGCGAGAGGCACGGCACGCAAGAGCAAGAGCAGCCGCCGCGTCCGAGGCGCCAGAGGCGGCAGGAGAAAGCGGTAGGCCCACACCGCGAGCGCGACCGCGGCGAAGAGCAGCGGCAGCGTCCACCAGAGGTCGCCGGGGGTTACCGAGAATCGCACGCGAGCTCGTTCGAGGGGGGCGGGTGAAAGGTGAGCGACTCGAAAGCGAGTCTAGGCGCGAGCGGCGACGAAATTCAAGAATGCAGTGCTGGACGATTCCATGACAAGAAATCGATGGGCACGCGCGCCCGGCCGTCGAGCGCGAGGTCGGCCAGCACCTCCCCGAGCGCGCTGGTGAACTTGAAGCCGTGCCCCGAAAGGCCGGCCGCGAACACGACCCGCGCGTGCTCGGGATGGGCGCCGATGAGGAAGTGATCGTCGGGGCTCATCGGGTAGAAGCAGACGGCATGCGTCAGCAGGCGCGTGCCGACGCCAGGCAGATAGCTCTGCGCGAAGCTCTCGACGCGCGCGCGTTCTTCACGATCCTCGTGACGATCGTCGCCGCGCGGCGCGGGCACGAGGCGGCCGCCCGTGTGCTCGGCCACCTTGATGCCCGACCCGCCCACGGCCGGCGTGCCGTAGAAGACGCCCTCCTCCGGCAATTCATAGAGGAAGACAGGGCAGCCGTTCTCGGCGTGGTGCTCGGGCCTGGGCGCGTCGAACCACCACATGGTCTTGCGCACCGTCGTGAAGCGCACGCCGAGATCGGCGAGCAACGTGCTCGCCCAGGCGCCGGGCGCGAGCACGAGCTTGTCGGCGGCGTAGGTGCCACGATCGGTCGTGACCTCGACGGCTCCGGATGTGGCCCGCCAGCCCGTCACCTCTTCGCCGGTGCGCAGCGTGGCGCCGACACGCTCGGCGCCTTGTGCGTGGGCGATCACGCAATCCTCCACGTCGAGGAATCCGCCGCTCGGCTCGTATACGACGTCCAAGCCTTCGGGCACGCGCAGGCCGGGAAAGCGACGCATGGCGTCCGCGCCCGCCATCTGCTCGACCGCGAGCTTGTGGATGAAGGCGCTGGCGAGCACGCCCGGGACCACCTCGCCGTCGGGCGCGCCGATCTCGACCAGGCCCGTCTGATGAAGGAGATTCTTGCCGCTTTCGCTCTCGAGCTCGTTCCACAATTGATAGGCGCGGCGCAGGAGCGGCACGTAATCGGGATGCTCGAAATACGCCATGCGGATGACGCGCGTCTTGCCGTGCGAGCTGCCGAGATCGTGTCCGGGCGGAGAGCGGTCGAGGCCGAGCACGCGCGCGCCGCGGCGGCTCAAGTGATAGGCGGCCGCGCTGCCGGCGCCGCCGCTCGCGCCGACGACGATGACGTCGTAGTGGGCCATGTTGGCTCTGCTAGAGGATCGGAGTCGGGCCGGCCGGGCTGCGTCCGACCAGCTCTTCGAGGCGCACGTCGGGGCGCACGAGATCGGCCGGCTCGGCGATCAGGTCGGGAAGTCCGGAGCCCTCGCTCCAGAAGCTGAAACGCCCGTCATCCCAGGCGAGAACCGGGAGGGCCAGGCGCACCACTGCGTCCTCGAGGGCGCGGCGCAGGACGTCGATCGAAACCTGGCGCGTCTCGAGGAGAAGCTGCCCGAGCCGCTGCGGCACGCGGCCGCTGCGCTTGGCCAGGCTCTGGCGCTTGAGGCCGTCGATGACCGCTTCGATCGAGACCCCGTACTGCTTGACGAGCAGCTCGCCCAGATAAGTGCACGTGGCACTCGTCTGCGCGCCGATCAGGCAGCCGCGGCGCACGGTCAACTCGACGCGCTCTTCTCTTTGCGAGTCCAAGGCGCGCACGAATTCGAGACGGCCGGAGAGCCCGAGCGTGCTGAGGAGCGTGTAGATGTCCGCCGGCGGGCAGGTTGCGAGGTCGCCTTCCAGGGCGGGAAGCTCCGGGGCCGAAACGAGGTGCGGAAATGCCATGCTGAAGAGCCTACACCCGCAAGCCCAGGACGCAATCGAGAAACCGTTTACAGGAAAGCCCTGATTGAGTTTAAGCCACTCTAACCGCCGAAGCGCACACCCCGAATCACCTTCTCGTAGGCCTCTTCGACATGCTTCCAGTTGTGCCAGCCGAGGACGGCGCCATGGAGAACGCCGGCGGCCAGGAGGACCACCACGGCGTCGTGCGCGAGCGGCGTGAGCACGGGGCCGAAGCGCCCGGCGCCATACGCCGGGCCGAGCAGCAGAAAACCAACGATCGTGCCCAAGATGAGGCCGCTGATCTTGCCCGGGAGCGTCGAGTTGATGCGCACCGGTCCGTGCGTGACATAGAGGAACACGCCGCCCGCGAGGAAACCGCCATAGCGCAGCACTGCGAGTGCGGCGGCGAGCGAGGAGACCAAGCCTGCCGCGCGCATGGAGAGGAAGAGCGCCAAGGCGAAGATGATGTCGGTGATGGGATCGAGCACGGCGCCGAGTCCCGTCTCCTGGCGCATGGAGCGCGCCGCCCAGCCGTCGAGCACGTCGCTCGCCATGGCAGCGATGAAGATCCAGAAGGCGGCGCGCGGATGGCCGTCGAGGAGCGTGAGACAGAACGCGGGCACACTCGCCAGCCGGGCCACGGTCAGCGCCGTGGCGAGGTTGATCGCCGAAAGCGAATAGCCTTCGCGCGTGCGCAGGAGGCCGACGTGCAGCACCAGGCTGGCGGTGAGAGGGGCGAGCCACAGGCCGGTCCACACGAGCACGTGCCGCGCCGTGCCCACCGCGCCCATGCCGAGCAACACACAGCCCGCGAACGTGAGCGCGAAGAGGATGAGGCCGAGCACCAGGATCGAGCGCGCCGCACCGGGATTGGCCGAGACGTCCTTGCGGCCGCGCAGCCAGGTGCGCGAGGCATAACGGACCCAGGCGGCGAGCGAGTACTTCTGCTCTCTCAGATCCTGCAGGTAAGTCTCGATGAACACCCGGCGGCTCCTTGGGCGCGTGGCGAATCGGCGCAAGACAATGCGATGGTTCGATCGTGCGGATCAATGGTAACACGCGCCAAGAATTTTCTGTCATCGGCGGGTGCGATGCTGTCAATGGAAGAGAACCTTCGATGGTCTCCGGTTCGCCCCCGCGAACGGCATTCCCGTGGATCGTTATGATCTGACCCATCTGACCGACGACGCCGTCGATCTCGAGTGGGACCGCTCGGTCGACAACGATCGCTCGTCGACCGCAGACATGCTCGCCAGGCTGGCCGAATACGATGCGCGCCAACTCTACCGTCGGGCCGGCTATCCATCGATGTATGCGTATTGCGTGGGCGCCAAGAATTTCTGCGAGAATTCAGCGCGCAAACGAATCCATGCAGCTCGGACAGCTCGCCGGTTTCCTGCACTCTTTGTAGCCCTGGCTGAGGGGAGGCTTCATCTCAGGGCAGTGGTGATGCTCGCTCCCCATCTCCATTCGGAGAACTTCGACGAACTGGTGCGGGCGTGTTCGAATCGGACGGCTGCCCAGATCGAGGAGATCCTGAACGGGCGTTTCGTGCGATTGGAGACCTTGAAGGAAGGAACGCGCCAGGAGTCCGCTGGCGGCGTCCCGAACGCGGAAGTCGAAAACGGCACTCCGGGCGCGTTAGGCGACTTGCCCCTTATCGACCCTTCACGCGCCCTGGGGCGCGTTGAGGAAGGGGCAGGAATTAGCCTTCAGGCCTCTCCGCAGCCCACATCTCCCCCGCGGGCATCCAGTCAAGCGCCACGCCCGGAGCCTTCCTTCTCTGTCGTGCTCGAGAAGAGCGCGCAGGAACTGCTCGAATATGCTCGCGCCCTCCTGAGCCATCGGATGCCGCTGGCGAGCGCCTCTCAAGTGATCGAGCGCGCGCTGCAAGAGCTCGTCGCCCGAGAAGAGAAGAGGAAGTTCGCCGCTACGGATCGCCCCAAGGCCCTGCGCGCGAGCCGAAGCGCGCGCCATATCCCCGCATACGTAAAGCGCGCCGTGTGGAAGCGCGATGGCGGGAGGTGCACAGCCGTCGGATCCGATGGCCATCCGTGCCATTCACGCGAATTCCTGGAATACGACCACGTTCAGCCCGTAGCTCGCGGCGGTAAAGCCACCGTGGCGACCGTGCGGTTGCGATGTCGGGCGCACAACCAATATGAGGCGGAGCAGGCGTTCGGCGCTGATTTCATGAAGCGCAAACGTGAGCAGCGGCAATCGGGAGGAGACCATCGGCGGCCTTCCTCTGCCTCCCCAGCACCTGAGCCCAAGCACGCCCCCGGCTAGGAGGCAGCGCGCATGACAAACGATTAGACTCCCCCGCCGGACCCCATCAAGGAGGGCACGGTGGCGGGTTGGCTACGGCAGGATTGGCTACAGGCGGATTGGCTGTGGGCGATCGGCGGATTCGCGGTCGGGGCGTTTTTGTTCGGGCTTCGGCGGCGCAAGGGCGAAGCACGCTCGGGCGGCGGGCCGGGCGCGGGCACGCTCGAGGAGCGGATCCATGCGTTGGGTCAGCGGCAGCGCGCGGTGCTCGAGCGGCTCTTGCGCCATGATCGCGCGCTGCGCGACCCGAACGAGAGCTTCGACGAGAAGCTGACGTTCGGCCAGCGCGCCGCGGATCGCATTGCCACGTGGGGCGGGAGCTGGACATTCATCCTGCTCTTTTTGGCGTTCTTGAGCGCGTGGATCGCGTTCAACGCCAGGAGCGCGGGGCGCTTCGATCCGTTTCCGTTCATCCTGCTGAACCTGATCCTGTCGTGCCTCGCGGCATTGCAGGCGCCGCTGATCATGATGAGTCAGAACCGCCTGTCGGCAAAGGACCGGCACGACGCGCACCTCGATTACGAAACCAACGTGCACGCCGAGCTGGAGATCCAGGCGCTCCAGAGCAAGGTGGATCTCCTGCAAGATCAGCAGTGGGTCGAGCTCATGCGCCTGCAGGAGCGTCAGATCGAGCTCTTGGAGCGAATCGTGACGGCGGAGCGCTAGCCGGGCGACGCTCGATCGTCGCCTTGCGTCGCCTTGCGTCGCCTTACATCGCTTTGCGCCGCTCTAGCGGTTGTCGCTGCCCTTGCCCTTGCCGCGCGCCGCCGCCTGCGCCGCTGCGAGCCGCGCGATCGGCACGCGGAACGGCGAGGCGGAGACGTAGTCGAGGCCGGCTTCGTGGCAGAACTCGACCGAGGCCGGGTCGCCGCCATGCTCGCCGCAGATGCCGACTTTGAGGCCGGGCCGCGCCGCGCGGCCTTCGTCCGTGCCCATGCGCACGAGGCGGCCGACGCCGCTGGCATCGAGCGAGACGAACGGATCGCCGGGCAGGATCTTGCGCTCGAGATATTCCGGTAGGAATTTGCCGGCGTCGTCGCGCGAATAGCCGAAGGTCATCTGCGTGAGGTCGTTGGTGCCGAACGAGAAGAACTCGGCCTCGCGCGCGATCTGGCCGGCGGTCAGCGCGGCACGCGGTACTTCGATCATGGTGCCGACCTTGTAGTCGACGCGGCGGTCGGCCTTCTGGAAGACCTGTTGAGCGACGCGGTCCACGATCAGGCGCTGCTCGTGGAACTCTTCGACCGTGCCCACGAGTGGAATCATGATCTCGGGATACACCTTCGCGCCGCGCTCCTCGGCCTGCACCGCGCCCTCGAGGATGGCTCGGGCCTGCATCTCGGTCACCTCGGGATAGGTGATCCCGAGCCGGCAACCGCGGTGGCCCAGCATGGGATTGAACTCGTGCAGCTCCTCGACGCGGGCGAGCAAAGCTTTCTTCTCGCGCAGCTTGCGCGTGACTGACGGCGGCACCTTGCGGCGCAGCGCGACCTCAGTCTCGAGGCGCGCGACGTCGGCGATCAGATCTTCGCGCTTGGGCAGGAACTCGTGGAGCGGCGGGTCGAGCGTGCGAATGGTGACCGGGAGCCCGTCCATGGCGAGGAACAGGTCGCGGAAGTCGCGCCGCTGGAAGGGCAGGAGCCGCGCGATCGCCCCGCGATATGCCTTCTCGGGCGCGCGGATGGCGCTCGCCAGGCCGGCAATCTCCTTGCGCAAAGCCCCTTGCGCCTTGGCCGTCGTCTCGCGGGCCAACTCGCCGCGCTTGGCGGCCAAGGCTTTCTCCTGCGCCTTGAACACGCTCGCCGAGAGGATCATCTGCACGACGTGCGGCAGGCGATCCTCGGCGAAGAACATGTGCTCGGTGCGGCAGAGCCCGATGCCCTGGGCCCCGAACTCGCGGGCCTTCTTGGCGTCGACCGGCTGGTCGGCGTTGGCCCGCACGCCCAGGCGGCGATGACGGTCGGCGATCTCCATGAAGCGGCCGAAGTCGCCGGTCAGCGCCGGCTCCTCGAGCTTGGCCACGCCCAAATAGACGATCCCGCGCGAGCCGTCGACCGAGATCTCATCGCCTTCGCGCACCGTCTTGCCGCCGGCCACGAGCTTCTTGCCGGCGACGTCGATGCGCAAATCGCTCGCGCCCACGACGCACACCCGCCCCATGCCGCGCGCCACGACGGCGGCGTGCGAGGTCATGCCGCCGGTGGCGGTCACGATGGCCTGCGCCGCGGTCATGCCGTGGATGTCGTCGGGCACCGTCTCGTTGCGCACGAGGATGACGCGATCGCCCTTCTCCCCGCGCTCGGCGGCATCGTCGGCGGTGAACACCACGGCTCCCACGGCCGCGCCCGGAGACGCCGGCAAGCCGCGCGCGATCTGGGGCAGCGCGACCTTCTCGCCCATGTGCGGATGCAGCAGCTGATCCAAGGAGGCGGGATCGACCCGCAGGATCGCTTCCTCTTCTCCGATCAGCCCCTCTTCCACCATGTCGACCGCGATCTTCACTGCCGCGGCGGCGGTGCGCTTGCCGTTGCGGGTCTGGAGCAGGAAGAGCTTGCCTTCTTGAATCGTGAACTCGAAATCCTGGATGTCCTTGTAGTGCTTCTCGAGCATGCGCGTGACTTCGTGCAGCTCGCGATAGACGCGCGGCTGCGCCTTCTTCAGCGAGGCCAGCGGCAGCGGCGTGCGGATGCCCGCGACCACGTCCTCGCCTTGCGCGTTCATGAGGAACTCGCCGTAGAACTCTTTCTGACCGGTCGCCGGATTGCGCGTGAAGCCCACACCCGTGCCCGAATCCTCGCTCAGGTTGCCAAACACCATCGCCTGCACGTTGACCGCGGTGCCGAGGTCGTCAGGGATGCGGTTCTGCTTGCGGTAGAAGACGGCGCGGTCGTTCATCCACGAGCCGAACACCGCGTCACGCGCCCCATGGAGCTGGGTGATGGGATCCTGCGGGAAGTCGCGGCCGGAATGCTTGCGCACGATGGCCTTGAACTCGGTCACGAGCGCCTGGAAGTCTTCCGCGGTCAGCTCGGTGTCCTGGGTGACGCGGCGCTTCTTCTTGCGCTCGGCGATGCGGTGCTCGAACTCTTCCTTCTCGATGCCGAGCACGACGTTGCCGTACATCTGGATGAAGCGGCGGTAGCAATCCCAGGCGAAACGATCATTGCCGGTCTTGCGAGCGAGCCCGAGCACCGAGCGGTCGTTGAGGCCGAGATTCAAGATGGTGTCCATCATGCCCGGCATCGAGAACTTGGCGCCCGAGCGCACCGAGACGAGCAACGGATCGGCAGGATCGCCGAGCTTCTTCTCCATCACGCGCTCGAGCCGCGCCAGCGCCTCGCTCTCTTCGGTGTCGAATCCGTCCGGAAGGCGGTGCCCGTTGGCGTAGTAGTAGCGGCAGACGTCGGTGGTAATGGTGAAGCCAGCGGGCACGGGGACGCCGGCGTTGGTCATCTCGGCCAGCCCCGCGCCCTTTCCCCCCAAGAGATCCTTCATGTCGCCGCGGCCCTCGGCGCGGCCGTCGCCGAAGAAATAGACGTATTGCGTGCCGCGGGCGCGCGACTCGCGCGGGGTGGATTCGGACCGAATGGTGGTGGACACGGAGCCTCCGGATTGCCAAGCGTGCGAGTCGGTTAGGGCGGGTTGCCGCAGCCGTTTCCAGCAGTCGCGCGCATCGTACATCCGGGATCCCCGAGTCTCAACCCAGCGCGCTGCGGGGGCGACGGCGCTCGCGCGGCCGAGATCCGGCGAGATACGGCCGAGATCCGGGCGAAATCCCGCCGAAGTTCCGAGCCTTGCATGGCGTCGCACCCGGTCGCATCATGGGGTCGCCCGTTCGTACCGTTCATACCGTTCGTACCGTTCGTACCGTCTTCGTCCCGTTACGGCCCGTTCGTCCTCGATCGACAGCCCTCGACATGGAGGCACGATGCTTGCCCACCGGGCGTTCGCGCGATTCGCGCTTCTCGCATTCGCTGCTTTCGCCGCGCTCGCTGCTCTCGCCACCCTCCCCCGCCCCGCCGTCGCCATCGAGCGCCTCGGCCAAAACGTCATGCCCTCCCAGGAAACGCTGCACCTCAACCTGGATCCGCGGCAGGACCGCTACTCGGGCGTCGCGACCATGACCGTCGAGGTGAAAGCGGCCACCGACACCATCCGCTTCACCGCCAAGCAAATGACGCTCGAAAAAGTGACGCTCGCTCCCTCGAAAAAGGGCAAGCCCAACGGCACGGCGATGACTCTGGCCGCGACCGCCGACGACGAGGGCATCGTGCGCGCGGTGGCGCCGGCGCACGTCTACCCGGGCGAGTACACGCTCACCGTCGCCTTCTCGAACGACTACGACCGGCGGGCCAACGCGCTCTACAAGGTGATCGTCGACGGCGAGTCGTATCTGTTCACCGATTTCGAGCCGGCCGACGCGCGGCAGGCCTGGCCATGCTTCGACGAGCCGTCGTTCAAGATTCCCTGGCGCGTGAGCCTCACGGTGCCGGCGGGCGACAAGGTCGTGGGCAACATGCCGATCGCCAAGCAGAAGAAGGGCGCAAGCGGCGACACCAACGACATCGCCTTCCAAACCACGCCGCCGCTGCCGTCGTATTTGATCGCCGTCGCCGCCGGACCGCTCGAGTTCGTTCCGGTCACCGGCATGAAGATGCCGGGCAACATCGTCACCGTGAAAGGCCGCGCCGGGTTCGCCGCCGAGGCGGCGCGCCAGATGCCCAAGATCGTGAACATGCTCGAGAGCTACTTCGGGCAGCCGTTTCCCTTCCCCAAGTGCGACCTGCTCGCGGTGCCCGAGTTCTACGCCGGCGCCATGGAGAACGCGGGCGCGGTCACCTTCCGTGAGGAGATCCTGCTCTACGATCCCAAGACCGGCACGCCGCGCCAGCAGGCGCGCATGGCGAGCACGATCGCGCACGAGCTGTCGCACATGTGGTTCGGCGACCTCGTGACCCTGGCGTGGTGGGACGACGTGTGGCTCAACGAATCGTTCGCCTCGTGGCTCGGCGACAAGATCACGTTCGCGTGCTTTCCGGAATTCGCCAACGACTTGAAGCAGGTGCACGACGTGCAGCGCGCGATGACCATCGACGCGCGGCCCTCGACGCGCGTGATCAAATCGCTGGGCACGGGCAACGATCAGTCGCTCGACCGCCTGTTCGACCGTCTCGCCTACGACAAGGGCCAGGCGGTTTTGCAGATGTTCGAGGCCTGGATCGGGCCCAACGTGTTCCGTCAGGGCGTGCATCTCTACATCGCCCAGCACGCTTGGGGGAACGCCACGTCCGACGACCTGTGGAACGCGCTCTCGCGGGCGGCCGGCCACGACATCGGCAAGTCGCTCTCGGGCTTCATCACGCAGCCCGGCATTCCGCTGGTCGCGGCCGAGATCCAGCCCAATGGCCAGGTGAAGCTCACGCAATCGCGCTTCCACAATGACGGCGCCACCGTCACACCTTCGCACTGGCAGATCCCGGTCATGCTCAAGTACGCGGCCTCGGGCCGCGTGCACACCAAGTGGGTTCTGCTCACCGAGGACTCGCAGACCTTCACCCTGCCCGACGCGGCGAAGCCGGAGTGGATCGACCCCAACGGCAACGAGAGCGGCTATTACCGGTGGAGCGTGCCGGGGGCGGCGCTCGTCGACCTGGCGTCGCACGCGCCGCAGAACTTGAACGCGCGCGAGCGCGTCGGCTTCCCGGCCAACGCCGGCGCGCTGCTCGACGCCGGGCTCCTGCGCGGCGACGAGTACCTGCGCATCGTGGCGCAATTCTCGAGCGACACCGAGCCCGAGGTCACGCAGTCGCAGATCGAAGCGCTCACCAAGGTGCGCGACACGTTCGTGGAGAAAGACGACCGTGCCGCGTTCGCCGGCTACGTGCGCCAGGTGCTCGAGCCCGTGCTGGCGCGCATCGGCATGACGCCCAAGGCCGGCGAGCCCGACGGCGTGACCTCGATCCGGCCCACCGTGCTGCAGTGGCTCGGAGATGACGGCGCCGATACCGCGGTGCAGGCCTTTGCCGACTCACTGGGCCGCGTGTACCGCTCCAATCCCGAACGTGTGACTGGTTCGCTGGCCGATGTCGCCGTGCGCCTGCCCGCCACACGCGGGGACGCCGCTTTGTACGCGGCCTATCGCACGCATCTCGAGCAGGCGCGGCTCCCGGTCGACCGCGCGCGCTGGCTCACCGGCCTCGGCTCGTTCGCTCAGCCGGCTTTGGTCGACTCGGCGCTCGAGTACGCGCTGCATGGGCCGCTGCGCCCGCAGGAGCGCGGCAACCTCACACGCGCGCTCCTCGAGCACAAGGACAACCAGGCCAAGCTGTTCGCGTGGATGATGGCAAACCGCGACGAGATCATCGCGCAGACGACGCCATCGGCGGCGTCGTTCCTGCCCATCTATGCGGGAGGCTGCTCGACCGAGCGTCTCGAGAAGGCGAAGGCCTTCTTCGCCGAGCCCGCGCACCAGGCGCCGGGCGTCAACATGTCGCTGGCTCAAGTATCGGACGCGGTCACCGACTGCTCGGCGCTCAACGAGCGCGAGGGCGCGCCGGTGCGCGCGTTTCTGCACCAGGTGGCAACGGCGAAGTAGTCGCCGGGCGCGAAGACCCGGTGGCCACGCCCGCTTCCGCGAGAGTGGTCACCGGCGCAGTCCTCGGCGAAGGCGCCTACGGCGCGAGTGCCGTGAACAACACGCTCCCCGTCATCACCACACTCACGACCTCGGTACGGGTGAGCAACCGCGGCTCGAGGAGCTTGGCCAGTCTCTCGGCGTCGGTGCGCTCGATCAAAAGGCGCACATCGAGGTCGTACTGGCCGCTCGCGCTCATGCTCGGCGGCAGGATGAAGATCGACGGCTCGCGGGCGCCGGCGCAGCTCTGGTAGCGCCAGGTGATCGAGGTCAGAGAGTCGCCGGCGGCGGTTTCCTGCACGGCACTCTTCCACTTGAGCAGAGCCGTCGCAGCCGCCTGCTTGCTTCCGTAACTCCCCAAGCGAACCGTGTAGAGCCGCGCCACAGACGACTTGTCGGCGTAGCGGAAACGCGCTAGCGCCGAGTCCGGCTTGGGCACGGCCGCGCCCGATCGACGCAACGGTCCCCTCGGCGTGCGCACGAGCGCGATGGGCGCGCCACTCAGCGAGGCCCGTAGGTCCGGATTGTTCTGCACCAGGTGCCACGCCTGCGAGGCGACGGCGACGCCGTGCGCCATGCGCTGCAGGAGCTGCTGCTTCTGCAAGGTCGTCAGGGTCCTCTCGAGATCGCTCGCGGCTTCGCTGGGACAGGTGTCCTGCCACGCCAGCGTGAACCACGGGCTCGACGCCGCGATGTCACATTCGCACGCTGCCGAAGCCGGAACCGAAGCGGGACCGGCCGCGGTCCATGCCGCCACCGATCCCGCGAAGAGGAGGGCGAGGACGCGCCTCACGAGCTTCACCGCGCCGCGGCGCTCAGCTTCTCCCGCGCCTGCTTCGCCGCCTGCACCATGTTGGCGCATTTCGCGCGGGACTCGTCCCAGGTGCGCGTCTTGAGCCCGCAGTCGGGCACCACGCGGATGCGCTCGGGCGGCAGATACTGGAGCGTCTTCTCGATGCCGGCGCGCATCTCGTCGACCGACTCGAGGCGGTGCGTGTGCACGTCGAACACGCCGAGGCCGAGCGTCTTGGTGAACGGATGCTTCTTGAAGTGATCGACCAGCGCGAAGCCCGTGTTGGCCATCGCCAGATCGTACTCGTCCACCGCCAGGTCGAGCATGCGCGGATAGATCTGCTCGAAAGTGCCGTAACAGATGTGCGTCAGCGTCGTGGCCTTGATGCCGCTGGTCACGATGGCCATGGCGTCGATCGCCGTGTCCAGCTCGTCGACCCGTACCGACAGCGCCGGCTCGTCGATCTGGATGTACTTGGCGCCCGCGTCGGCCAGCTCGCGCACCTCTTCGTGCAGCGCCCGCGCCAAGTCCAGGCACGCTTCGCGTCGCGAGGCGTAGTGCTCGTCGAACGACCAATCCATCATCGTGTACGGTCCGGTGATGATCGCCTTCATGGGCTTCGACGTCAGAGATTGCGCCCACTTCCACCACTCCACCGTGATCGGCCCGCGGAAGCGCACCGGGCCGGTCAGGATCGGCTTGCGGTAGTAGCGATTCCCGTACGAGCGCACCAAGCCGGAGATGGCGAAGCCGTCCGTGTTCTCGGCGAAGTAGGTGGCCATGTCGCCGCGGTACATCTCGCCGTCGACCAGGATGTCCATGCCCAGCTCTTCCTGCATGGCGATGGTCTCGCGCGTGGCGCGCTCCTCGACCGCCTTGAGCTCGGGCTCGCCGATCTTGCCCTGCTGGAACGCGGTGCGCGCCTTGGTCAGGTACTCGGGCTTGGGAAACGACCCGATCGAGCTGGTCAGCAATGCGTCGTTCGACATGTTCTCTCGCCTTTCGATGAATGCCCTTAGCTTCTCGCTCCCGCTCCCAAGGTGTGCGCCGCCTCGCTCAGGCGCGCGAGCTTCTGCTGCGCGCGGTCGCGGGGCAAGAATTCCAGGCCGGCCGACGTGGTCGCGACCACGCGCTCGGCGCCCTGGCGATCGGCCACGCGCGCCAGCGCTTCGCGCACCTGGTCGGCGCTCTCGAGGCGCGTGTTGCGCGCGTTCACGATGCCGACGCCGAGCTTCACCGTGCCCGCGGCAGCGCGCGTCGCCAGACGCTCGACCAGCGCCGGATCGCTCACCCCGTCGAGCCACAGGCCCGCGACCGCCCACTCCAGAGCGCGATCCAGCAGCTTGACCGGCGAGCCCATGGTCAGCGCCACCCAGATCTCGGCGCGCGTTCCGGCCAGCGTGCGCGCCAGGAGCCGCTTGGCCAGGGGCTCGTCCGAAGGATCCTGGACCAGCGCCGGCTCGTCGATCTGGATCGCCTTGGCGCCCGCCTCCTCCAGGGCGCGGACCTCCTCGTGCAGGGCCGCGGCCACGTCGGCGGCGAAGCTCTCGAAGTCGCCGTAGTGCGCGTTCTCCGACAGGCGCGCCAGCGTGTACGGCCCAGTCACCACCGGCCGCACCGGTTTCGACGCCCGCGCCTGCGCGAACTTCCAGTCGTCGACCGCGATCGGCGCCTTCCAGCGGATCGGCCCCGTGGCCACGGGCTGGCGGTAATACGTGTTGGTGTCGAAATAGCGGATGAGCTGGCCGCGCTTGAAGCCCTCGAGCCGGTCGGCGAAGTAGGTCTGGCCGTCCTCCCAGCGCACGAGCCCGTCGGTGATCCAGTCGAGGCCGGCCGCTTCCTGCTCGGCGATGGCCTCGCCCGTCACCTCGTTCTCGACCTCGCGCAACGCTTCGCGCGTCATGCCGCCGGCCTGGAATTTCTGGATGGAGCGGCGCAGCTTCTGCGCTTCCGCTCCTTCCCCGATGCGCGGGTAAGAACCCAGCGCCGATGCGATCATGCGGACCTCCCGATCGCCGCGAGGGACACGCCCGCCGCGGCACACGAATGAACGATCACTGGACCGGCCGCCGGAACAGGCTGGCCGGCACGACCGGATTCCACTTCACTTCCGCCAGCGTCTGCTGGACGGCTTTCTCTCCGTTGGCATAGACCGTGACCTGATACGGGAACTTCACCTTGCCGCTGGTGCGGTAGTCCGTGTACACGCGGCGCACCGGCACCCACCCGGATCCCAGAGGCGAGAGCTCCTGCTCCTCGATCAAGAGCAAGAGCCCGGTGGCAGAGTCGATGTACACGCTGGCCGGCCGCCCGTCGGGGCGGTTCCACTCGATCACATCTGCGGTCTTGCCGAAGGCCGTGTCGGTGCCGGCGTAGCGAATGTCGGCCCGCGCATTGGACAGCACGGTCAGGAGCCGCACCGGATTGGCGTACGTGCCCTGGCGCATGGCTTCCATCTGATCCGGCGACATCGGCACCAGGCGTCCCGATGCCGAGGCCCACGCGCTGTCACCGTCGAGCACCTGGATCATGGTCTGGCCCATCACGGCCATCTCCATGCGCCGGCGCGCCGGCAATTGCACCGTCTCGCTGTAGGCGCCGTCGAGATTGGTCGAGCCGACGTTGATCCACAGCTGACCTTGCGCGTGCCAATTCTTGATCGCGGCGAGCGCCGGCATGCCGCCGTGGGCCTTGACGGCCTTGGCCACGACAGCCGCCGCCTTGGCGCGCGACTCCTTGGTATCGGGCGCGCGCATCGCCGGCGCGGCCGGCGCCACCTCGGGCACGGCACCGCTCCTGGCCGTGAAATCGAGGCGCTCCACCTGGCCGTAGCCCGTGAGCTGCGTGGCCACGCTGTCGGCGCGGCCGGCCACCACGAGCGCCACCGGCTCGGTGCGCAGGTACTTCTGCGCCACGCGCTTCACGTCCTCGACGGTGACGCCGCGGATGCGATCGCGATACTTGTCGAAGTAGTCGTCACCGAGCCCGTAGAACTCGATCACGAGCCAGGCGCGCGCCACGTCGCCCGGACTCTCGAACTGGAAGGGAAACGAGCCGAGATAATAGGACTTGGCCTTGGCCAGCTCGTCGGCCGTCGGCCCCTGGTCGCGGTAGCGGCGGATCTGGTCGAAGGTGGCGTCGATCGCCTGCTTCACCGTGGCGTTCTTGGTGAAGGTCTCGATCACGAACGTGCCCGGGTCGACGCCGTACGTGAAAGCGGTCGAGATGTCGTAGGTGAGCCCCATCTTGGAGCGCACCTCCGAGGTCAGCCGTGAGGCGAAGCCGCCGCCGCCCACGATGTAGTTCATGAGCTGCACGGAGTAGTAGTCGGGCGTGGTGCGCGGCAGGCCGAGATAGCCGATGCGCACCTGCGACTGCGTGAGGTCCGGCTTGTTGAGCAGGCGGACGCGGTTGCCCTGCAGGTCCGGATCGGGCACCTGGGGGCGCGGCGGCACGTCGCGCTTCTGCCAGCCGCCGAACGCCTTCTCGACCGCGGCGAAGGCTTCCTCCGGGTTGATGTCGCCGGCCACGGCGAGCACGGCGTTGTTGGGACGCCAGTAGTTGGTGTGGAATTCCACCAGGTCCTGGCGCGTGAGTCCGCCCACCGAATGCTCGTCGCCGCTCACCGGGCGCGCGTAGGGATGCGAGCCATGGACCAGTGCTGCCAGATGCTCGTCGGCCACCGTGCCCGGATCGTCGCGGCTCTGGCGAATGGCCGCCTGCGCCTGGCTCTTCGCGCGGTCCACCTCGCCCGGCGCAAAGGCGGGACGCAGGCAGACGTCGGCCATGAGGCCCAGGACCACGTCCTTGTCCTGCGTGCGCGCTTGTCCGACCAGCATCGAGTAGTCGCGGTCGGCGCTGGCTTCGAGATCGGCGCCCAGGAAGTCGATCTTCTCGGCCAGCTCGAGCGACGTCATGGTGTCCGTGCCCTTGCGCATCACGTCGGCGGTGAGCGAGGCGAGGCCGGACTTCTCGGCCCCCTCGTTCGACGCGCCGGTGCGGATCAGCATGCGGTAGTAGACCGCGGGCAGGTCGTGGTCTTCGAACACGTGCACGACGAGCCCGTTGGGCAGCGTGCGCGTGACGGGATGGGGAACCTTGTATTCGTTGGCCGGGGCAGCGTTCTTGTCGGCGGCCCACGTAGGCAGCGGCGCGAGCAGAGCGCCAAGAACGAGAAAGCGCATGACGAAGCGCATCACTCGCCTCCTCCTTCCTTGGGCACGAGCCAGACCACGGTGCGCCCGCTGGGCTGCAGATATTCGCTCACCACTCGGCGCACGTCGGCCGCCGTGACCCGTCGCACTTCATCGAGCTGGCGCGCGGCCGCGTGGTCGTCCCCGGTGATGACGGCAGCCGTGCCGACCGCCGTGGCGCGGTCTTCGACGCTCTCGAGACCGAAGATGAGCTCGGACTCGGCTTGGTTCTTGGCTTTGGTCAGCTCCTCGGCCGTGGGCCCATCCTTGCCGAGCCGCTCGATCACCGAGAACATCGTGTCCTCGACCGCTTGGCGATCCTTGCCCGGCTTCACGGCGGTGAACGCGTAGAACAGACCGGGGTTCTTGCGGCCGAGCGTGAACCCGCCGGCGAAGAGCGCCGACTGGTCGTCGTACACGAGCTTTCGATAGAGGCGCGACGACTCGCCCTGCGAAAGGATCCGGTTCACCACCTCGAGCGCCGGCGTGTCGGAGGACGAGTCCGGAGGCACCTTGTAGCCCGCGATCAGGATGGGAAGCTGCACCACGGCCTGCTTGATGGAGCGGCGCTCCGCGGTTTGCTTGGGCTCCACCACGTTCACGGGTGGCGACGGCCGCCCGGGCTTCAGGGGCCCGAAGTACTTCTTCACGATCTTCATCACCTGGTCGTGCGTGACCGGCCCGCACACCACGATGGTCGCTTTGTCGGGCGCGTAATGGATGGCGTAATAGTCCTTCACGTCGGCGAGATTGATGGAGTCGAGATCGGCCGGCCAGCCGAGCGTCGGCCAGTGATAGGGATGGGTGGTGAAGGCGAGCGCCGTCATCTCCTCGATGGCCTGGCCGATGGGCTGGCTGTCGACGCGGTAGCGGCGCTCTTCCTTCACCACCTCGCGCTCGCTCTTCAGATTCTCGGGCGTGAGGCGCAGCGTCGACATGCGGTCGGACTCGAGCCGCGCGCACAGCTCGAGCTGGTCGGGCGGCACGTCCTCGTAATAGACGGTCACGTCCCAGGTCGTGAACGCGTTGTCCTGGCCACCCGCCGCCTGGATGATCCTCGAGTGCTCCTCGGGACCAAAGTTCTTCGAGCCCTTGAACATCATGTGCTCGAAGAGATGCGAGATGCCGGTGATGCCCGGCCGCTCGTTGCGCGAGCCGACGTCGTACCACACCTGAAAGCTCAGGACGGCCGCCTTGGGGTCCTCCAGCGTGAGCACGCGGAGCCCGTTCTTGAGGCGTCCCTCCTTGGGCAAAAGCAGATCGGCGGGCGCCGCCGCAACCGTGATCGCCGACCCCAGACCCAGACTCGCTGCCACGGCGAGCGTGGCGAGGCCCCGGGTCCATCCCCTGCCGATCATTCCTTCCTCCTGGCGGGGATCCCCCCCGCCTCCTCGGCCTTCCAAAATGGAGTGGGTGAAACGAGGAAACTACAACAAAACGAGGCGTCTTCCGAGATGTACCCCCGGCGCTTCGAAGCGGATGAAATAAACCCCGGCATGGGCGCGCACGCCGCCGCCGTCGGTGCCATCCCACGAGAACAGGCGCTCGGAGCCGGCGCGTAGGCTGCCCGCGAACAGCTCGCGCACCTGGCGGCCGCGCGCGTCGAACACCCCCAGGCTCGCCGGCCCGCCGGCAGCACCGGCGCGTGCCCAGAAGGCGATCGATCCCCCGCTCACCACAGGCAGAGGCCCGACCATCACGAGCGCCGCCGCCCCGGACACGGTTTGCGCGAACACGGTGCTCGGCGTCCAGGCGAGTGCCGCCTCGGCGCGCGCGAGCCCATAGCCGAAATGCGTGTCGGCCGCTCCGAACTGACTCGCCGTCGCGCGCAGCGCCTGCAGCACCTCGAAGGGCGACCACTGCGGATGCGCTTCGAGGAGCATTGCCGCCACCCCGGCCACCGCCGGCGTCGAGAACGAAGTCCCGGTCGCCAGCGTGAGGTTCACGTCGGAGGCCGGTGAGGCCAGGGACGTGCTCACGCCCATGGCGCACACGTCCGGCTTCACGCGGCCGTCGGCGCTCGGCCCGTACGACGAGAAGAACGCCACCCGCCCGGTCGAGTCGGTGGCGCCCACGGCGCACACCGTGTCGGCATCGGCGGGGGCGATCAGATAGCGCCATGGCGTCAGGCCCTCGTTGCCCTGCGCCGTGACCACGACGATGCCGCGCCGCGCGGCTTCGGCGGCGGCGCGCGTGACCACCGTGGTGCGTCCGTCCATGTCGCCATAGCTGTACGACGGAAACGGCGCGTCGAACGTCGTGTAGCCGAGCGACGAGGAGATGACGTCGGCGCCCAGGCTGTCGGCCCACTCGGCCGCCGCCTGCCACCAGTCCATCTCGACCGGCGTCTCGCTCGTCACCACCTCCACCTTGGCGAGCGCGAAGGTGGCGCGAAACGCCGTGCCCACGAGCACGCCGGGCTCGTACGCGCCCACCACCGAGAGCGTCTCGGTGCCGTGGTAATCCTGGCCCGCGTCGTCCTGGCCCGCCTCGTTCGCCACCACCGTGTCGCCGTGGACGAAGTCGCGGCGCGCCACGACGTGCAGCGAATCGAACACCTCGTGCGTCTCGCGGAAGCCCGTGTCGATCATGGTCACGAGGATGCCGGCGCCGGACAGCCCGCGCGCGTGCAGGCGATCGCTCTCGATCAAGGCGTTCTGCGCCGCCGAGGCGCCGTAGAACGCGGCATCCCCCGGCTCGGCGAACCTGGCGTCCGCCAACCGCGGCGCGGCCGGGGGCACGATTTCGGTCGTCGCGCGCTCGAGGTCGGAATCGACGCGCACCCGCTCCACCGGCTCGATCCGGCTCACGAACGGGAGCCCGGCGAGCTCGGCGAGGCGCTCGGGCGCGGCTCCGACGCTCGCCGCGTTGAGCCAGCGGCTCACGACTCGAACCTGGAACCCGCGCGCCATGAGCGCGCTCACGTAGCGCGGCTCGACGGGAAGATCGTTGGCGAAGGGCTCGGCCGCCCCGCGTCGCGCGCGGCGCTCGAGAGCCCGGGCCGAGACCGTGGCCCGCGCGGCGGCGCGGCACTGCGCGGCCGGCGCGTTCTCCAAGTCTCCGTGATCGGCGAAGCGCACCCACACGACGTCGGCGCGCGCCGTGCCTGCGAGCGCGAGCAGCGCCCAGGCCAGCGCCCACGCCGGGACCCAGGCCAGCGCCCACGCGCGCTTCAACGCGCGCGCACGGTCGCCGTGTCCGGCTCGGCCGCCTCCCGCTCGGCCCGCAAGAATCCCACGACGAGCCCGCGATGGTTCTTGATCGACGGCTGCGCCCAGCGTTCGAGCGCGGCGAGTGCCGAGTCGCTCAGGCGGCCGCTCTCGCGCATCCACGCGATCACCGACGGGCCCACGGCGCGCCGCGAGCCGTCGAGCACCTTGACCGCCACGCCTTCACCCGTCTCCGGGAATCCCAGACATTGCAGGCCCTCGGCGCCCGTCTTGGTCACCACGGCCCCGGCTCCTGCCGTCAGCACGTCGGTGCAGAAGCGCC
The DNA here is from genome assembly GCA_036003365.1 of Candidatus Eiseniibacteriota bacterium. Lineage (GTDB taxonomy): Bacteria > Eisenbacteria > RBG-16-71-46 > RBG-16-71-46 > DASYSL01 > DASYSL01. Next base: position 23,171 of record DASYSL010000086.1, read on the forward strand.
CCTCGCCCGCCACCATACGGGGCTCGGCGATCATGGCCCGGCGCACGAGCGCGAGCGCGCGATCGCGCGCGTCCATGGCGTCGGCGCGGGCCACGGCGAAGCGCGAGAAGCCACGCGCCATGGCCGAGAGCGGCAGCGCCGGATTGGCGGCGCTGCAGCCGTCGACGCCGAGCGGCATGGCACGCGCGTCCACACCGCAAACCTCGGCGACCGCGGCCATGCAGGCGCGCTGCACCGGATGGTCGAAGGCCACGTAGTCCTCGACCGGCCAGCCCTCGCACACGGCGAGCGCCAGCATGCCGGCGTGCTTGCCCGAGCAGTTGTTGTAGATCGGCGAGGGCGCGAGCGCGCCCTGCCGCAGGCCGGCGTCGTGCTCGGGATCCTCGGGGTAGTGGAACCCGCACAAGAGATGCCGGTCCGAGAGACCGATGCGCTCGAGCATGCCGCGCACCACCGTGACGTGCTCGGCCGCGCCATTGTGCGAGGCCGACATGACCGCCAGCTCCCGCGCGCCGAACCCCAGCTTCTCGGCGTGGCCGCGCTCGACCAGTGGCAGCGCCTGGAAGGGCTTGCAGGCGGAGCGAAAGAAGGTGACGAAGTCGCCCTCCGGTCCCTCGTCCAGCCCCTGGGGACGCCACGTCACCACCACCGCCTCGTGCACCGCCTCGTCCTGCCCGGGCGCGCCGCGGCGCACGTGCACGCGATAGCGCGCGAGCCCGGCGCTCAACCGACCCGCCGCACCGCACCGGCGGCTCGCTTCGGCCGGCGTCCGTTCTGCCGCGCTCGGCCCCGCCCGGCGCGCGATTCGACCGCGGTCACCGCATCCTCGAGCACTTCGAGGCCGACCTGTGCCTGGGCGCGGGTCAAGGTGAGCGGCGGCGAGATGCGAATGGCGGAGTTCCCCGCCCCCAGCGTCAAGAGTCCGCGCTCGAAGCAGGCTTGGATGATGGCGTCGCGCCGGTCGTGATCGCCGCGCGTCGTATCCGGCTCGACCACCTCGACCGCCAGCATGAGGCCCATGCCGTTCACCCAGCCGAGGTGCGGGTGACGCTTCACCATGGCCTCGAGCTCCTTCTTCATGAAGTCGCCGACCTGGCGCGCGTTGTCGAGCAGCTGCTCCTCGATGAGGTCGAGCGTGGCGAGAGCGGCCGCGCACGAGACCGGGTTGCCGCCGAACGTGTTGCCGTGCGAGCCCGGCGGCCACGACATGAGCTCCTTCGAGGCCACCGTGATGCCGAGCGGCATGCCCGAGGCGATGCCCTTGGCGATCGTCACCACGTCGGGCTTCACGTTCCAGTGCTCGATGGCGAACCACTTGCCGGTGCGCCCCATGCCCGACTGCACCTCGTCGGCCACGAACAGGATGCCGTACTTGTCGCACAGCGCGCGCAGGCGCTCCAGGTAGCCGGGCGGCGGCGTGACGTAACCGCCCTCGCCCTGGATGGGCTCGACGAACAGCGCCGCCACGTCCTCCGGCGGCGTGTGCTTGGCGAAGACGTAGTCCTCGATGAACGACACGCAGGCGTAGCCGCAATCGGGAAACTTGAGATTGAAGATGCAACGCTTGCAGTCGGCGAAAGGCACGTGCGTGGCTTGCGGCGTCTGCGGCGCGAAGCCGCGGCGCTGCACCGCCTTCGACGCCGTGAGCGTGAGCGAGCCCATAGTGCGGCCGTGAAACGCCCCATAAAACGCCATGAACAGCGGCCGGCGCGTCTGGTAGCGCGCCAGCTTCATGGCCGCCTCGACTGCTTCGGTGCCGGAGTTGGAGAAGAAGGCCTGCTTGGGCCCGGAGCCGGGCACGAGCTTGGTGATGCGCTCGCCGAGCCGCACCTCGAGGTCGTAGTAGAAGTCGGTTCCCGACATGTGGAGGAAGCGGCCCGCCTGGTCGCGGATCGCCTTGACCACACGCGGATGCGAGTGGCCGCTCGCCCCCACCGCGATGCCGGCCGTGAAGTCGAGGAAGCGGTTGCCGTCCACGTCCCACAGGAGGGCGCCGCGCCCGTGGCTCATGGCCAGCGGATAGGCCCGCGTGTAGGACGCCGAGATGGCGCGGCGGTCGCGCTCGACGATCGCGCGGGCGCGCGGCCCGGGCAGCTCCTTGGTGATCAGCTCGGGGCCGTGGGGACTCGGCCTCTGGGTCGTGGTCACGCAGACCTCTGGGTCGGGGTCAAAGGGCGCCTCCGGATGAGGGGATTGCGCTCATTCTCGCCCGAAGCGTCGCCCAAAACAAGCCGAGGCCCTCCGGGAAGCGGAGGGCCTCGACGACGCGCAACGCCCAGGGGTCAGCGGACGACGACGAAGTGCGCTTTGTACTCGAATCCTTCGGGCGTGGTCACGCGATACATGTAGATGCCCCCGCTCACATCCTGGGCGCGCCCGTTCTTGAGATCCCAGATGGCGGTGCCGCTCACCACCGTGTCCTTGCTCAGCTCGCGCACGAGGTCGCCTGAGACCGTGTAGATCTGCACCTTGGCCTGCGCCGGCAGATTGCGGAACTCGAGCTTGTGCGTGCCCGGCGAGTCCCAGGCTTCGGTGCCGCGGTACGGATTGGGCACCACGATCACGTGCTCGAGATCCGACGAGGGCCCGCCCGTGACGATCACCGGCTCGGTCATCAGGTTCAGCGCCAGGTTGTTGATGTTGCAGCAGGTCTCGGGGTGCGACGGGTCCGAGCAACCCGCGAGGTCGGGCACGAACTCGTTCTCGAAGCCGCCCTGGATGAGATTCGGATCGGCCCCGTACACGATGGCGTAGTAGGCGGCAAAGCCGTCCGGCGGCGGCGGCGGCGGGACGAGCGCCCACACCGAGTCGATCTGGGCACAGCGCTTGGGATTCAAGGGATCGATGCGGCGGCAGATCGGCACGCGGTGGATGTCGCCGGCCGAGTCCGGATCCACGAACGTGGCGCGCGCCACGTTGTCCGGGAAGTGCCACAACAAGGTGTCGTGGTACACGTAGCGCCGCAAGAGCTCCATCTTGCAGGTGTCGGCGCTCACGTACACGCGATAGATGTTGTAGCCGCCGAACCCGCCCACCGACGAATCCGCGATCAGCCTCTGCTCGAGCGCCAGATCACGGTCCCAGACCAGCGTCACCTTGCGGCTCACCGTGCTGTCCTGTCCCTGCGAGCCAATCACGCCCGGAAAAGCGCGGAAATGGATGCGCGGGAACGTGTCCGGCTTGGCCACGCTCGCGCAACCGGCGGCCGCCGGATTGGGACAGTCGGCGCGGGTTCCGCCCGCCAGTCCCGCCATCCCGCTCGCCGCGAGGCACGCGGCGAGCAGGAGGCGGATCATCCATGGATCAGCATGCGATTCGTTCGAGCGTGCGGTCACTCGATCGGTCTCCAGTCCTTGGCATCGAGCTGGACGGCGCCCGGCCCGGTCTGCGTCAGCGGGTTGGTGTTCTTCGTGAAGCCGAACTTCTCGAGCACCTTGGTGGTCGCGATCTGCACCTGAGTGCGGTCGAGGTACCAGAGCGGGATGCCGGTCCAGTCGAGCTCCCATGCCGCCCCTGTGTGGTCGACGACGTGGAACCACACCGGCTTGCCGTCCGGCCAGTCGTTCGCGGCGCGGATTCTCTGCGTCAGGCAGCGGCCGAGGAAGAGCGTGTCGAACTCGGCCTCGGACGGGGAGATGCTATTGGCCAGCGAAAGATACGGGCAAGCGATGCTCGACGGCGGCTTGGTCGGCCAAAAGTTGAATTCCGTCTGCATGGGGATGATCGACAGCCCATCCCAGGTCGGCAGGTTCCTGACCGAGGCCGGGCCGACGCGCGGATCGCAGGTCGCGGTGCGCTGGCCCGTCCATCCATCGGGTGGCCAGGGCGCGTCCGTGCACATGAACTGCGGCAGATAGGGAATGAAATCGCCGTAGTTGTCGTTCACGGACTGAATGTCTCCCGCCCCACCCTGGTCGGCGATGTCGATCCCCGAATGGATCTTCAGGTAGTCGTACATGAAGTTTCCCGGCCACAGGATGTGCTGGCGGTCCGGCTTCGTACCCTCCCCGCGGTACGGGAAGGGCGCCGGGCCGGTGCCGGCGAAGCGCGTGACGTAGCCGGCGGCGAGCGTCTGCAGGATGCCGCTGCCGAACAGGAACGCCTTGCCGCCCTGCGACAGGTAGACGGCCAGCGTGTTGAGGTGGCCGGCGTCGGTGATGTAGTGCAGGGCGCTCTCGGGGCTCGATCCGAACTTGCTCGTGCCGATGCGGCCCGCGTCCTTGTCGCCCGTGTACCAGACGACCGCTCGGTACTTGGTCATGATGCTCAGCGGCAAGCCGTTGGTGGGCGTGAAGCGGTAGTCGAGCGTGTCGCTCACGATATTGCCGCTGGCGTCGGAGAAGAAGCCGGAGAAGATGCCCGGTTTCGATGTTCCTCCGATTCCGACCCAGGGAACTCCGCCCTTGGCGTAGAACAGCGTATCGAGCGTCGACTCGATCGGATAGTTCGAGTATGCCGCGTGGTCGGCGCGGTCGGTGTCGCCGCGGAAGTCGTCGAAGAACAGGATGTTCTTGGCGATGCTCGGATCCTTGAACGCTGCTTTCACCACTTCGAGCTGGATGACCATGATCGAGGTGGCGCCGGTGTTGTCACGCGCCTCGAGGTAGAAGCGGTGGAAGATGGTCGTGTCGGGATGCCCGTTCACGGTCGTGATCTGGTAGAACGGCCCGAGGATGGTGGACGTCTCGGTGGTCGACCAGCTCGACCAGCGGTAGGTCTGCGAATCGTTGTCGCGCGGCGTCTCGTTGAAGATGTCGCCGTCGATGGGGTCGAGCACCCAGCGGAAGCCGTTCAGGACGGTGCCCTGCGAGAGGGCGGCGACGTCCCAGTTCATGGGGATCGGCTGTCCCTCGGGAACTTCCAGCGGCACGACGCGCGACTCGCTCAAGTCGAAGCTCCCGCGCGCACCCTGGCTGCGGATGAAGAACGAGTTGAAGACCACGATGGCCGGCGCCTGCAGCTCGGTGCTGGGCTTGAAGCGCAGCACGTTGTTGTTGAGGTTGAAGCGCGGCTCGTAGGCGCCCGCGATGTCGAACGCGACGACGGCGAAGTACCACACCTGACCGGGGGTCACGCCTTCGTACTGCTTGAACGTGGTGTCGGCGGACACCGAATCCCAGTCGGCGAAATTGGGCGCATCATGGCTGAAGAAATTCTGGATGTCCTGCTGGGTGGGCGTGATGCCGCCGATTTGCTGCACCTGCTGGATCGTCGACTGGCTCACCAGCTTGAACTTGTACAAGCGGGGCGGGCCGCCGACGCCTTCGCCTTCACGGTCCGGGTCGGTGCCGTGCCACTCGATGCGCACGCTGGGAGCCGTGGTGGCCGTGCTTCCCGCTCCGGGGTTGGGCGATGTGATCTGGGTGACCGGGGCCACGGTGCGCGAGCTGAAGCTCACGCTCGTGGGCGGCGAGAAGGCGCCTTCGTTGTCGACCGCCTTGATGGTGAACTCGTGGTAGTCCTTGCTCGTCACCTGGGTGGCCGGGAAGCTCCCCGAAGTCACGTTCGTGCTGCCCGGACTCGGCTCGCTCGACTTGAAGAAGATCGTCGTCTCGTTGCGGTCGATCCGCGTCCACACGGTGTCGCCCAGCGCCGGCGGGTCCACGGCGTAGATGAAATAATCGACGCGGCCGTCGGAGTCCGAGCCAGTCCACTGCAGGCGCACCTTGAAGTAGACGGAGTCGCCCGGCTGCGGGCGCGCCGTCAGCTGGACCTGCGGACGATAGTTTTGGACCCCGATCCCCCCGCCTCCCTTGGACGAACAGCCCCACGCCGCGAGCGCCAGACAAGCGGCGAACAGCAGCCGCTGCGCTCCACCCCATGCATTGTTCATGCGGCTCACATCCTTTCGCCGTCCGGCCTTCATGGCGTCACCGTCTGCCAGTAGAAGGGGATCTTCGCGCGCACGATCCGGCGGTCGACGAGGCTGACCGCGTCGGGATCGGGGAAGTCGGACAGCTCGAACTCGAAATAGTGGCGTCCCGGAGGGAAGACGGATGGATCAGTCGGAATGTTGATGGGAAGCGTTTCGCCCGAGTGCATGAGCTGGCCCTGCGACGAGCTCCAGCCTTCGTCGTCGGCAAGGTTATCGCCGTCGGTGCGGAAACGGACGCGGACCAGGAACGGGGCGGGACCGGAGCTGGTCGAATCGGAGTCGTACATGAACAGGCGCGCGACGAAGTTGGGCGCCGTGATCAGGGTATCGGGCGTCGGCGCGAAGCCCACGATCTGCGGCAGGAAGTATGGGTTGTAGTTCGAGAACCAGTTCAGCACGAGGCGACGCAGCACCGTGTCGGCCGGAGCCAGCGAGCCGTTGTTGTAGTTGTAGATGTACTCGCGCGGGTTGCGGATGCGGCGGTCGCGGCCGAGATTGCCGTCCACCGAGCGCACCTGGGCGAACGATTTTCCGGTGAACCCGGCGCCCGGGAAGTACGGCACGTTGAAGTACAGCTCCGGCCGATAGCTGGGTGAGAGCGGATCGAAGTTGGGATAGATCTCGGTGAACGACGGCGTCTGCGGCACACCGGTCGTGAGCTCGGTGATGATGCGGTATTCGACGCCGATCGGCGAGCCGTTGGCCGGGCCGGGAATCGCCACCACGCCCTTGTCGGTGGGCGGCGGATTGCTGGTGAGCACCGCGTAGGGCGAATCCTTGTCGCGGCCACCGGCGAAGAAGTAAAGACCCTCGGCATTGCGCGCCACGGTGTCCGAGTCGACGCGGATGTACCAGTGCCACTCGAATCCGATGCGAACCTTCTCGAGGAAGGTCGCCATCGGCTTGCGGTCGGCGGGCAGCGTGTTGAAGCGCCCCGGGCCGAGCCACTTGTCGAGCACCGCGGGCGCCGCGCCCGTCGACGGATCGCCGAGCACGTAGAGGCCGCGGCCGTCACGCAAGGAGGCGGCGCGCACATCGGGATCGGTGGTGTCCGGGCCCGCCCACCAGGTGTCGGGATCGAAGTTCACGACGAAGCGGCGCAGCGAGTCGGGGAACGTGGTGCCGCCCGCCTCGTCGACCGAGCGCACGCGGAAGACGTTGAGGCCTACGGGAGGCGGCGCCGGATTCGGGCCGGTGCCCGTGCCATACGACACCTGCTTGGTGAGCGAGTCGACGGACTGGTAGTCGGTCTCCACGAGCTTGTAGCGGTAGCCCGCGATCTGGCTCTGCCAATCCTTGTCGAATCCGTGCCACCCGAAGTAGACCGCGGAGCCGACCGGAATGGTGTCGCGCGGCAACGACGTCGCCTGCGTGGGATCCTGCGGATCGGTGAGATTGATCGCGAACGGTTGCGAGACCACGCCGCCGCCCGGCGCCGGCACGAAGATGTTGCCCTCGGCGCGCGCGAAGTCCCACACGATGCCGGGCAGGTTGCGATCGCGCGCCACGAAGCGCGTGAACGCCGGCGTGGGATCCGCCTTGCCCTCGTTGTCGACGGCGAACACGTAGAGCCCGTGCTCACGGTCGGTGCCGAGACCCTCGTGGATGTTGAAGATGAACACCGAGTCGGTCTTGGTCGTGAAATGCCACTGGCTCGGCTTGGGCCCAGGCAACGGATTGCCGGACAGCGTCTCGGTCACGGCGAAGTAGAAGCCGGCCACGGCGCCATCCACGTCGGAGCCCGACCAGTGCACGTGATAGCGGTACGGCGCACGGTTCAAGGGCTTGCCACCGATCGAATCGAGAGGAGCCGCGGTGAGATAGGTCTCAGGGGCGCGGTTTCGATCCGTATTCGGGGCGACCGTCTTCCGGCAGGAGATTTGGGCCAGGGCGACAAGCAAAACGACAAAAATTCCCCACCACTTCAAACGCATCCAGCGTCCTCCAGAAACGCCCTGAATTGTGCCCGGTGTGACAAGAATCTAACGATTGGGGGCGTGGTCCGTCAACCACCCGATCGCGGCCAAGAACCTTCCCGCCAGCGCGCCGGGGGCCTGCCCTCGCCCTAGAACATGGGCGGGCGTCGGGCAGGCCCCCGCGTGGCGGTGGGCTCTACGCACAAACCTACTGGTTCACTTCGCGTCCCTGCCGTCAATTCCCTCAGTTTCCCCGATTTGGACTCCCCAGGCTTCAGATGGCGATGCCCCACCTTGCTGGCTTCCTGGTGCGGGGTCGCGGGCTTTCCCGAAGGGCCTCGTGTGTCCGGCCCGAGGGAAAGCCCGGGACTTCGCACCACCAAAAAAAAGAAGGCGGGGGGTCTCCCCCCCGCCCTCTGCGCTTTCGCGCCCGACTCAGACGTTAGTTGCCCGCCTGACCCAGGAGCACCATGCGCTGGCTGTTGTTCTGGAACTGCACGCCAGGAGCCGACAGGCGATAGAAGTACACGCCCGAGGCAGCCTTCGTGCCGCTCGAAGTGACGCCGTCCCAGCGATAGAGGTTGTCCGCGCCCACATGACCCTCGACGGTCGCCTCATGCACGAGACGGCCCGCGACGTTGTAGAAGCGGATCGTGACCTTCGCCGGCTGAGCCAGCGAGAACCGCACCGACGCCGCACCCGCAACCGAGGGGTTGGGGAACGCGCCGCGCACGAAGTTCAGCGCCAGACCAGGAACGTCGCCCACGCCGATGACCGGGTTCACACGCGCGCACTGGTTGAACGCCGTCAACGCGTCGTTCATCCACTCGCGGCGACCGTAGTCGTTCGCGGCGATGTTCGACACCGCGGCAGTCGTCGGGTCCGAAGGACCACCCCAACCGCGCAGGTTGTCGAACGAGAAGCCGTCGAGCAGCGTGGCATAGAAGCGACCCGCGCCCGCGTCCAGACGACGATACACCGACGAATAGAACGGCCCAGCAGAGCCGGCACCACGGTCCGAGACGTCTTCGTAACGGGCCGCGCGCTCAGCACCGGGGACGCCACCATCGCGATCGATGATGTCGAGGATGCCCTGGCACGAGTTGAAGATGCCGTAACGGCGATTGGAGTGGAACGGATCGGCAGCACCCGGATCAGCATCCAGCGGCTTGAAGATGGCCACCGTCGACTGGTTCCCGGTGAAGTCGAAGTAGTTGTCCTGCACGAACAGGCCGCCCATGCGCGACAAGAGGATGCCGCACGAGGTTCCGGGCGAGGTGGCGAGATCCTGAGTCAGACCGTCACCGTTGCCCCAGAAGGCCTTCTCGTTCCCCGACGCCGCGCGGTCGAGCCACTGGTTGATCATACCCGCGTCGTCCGCCTGCTCCTGACCCGTGCCCGAGCCGTCATGCATGGCACCGGCCGACTCGTCGAGGTCCACGGAGTCCCAGATGATCGTGTTGTAGTAGCGGTCAAGCATGTCGACCGTCGGACCCTGCTTGCTCTGCCGGTCCGAAACGCCCGGATCGACACCGCCACCAGGGATGCGGCAACCAATACGGTCACCCTCTCCCGACTCGGAAGCGCGAATGTCGAACTTGTCGTACGCCAGGCCCATCATGCCCAGGTTCGGCGACACGAAGCCGGCAGGATTGTTGACGTCGTTCGACGTGGCCACGGCCTTCCAGCCGCGGTCGGCGCCGTTGTCCGTGCCATAACCGAGCGAGTCGAGCGCGCCCACAACCGCGGGCTCGCCGCCGCGCCGGTCACCGGCATCGACGTAGAGCAAGCAAGCCAGACCGTTGCCGCCGAACCGCGTGTCCTTCCACATGTCGGGGAAGACATCGAAGCTGTCGAAACGGAGCTGGTCGAAGTAGCCGCCCATTCCGGTCTGCAGCGATACCGTCGTCGTATCCGGCGACATGTTCAGTAGCGCGTGCGTCCCGTCGGAAGCAGCCGAGCGACGGACGAAGTACTCGATGTGCGTACCGGGCGTGAACAGACCGTCCGGCAGAATCTTCGTGCCCTCTTTCGTCGTCGTACCCGCCGGATAACCATCACCGCTCGGCGGATAGGTCGTCCCGAGGGCCAAGCATGAGGCCGGGTCGCAGCAGAGGTTCGACTGGTTGACCGGGCCGCTGAAATCGATCACGTAGCAGTAGCTGACCGTCTTGGCGAGCACGCCCGAATTGGCGCCGCCGTGCGGATCGGTCTCCTCGTAGGTGCCCTGCCAGTTGTCGGGCGCCGTCTGGCCGATGCTCTTGAACGCGACCGGATACAGCTGGGTCGCCTGAGCCGAGTCCATACGCGCCGAGTTCCACGTGTTGGGATCCCACTTGGTGCCGCTGTGGTGAGCGCCCGCACCCGCAGGGGTGCCTACATCACCGTCGTTGGCCATGTACTGGCCCCAGAACGAACCGTCTCCAGGAACAGCCAGGTTGCCAGCAACGTTGCCCAGCGCCACGACCTTCAACAGCGCGCTGTTCACGTTGCCCTTGGTGGAGTAGTTGCCCGGACCCGGCTTGATACGGAAGACCAGGTCCATGCGCGCATCGGCGCCCGCCGAGGTGTAGAGGAGCGAGTCACCAGAGATGACGCCCTCACCACCGCCCGTCTTGGCGTTGTTCAGACCGTCCTTCACCAGAGCGGTGACGGTGTCGAACCCAGCCGAGCCCGGAGCGATGCTCTCGTTGAACGGGAACGTGTCGCCCAAGAGGAACCAGAAGAAGGTGCTCAGAGACGGCTTCGCAGCGCCGGCTCCGGTGATGAAGCCCATGCGGATGTTGTCCCAGTACGTGCCGTCGGTCTGACCGCACGCCGTCGCCGAGAAGCGGGCGCAGCGCGTCTGGTTCTCGACCGCAACCTTGACCGAGTCCGCGTGAGCGATGTTGATGAAGGCGCCGAGGTCGCCAGGATCCGAGTCGTACGTGACGCAGACCGGCGTGCCGTAGTCATTGATGGCGCCCAGTGTGTTGACCGAGGACCACTCGACGTTCGTCGGTCCCTCGACCTGCTTCTCACCCGAGTTCGCCAGTGCCGGGTCGTACTTCACTTGGATCGCGTACCAGAAGAACACGCCCGAGAGACCGGCATCGTCGAAGCCAGAGTAGAAGTCGAACTGGAGGTTCGTGTTGCTGGCATCCGTCCGCAGCGTCGGGGGAGTCCCCTGCGCCGTGGCACGGCCCGAGAGATCGTGCAGGACGATCGTCGGGCTGATGGACCAGTTCTGCGACTCGAGGTGGAACGTGTGCGCCGGGTTGGCGCCCTCGGGGTCGTGGTTGGACTGGACCAGGATGTTCTCGCTCAGGTTACAGAACAGCTTGCCGCAAGGATCGGCGAACGGCAGGTCGTTCTGGTTGTGAATGTGGCCGTAGTACGCGGGCGAGCGGCCCGACGTGATCCACGACGACGACGGCGAGTTCTCGACGAACGAGGCACCCGACCGCGTGAAGCGCGGCTTGATGTCGCTGGCCGACTCGAAGGTCGTCGTGCTGCCGTACACGCTCACGTTGTCGACCACGACTGCTCCGGTCGTGGAGTTCCACGCCGAGGCCGTCGGGGTGCTCGCGGGACGAGCGTCATCGAAGAAACGGTTCGTCTTGACGCGGAGGACGACGCGAACCGAGCTCCAGCCCGTGCCAGCCGGAATCGCCAGGGGGCCCGTATTGGCCGTCGGTGCGACGCCCGTCACGGAGAAGAGGAGCTTCGGCGCAGCGGCGCCGCCGAGACTGAAATCGAGCGCATCCGAAAGATAGCGGTGAGCCTTGTCATAGACTCCCGACTCCTTCGGGGCGCCGATCCATACTTCGAACGAGTCCACCGGCTCTGCACCCGAGTTGGCGAGGCAGACCAGGTTGGCGCTCGAGAACGGATCGGGGGTGAACCAGCCACCACCGTTGCCCGGAGAAGTGCCCGGATCCGTCGTCCCGCCGTTGTTCAGCTCGGGACGGTAATCCATCGAGATCGTTCCGGCGCCGGTGTAGGTGAAGTCCCTGTACAGGAGCTGGTCCCACTGCGACGCGTAACCAGGCCAAGCGCTACGGATGTTCGACGAAGTCGCGCGGAAATCCACGTGCTCCTCGTCCGCCGTGTACTTGTTGTTGGTGTACGAATCGGTGGGAGCATTGGCATCACCGGACATGCGCAGACCGCACCAAGCCGATCCGTTGCCCGTGATGTTGCTGGCGAATCCAGGAGCCACGCGGCCCGTGTCAGGCACCGACGTGAGGTTGTCCTGGTGCCACACGCCGGCCAGACCGTGCATGCGCGTCGCGCGGCCGTTGGCGAAGCGATTGACCGTGAGGTTGTGGTCGCCGTTGTTGATGTCGTTGCCGAAATCGTAGTACCAGAACGGCCGGCTTACGGTCGTCAGGTACTTCGTGGTGCCGTCCGACGCCTGCGGGGCCTGGACGAACTCCCAGAACTGGGAGGAGTCCGTGCCCGTGATGTCGCCGGCATAGTAGGGCGTATCGAAATCCCACTTGCCGCCCACACCGACCTTGTTGGGATCGGTGCTCGACGCCAAGAAGCCGTACCAAACGGTGGCCGCGGCTGCGGTCGAGAATCCCGACCGATAGCGCGGGGCGTTCAGTGCCGGCTTCTTCACGGCAACGTCCTGGTCGGTGGTCTGCGCAAGGGCAAAGCCCTGGCCCAGAACCATCGTTCCCAGCACGAGGCCGAGAAGCAGAGCAAGGAAACGACGCATGTTGTCAGCCTCCAACGAGACGGCTCGAGTCCGCCTCTGAGAGTAGAGAGAACGACTCCCGGGAGGAGTATCCAGAAGAACAATCCGACGCGCCGGCTTCACCCGCCCGAGAACCTTGTCCGCTCGCAATCCATCCGGCGACGACCCCGTTCCGGTGCGCGATGGCAGACATGGGTGAAGAGGATTTCGGTTTTCTCAAGGAACCGCCTCCGACTTCGCAATGCGTATGCATGCAATTGCGAGTGCGAGCGAGGTGTCGTTTCTGGTGGCGCATCCGGGAGAACGGAGAAATCGAGCATTCGCCGACATGGATGCACCGGTGTGGCATCTTTGGAGAATCCGGCCTCGCATCACCCCTTTCCGAATCCATGATGGTGGTCGACTCCGAACGAATCGACGCGATTACGAGTGCGCGAATCACGTCGAAACACGTCCGCGTCCTCTCGCGAGGACGGAAGCAAGCCTTAGGGATGAAGATGAAGCCAAGTCCTGCACTCACCCCGGCAGCGATCGGAATCCATTCGACTGTTCCCAACTCCCATCGTCCGAAATGCGGCCCTTCGGGTCGGGCTGCTCGTCACGCCTCGGACAGGCGCGGGGGAATGCCACTGGGTGTAAAACAACACAACCGTAGGGTTTACATGATCATTGCGTCAAGCAGATTTTGCCTACAAACACCGTGCCAGCAGGTCGAAAGGGGAGTTCACTGAGCGGTCAGGTGGCCGTCCTCGATCGCGTAACGCCGTGTGCGCCAAGCATCCAGACGCGGATCCTGGCTGGCCACGAGGGCCGCGCCACCGGTCGAAGCGAAGCGTCTCAAGGTGGTTTCGAGAACCGAAACTCCAGCTCGGTCGAGCCCCGTCGAGGGCTCGTCCAGAAGCCAGAGGCCGGCGTTCTGGGCCAGCAGTCCGGCCCACGCCGCGCGCCGCCGCTCGCCGTGACTGAGTGCTGTGGGCGGGCGCGCCCCATGCGCCGCCGGATCCAATCCCACTTCGGCGAGCGCCGCACGCACGTCGCGCTCACGCTCGTGCCCGGAGCGCTTCGATCCCATCGCGACGTCTTCACCGACGGTCGTCGAGACGAGTTGGTCCTCGGGTGACTGCAGGAGCACGCCGAGGCGCGCGCTGCCTGCGAGCTCGATCGCGCCCTGTTGCGGCTCGAGGACGCCCGCGAGAAGCAGAAGAAGCGTCGTCTTGCCGGCGCCGCTCGCGCCCGTGAGCAGGACGATCTCCCCCGCTCCGATCTCGAGATCGACGCCGCACACGAGCGGTGTCGCAGGCGCGTATCCGAACCCAAGTGAACGCGCGCGCAGGAGTGCGGGGCCAGGCGCGAACGATTCCAGTCCCCCGGCATCGCGCTCGAGCGGGTCATCCGTTGCCGCGGCGAGCCGGCCGCGCTCGAGCCTGAGCCGGCGATCGGCGGCCGCCCATTCTTCCTCGAGCTGGGTGACGAAAACGGCACCGCGGCCGCGCTCCACCTCGCGCCGCACCAGTGCCCGCAAGCGCTCGCGCGCGCGCGCGTCGAGATAGACGCCGGGCTCGTCGAGGACCAGATAGCGCGGATCGCCGGCGAGGGCGGCGGCCAGTCCGAGCCGGCTCTTCTCGCCGCCCGAGAGGCTCTGCGGCGTGCGGCCGGCGAGGGCGGCGAGATCGAATTCCTCGACCATCCGGCGCACACGCTCGCGGATGGCCGCGCGCTCCCAACCCAGATTCTCGAGCGGGAAGGCGATCTCTTCTTCGAGGGTGGGCGCGACCAGCTGGCCTTCGGGCTCCTGGAACACCATGCCCACGGCGCGCCGCCCGGGCTCGTGCGGGGCGAGCGCCACGCCATCGGCGAGCACGCTGCCGGCGCGCGGCCCCAGCAAGCCGGCCAGCGCCAGGCAGAAGAGACTCTTGCCGCCCCCGTTGGCGCCGGTCAGCGCCACCCACTCGCCGGGGGCGAGCGCGAAGTCGAGATCGCGGAGCACGAGCGGACCGCCCGGCGGCCCCACGGCCAGACCGCGCGCTTCGAGCATGGCGGTTGGGGCTTTCTAGTGTCCGCCGTTCCAGGCGGCGAGGACGGATCGCGACAGCTCGAGCAGCGGAATGCCCGTCTTCTCGGCGAGGGCGGCGAGACTTTCGTACTCGGGCATGAGACGGCGCGTGCCGTCGGGCAGCAGGGCTTCCTTGGCGGCCACGCGCCCGTGCGGCGTGTCGATCTCCACCGCGCGCCGCGCCAGCTCGATCCGCTCCTCGCGGCGCACGCGCACACCGAGCGTGGGCGACTCGCGGAAGAGCAGGCCGGCCAGCGCGTCCTCCTGCCCGGGATCGCACAGGCAGGTGACGAGGATGCCCGGCCGTCCCTTCTTCATCTGAATGGCCGTGAGGAAGGCGTCGCGCGCGCCGGCCGCGAGGAGCCCCGGCACCAAGGTGGCGATGACTTGCGGCGAGGCGTCGTCGAGCGCGGTCTCGAGCACCATGACCGTGCGGCGGCCGAGCCCCGGCTCCGCGCCTTCGGACGTGTCGCCGACGAAGAGCCGGAGCACGTTGGGCTGCTCGGCGAGATCGCGTCCGCCGGCGCCCACGCCCTGGGCCCGGACGCGAAACGCAGGCGCCCATCCCCAGCGGCGGACGAGCGTGGTGAGAAGCGCAGCCCCCGTGGGCGTCACCAATTCGGCCTGCACGTCGGGCATCTCCACCGGCACGCCGCGCAGAAGCTCGGCGGTGGCCGGCGCCGGCACCGGCAGCACGCCGTGCTCGGTCTGCACGCGGCCGCGCCCCAGCGGCAGCGCCGAGGCGTAAACCTCCTCGACACCGAGACTCTCGAGACCCCAGCAGGTGCCGACGAAATCGATCAGCGCGTCGACCGCGCCGACCTCGTGAAAGTGAATCTTGTCCACCGTCGTGCCGTGAACCTTGGCCTCGGCCTCGGCGAGCCGCTCGAAGGCGCTCATGGCCCGCGTCTTGGCTCGCTCGGGCACGTCGGCCGCCATCACGCGCTCGCGCACCTGGTGCAGGTGGCGCGTGGGCTGGGCTTGGCCCACGTCCACGCTCACGCGCGCCGCCTCGATGGCGCCGCGGCGGGCCCGCCCCACGCTCACCGTCACGCCGCTCAAGCCGAGCTTCTGGGGCAAGGACTCGAGCTCCGCTTGGGCCCAACCGGCGTCGACCAAGGCACCCAAGAGCATGTCGCCGCTGGCGCCCGAGAAGCAGTCGAAGTAGGCGACGATCACGCGCCGTTTCTCCGCGCGCTGCGCCCGCGCCGCGCGGCGAGCGCGTTGACGCGATGGGCGGCGAAGGCGGCGCCGAATCCATTGTCGATGTTGACCACGGCGACGCCGGGCGCGCACGAGTTGAGCATGCCGAGCAAGGCGGCGAGCCCATGGAAGGAGGCGCCGTAGCCCACGCTCGTGGGCACGGCGAAGACCGGCCGCGCGGTGAGGCCGCCGACCACGCTGGGGAGCGCCCCTTCCATGCCCGCGACCACGATCACCGCGTTGGCGGCGCGCACGCTCGGGCTCTTGAGAAGGATGCGGTGCAACCCCGCCACGCCCACGTCCACCAGGCGCTCGACGCGGCTGCCCAGCGCGCGCAGCGTCTCGACCGCCTCCTCGGCCACCGGAAGATCGGAGGTCCCGGCCGAGACCACGCATACGCGACCGAGCGCGGCCGGGGCCCGGCCCACGAAAACGGTGCGCGCGCGATCGTTCACGCGCGCCTCCGGAAAGACGCCGACGAGGGCGGCCCGCGTGTCCTCGCTCGCGCGCGTGATCAGGCAGCGGCCGGCGCGGCGCACGATGCGGCGCGCGATCTCGACCACCTGCGCGGGCGTCTTGCCCGCCGCGTACACGACCTCGGGCGCGCCGGTGCGGCGCTTGCGGTCGTGATCGAGGGTGGCGTACGGCAAAGCATCGCCGCCGCCATTCTGGAGAAGGCGCGCCAGCAGCTTCTCGAGCGGCTCGCCGCGGCGGGCGCCGCGGCCGGCGCCGCCGCGCGACTTCACACGCCGACCGGCTCGCTCCACGCTTCCTCCACGCGGTATCCCTCGCCGCTCTCGAGCCGGCCCAAGTAAGAGAGGAGAAGCTCTTCGATCTCGACCGCGGTGGTGGCGCGGTTGGCGCTCTCCTTCACGGTCGCGGCGCGCGGCAGACCCTTCAGGTACCAGGCCACGTGCTTGCGCATCTCGCGCACGGCCACCGACTCGCCCACCACCGTCGCCAGGAGTCCGAGCTGGCGCAGGCAGCCTTCCATGCGCTCGCGCGGCGTCGCCGGCGCCACGACGCGCCCGTGGTCGAGCAGGGCGCGAGTCTCGCGGAAGATCCACGGATTGCCGAAGGCGGCGCGTCCGATCATCACCCCCGCCGCCCCGGTCTCGTTCAACAAACGCACGGCCTCGGAGGCCGAGGTCACGTCACCGTTGCCGACCACCGGAATCGACACCGCAGCCTGCGCGTCGCGAATCATGTCCCAGTTGGCCTTGCCCTCGAAGCCCTGCGAGCGCGTGCGCGCGTGCATGGCCACCAGCGCCACCCCCGCGGCCGCGAAGAGGCGCGTCACCTCGACGCCGTTCTGTTGCGAATTGTCCCACCCGCAGCGCGTCTTGGCGGTGACCGGAAGCGTGCTCGCCCCGACCACGGCGCGCACCACGTCCTCGAGCAGAGGCAGATTGCAGAGCAGCGCGGCGCCAGCCTCCCGCGTCACGACTTTATGCACGGGGCAGCCGATGTTGAGATCGACGAAGTCGGGACGCACCTCTTCCGGCAGGTCGCACACGATGCGCGCCGCCTCGGCCATCACCGCCGGATCGGAGCCGAAGAGCTGCACGCCCATGGGCCGCTCGGCGGGATAGAAATGGAGATAGCGAAGCGTCTTCCGGTTGCCGCGCACGAGCCCGTCGGCGCTCACCAGCTCGGTGCACACCGAGGCCGCCCCCTGCTCGCGACAGAGCAGGCGGAAAGGCGCGTCGCTCACGCCCGCGAGCGGCGCGAGCATGACCGGCGAGGCGAGGGTGATGGGTCCCAGCTTCAGGGGACGAAGGTCGGCAATGGACGACAAGGCGGTTTCCGATCGCGCGCGATGGACGATACCGTCATGAGGCGTCGCCGGCGCCTCGCGCGGCAGCGTCGACGCCGGAACTATAGCCGCTGGGCCCGAAGCCGGGCCAGCCCTCGGCGCGCGCCACGTCGGACAAGGTGGTGAACGCGCGCGCCCCGATCCCGTTCGCCAGGCACCACGGCAAGAGATCGTCCTTGGCGTACACGACGTCGGCAGCACCGGCGCCGCAGCGATCGGAAAAGCCGTCGCCAACCAGGAGCACGCGGCGAAAACGTCCGCTCTGCTTGGCCTCGCGCACCCAGGCGCCCTTGCAGTGGCCACACGCCCCGCAGCCCGGGGCCGCATCCGCGCGCGCGCGCGCCACGCGGCCGTCGGCGAATCTCACTTCGGGTCCCGAGGACCCATACTCGGGCAGCGGCCCGCGCTCGCCGAAGAGCATGCGGTTGGCGCGAAACGGCACCTCGAGCGAGGCTCGCGCCAGCAGGATCTCGATGTAGAAGGAGAGTCCGTCCGAAGCCACCGCGACCTCGTGTCCGGCGGCCCGCGCCGCCGCCACGAAGGGGCGCGCATCCGGGACCAGCGCGAAGTCGCGCACGAAGGCGTGCGCCGCCTCCTCCCCCAGTCCCGGCGCCAGCTCGCACTCGCGCGCCAGGCACTCGCGC
Organism: Candidatus Eiseniibacteriota bacterium; assembly: GCA_036003365.1. GTDB lineage: Bacteria > Eisenbacteria > RBG-16-71-46 > RBG-16-71-46 > DASYSL01 > DASYSL01. Next base: position 41,362 of record DASYSL010000086.1, read on the forward strand.
GAGGTGATGCGTCCTTCCTTCCACTCGGCGATGAGGCGCGTCCAGCGCTCGGGATCCTGGCCGAAGCGGCGGAACAAACGGTTGCCGATGTCGGCGCCGGCCAGCGTTCCGTCGAAATCGACCACGACGAAGTCGCGCGCGGCCGTGTCTTCGTGTGTCAGAGGAGCGGGTCCGCTCAGTGGAGCATCGAGAGCTTGAGCAGCTCGCGCGGCGCGCGGGCGCGGCGCACCAGATCGATCGCCTTCTGCAGCATCACGTCCTGCTCGGACGCGACGCGGAAGGCGGCCTGATCGCCACCCAGGCGGCGCGCGATCTCGCGGTGCACGGCATTGTCGAGATAGGCGCGCTGCGCCGCGAGTGAGTCGGGCGCCGTCTTGAACTTCTGCTGGCTGAGATAGGCCGTGAAGGTGGGCCACAAGGCTTGCGACGACGCCTGCTCGAGGGTGACGCCGGGGTGAGAAGCGACGTAGTGATTGGCGAACTGGAAGAGCAGCGCGCGACGCTCGATCTCGAGCGCCGGATTGGCGAGCGTGTCGGGATGGATCAGGACGTCGGGCGTGATGCCGCCGCCGCCGTACACGACGCGCCCCGAATCGGTCTTGAACTTGGGCTTGTTGGCCTTCGACGTGGTGTCGGCCGGGGGTGCGGCGTCGTCATCTTCGTCCGCGGACTCCTCGCCGATCTTCGCGTTGTAGGCGTCTTTGTGAATCGAGCGGCCGCTCGGCGTGTAGTACTTGGCCGTGGTCAGCTTGAGCGCCGCCTTGGTGCCCGGCAGGTTGAGCAGGCTCTGCACCGAGCCCTTGCCGAACGTGGGCTCGCCCACCACCAGGGCGCGGTCGTGATCCTGCAGCGCGCCCGAGACGATCTCGGCCGCCGACGCGGTGAACTCGTCCACCAGGACGACGATGGGCTGCGTGAGGTTGGGACGCGTCTCCTCGGCGTAGAACGTCTGGTCGGAGTTGGGCGCGCGCCCGCGCGTCTGCACCACGACGGCGCCCTTGGGCAGGAAGCGCTCGGACACGTCCACCGCTTCCGACAGGAGCCCGCCGGGATTGCCGCGCAGATCGAGCACGATGCCCTTGGCGCCTTCCGACTGCAGCGTGTTGAGCGCGTCGGTCAGCTCGTCGCCGCTCGTCGCCGAGAAGCTCGAGAGGCGGATGTAGCCCACGCCGCCCGAGAACAGATTGGTGTAGGGAATGCTCTTCACGTGGATGATGCGGCGCGTCACGGTCACCGAGCGCGGGGCATCTTCGTCCACGCCTTGCACCTGGATCATCACCTTGGTGCCTTCTTCGCCGCGCAGCTTGGAAACCACCTCGTCGATCGCCAGACCGCGCGTCGACTTGTTCTCGATCTCCACGATGCGGTCGCCGGGCAGGATGCCGAGCGAGGCGGCGGGCGTGCCCTCGAGCACCGAGATCACCGTCGGCCAGTTGTCACGCACGCTGACCACGATGCCGAGGCCGCCGAACTGACCCTGCGTCTGCACGGTCAGCTCTTCGTTGGACTTGGCATCGAGGTAGTTCGAGAAGGGATCGAGCCGCTTCATCATGCCGTTGATGGCGCCGGTGACGAGCTTCTGCGGATCGACCGGATCGACGTAGTAGGACTCGACCTTGGACAGCGCGTCGACGAAGAGATCGAGCTTTTCGTAGCGGTCGCGAGCCTGCGCGCGGCTCCAGCCGAACATCCAGCCGGCGACGAACAAGACGACGAGAAGGGCTCCCAATCCCAGGCGGCGACGGATCATGAGGCCGGTTTCCCAATCCTTTCGAGTATGGGCCTAAGGGCCGGCCGCGCCTGGTGCGCGCACACCAACCTTGAAGGGAAGCCTAGCATAGAGATCGGCCGGGAATGCCACGGGCTTATGGCCCAAGTCCGGCTTTCAGTCAGGTTTTCGGAAATCCAGTCCCCGCCGCGGTTTGGCGCGAGGCGCGGCGCAGGATCTCGGCCTCGATCGTGTCGGCGAGCTCGGCCGAGGGCGATTCCGCGGCCAAGACGAGCCAGCGCCCGGGCTCGGCCTTGGCCAGCTCGAGGTAGGTGTTGCGCACCCGCTCGAAGAAGGCCACCGGCTCCGACTCGAAGCGATCGAGAGCGGCACGGGCCCGCAGCCGCTCGAGCGCGTGCGCCGGCGCGAGATCGAGCAGCACCGTGAGATCGGGCGCGAGGGCGCCGGTGGCGAGCCGGTTCAGCGCGGCGATCTGCGCGCGCTCGACGCCCGATCCTCCGCCCTGATAGGCGAGCGAAGCGTCGGCGTGGCGGTCGCAGAGCACGACGCGCCCGGCGGCGAGCGCCGGACGAATGACTTGGCGCACGTGCTCGGCGCGGTCGGCGACCATGAGCAGGGTCTCGACCAGGGGATCGGATCCGCGTTCACGGCGCGCCAGCAAGAGAGCCCGGAGCGACTCCCCCAGGGGGGTGCCGCCGGGCTCACGTGTGACCGCGACCTCGAGACCGCGCGCCCGCAAGCGCTCGGCCGCGAGCGCGACTTGCGTCGACTTGCCCGTGCCCTCGATGCCCTCGAAGGTGACGAAGAGACCGCGCGGCACGGAGCGCGTCTTTAGCTGCGCGACTTGGTCAGCGTGCGCTTCGTCTTCTTGCGCTTGGTGGCGCGGGCCTTGCCGGGACGCCCGTTGGCGCTCACGCGTCCATTCATCGACGGACCGCTCTCACGCGCGCCGGAGCCGGTGGCCGCCTGCATCTTCACGCGCACCTGCACGGGACCGGTCGGGGCCGGCGTCTTGCCCTTCTTGTGGCCGTAGGTGCGGATGTAGTCCTCGACCATCTCGCGCGCCTGGTCGTCGGGGAACTGCTGCGGCGGCGACTTCTTGAAGTACGCCGAGGGCGCGAGCAGAGCGCCCTTGAGCCCGTGGTCCAGGCCCAGCTTGGCGCAGCGCACGGCGTCGATCACCACGCCGGCCGAGTTGGGCGAGTCCCAGACCTCGAGCTTGGCCTCGAGCGTGAGCGGCACATCGCCGAAGGTCGTGCCCTCCATGCGGATGTGGCACCACTTGCGGTCGAGCAGCCAGGGCACGTAGTCGGAAGGGCCGACGTGCACGTTCTCCGCGTCCATCGCGTAAGGAATCTGGCTCGTGACCGCGTTGGTCTTGGAGATCTTCTTCGACTCCAGGCGCTCGCGCTCGAGCATGTTCAAGAAGTCGGTGTTGCCGCCGAAGTTGAGCTGGTAGGTGCGGTCGATGCGCACGCCGCGGTCGACGAACAGGCGCGCCAGCACGCGGTGCGCGATGGTGGCGCCGACCTGCGACTTGATGTCGTCGCCGATGACCGGCAAGCCACGCTGCTCGAAGCGGCGCTGCCAGTAGCGCTCGCGGGCGATGAACACCGGGATGCAGTTGACGAAGGCGCAGCCGGCGTCAAGCACCTGCTCGACGTACCACTTGGTCGCCTCCTCCGAGCCCACCGGGAGATAGTTCACCACCACGTCGGTGCCCGTGTCCTTGAGCAGCTTGACGATGTCGACGGTCGAGCCCGGCGCCTTCTGGATGATCTGCGACAGGTACTTGCCGAGACCGTCGTGAGTCATGCCGCGCTGCACCTTGATGCCGGTGCGGGGGACGTCGGCGAAGCGATACGTGTTGTTGGGCGTGGTGTAGATCGCTTCGGCGAGATCCTTGCCGACTTTGTTCTTGTCGATGTCGATGGCGGCGGAGAACTCGACGTCCTTCACGTGGTAGCCGCCCAGGTTCACGTGCATGAGGCCCGGCACTCGGTCCGTGTCCTTGGCGTTCTTGTAGTAGTGAACACCCTGGACGAACGACGAGGCGCAGTTGCCCACGCCGATGACGGCGACTCTGACCTTTCCCATGGGGAAACCTTCCTCCGGTAAGGCGCGTCGTGTTCGCGCTTGCTCTTAGAGGGCGCTGCGTCCCGACCGCGGGGACGGCTGCGCCAGGTGGCGTCGCACGTAGAGCACGCGCTGCACCACGGTGATCCAGCTCATGATCGCCAGGAAGAGGAGGGCGAACTCCATCCACACGCCGACGCCGAAGAGCGCCGCGCCGAGCAGGACGATCAACCGCTCCGGGCGCTCGAACCACCCCACCTTGCACTCCAGGCCCAGCCCTTCGGCCCGAGCCCGCGTGTAGGAAACCATGTACGCCCCCGCCAGCGCCAGTAGGCCCGAGAGACCCACGAGCCAGTCGTTGACGGGCTCGCTTCCGAGGTACTTGGACTCCAGGACGTTGGAGATGGTCGAGGCGGTGAGGACGGGCAGGTAGAAGTAGTAAGCGCTCACCCCCAGGAGCAGCAAGGTGTCGCTGATCCGGTCGACCGTGGAGTCGAGGAAAGCGCCGAAGCGTGTCTCCTTGCCGCGCTCGCGGGCCACCGGCCCATCCAAGGCGTCGAGCAGCGATCCGCCGATCGCCCACAGAGCCCCGATGGTGAAGCGGCCGTGCGAGATTTCGACCGCGCCGATGCCGGTGAGCACGAGTCCGGCCCAGGTGAGGACGTCGGGACTCACCCCGGTGCGCGCGAGCCCCCGGGCCACCGGCTGGAGCCAGCCGCGCACACGATCGCGACCGCCCTGCTTCCAGCGCGTCGCCGCTCCTTCGGCGGGCTCGCGACTCACCGCTTGGGCTTCCGGCTGCGCTCGCGCTGCGAAGACGCGCCGAAGACGAACTCCGCGCGTCGCCGCGCCTCTTCGTCCTCCACGCCGCTCTCCTTCTGCGCCCGCGCGAAGGCGGTCGCGCCGGCGGTGATTTCCGTGCGCTGCGCGCCTTCTTCGCGCGCGGGGCCGATCACCAGCGTCCACTCGCCGCGCTCGCGCTCCTCATCGAGGGCGCGCGCCACCTCGGCCGGCGTGCCGCGCAGCACTTCCTCGTGCGCCTTGGTCAGCTCGCGGCAGGCGGCGAGCGGCCGCGCCGGCGCGAGCTCGGTCAGATCGGCGAGCAGCTCGCGCACGCGATGCGGCGCTTCGTAGAGCACGATCGGCTCCTTCCGTGGCAAGAGCTCGGCGAGACGGCGGCGGCGGGCGGCGGGGCGCGCCGGCAAGAAACCGCCGAAGGTGAACTGGTCGGCGGAGAAGCCCGAGATGGCGAGGGCGGCCGCGACCGCCGAGGCGCCGGGCACGGCGACCACGGCGAAGCCGGCCTCGGCCGCCGCCGCCACCAGCCGCGCACCCGGATCGGCGACTCCGGGCGTGCCCGCATCGGTGACGAGCGCCACCTTCTCCCCGCGGCCGAGCCGGCGCAAGAGATCCGATCGGCGGCGGGCCTCGTTGTGGGCGTGGGCGCTGAATAGGGGGGCGGCGATGCCGTGGCGGGCCAGGAGCACGCGGCTATGCCGCGTGTCCTCGGCGAAGATGGCGTCGGCGCCGCGCAGCACTTCGAGGGCGCGCAACGTGATGTCGCTCAGGTTCCCGATGGGAGTCGCGACCACGTGGAAAACACCAAGACGGCTTCCTGCCGTGCTTCGGCTCAGGGTCGCGTTTCCTCCATCTGGGCCGCATCGCCATCGGCGTCGTGCTTGGGTAGGCGCCAGCGCGCGATGCGCTTGTCGGCCCAGGCGACGTGGCCCTGGGAGAAGCCCTTGGCCACGCATTCGGCGGGCGTGAGCCCGCTCTCGAGCAGCGCGTCGAGCAAGGGATCGATGGCGGCGTAGGGATAGCCGAGATCGGATTCGTCGCTCTGCCCCGCCCAGTACTCGAGCGTGGGCCGGCGGCGGCGCACGTCGGGCATGAGACTCATGGACTCGGCGAGCAATTGCACCTGCGTCTTCCACAAGCCGGCCAGCGGCTTCACCGAGGCGAGCAGCTCCTGCTGGGCTTCGCCGTAGTGGAGCGCCGTGTCGGTGCGGTTCAACGCCTGCACGACCGAAGCACCGTAGTGCGAGCCCAGGTCGAGCAGCGTTCCGACGCGCGCCCAGGCCACGGCGAGGCCGCGGCGGTTGCGGTTGGCGTCGGGAAAGTTGGCGAAGTACGAATCGACCACGGGACTCATGTTGACGCGCCGCGAGGTGAGGCCGAGCGAGTTCACGAGCCCCTGCGCGAGGGATACCGAGGACGGGTCGGTGGTGCGCAGCGGCATGAGCACGGCGAGCACGTTGTCGGCGCCCAGCGCTTCCACGCACAGAGCGGCGGCGACCGCCGAGTCGAGGCCGCCCGAGAGCCCGAGGGCAATGCGCGGATGGCCGCGCGCCTCCACCTCGGCCTTGATCTCGACCACCAGGCGACGGCGCGCCTCGGCCATCTGGCCGCGCCACGTGTCGGCGGCGCCGAGCGGATCGAAGGCGACGTCGTTCACGTGCGGACGCCGGCCGTGCTCACGGCGCTCAGGGAGAGCACGCGGCGGAGGACGTCGATGACGCGCGCCAGCTTGGCGTCGTCGACGTCGAGGTGGATGGCGAGGCGCACGATACGCGTGTCCATGCGGCCGACCAGGATGCCTTCGGCCCGCGCGCGGGCCACGGCGTGATCGGCATCGTCTTCGGGATCGGTGATGCCGACGAGCACCATGTTGGTGTCGACGCGCTCCGGCGACACGTCGAGCCCGGGGAGGCCGGCCAACGCTTCCGCCAAACGCTTGGCGCGCGCGTGATCGTCGGCCAGGCGCTCCACGTGATGATCGAGCGCGTGCAGGCACGCGGCCGCCAGCACGCCGCCCTGGCGAATGCCGCCGCCCAGCATCTTGCGGAAGCGGCGCGCGCGGCGGATCACGTCGGCGGGCCCGGCGAGGATCGAGCCCACGGGCGCGCCCAAGCCTTTCGAGAAGCACATCTGCACGGTGTCGGCGACGGCGGCGTAGCGCGCGATGGCGATGCCGCTGGCCACCGATGCGTTCCACAGACGGGCACCGTCCAGGTGCACGCGCAGGCCCTGGGCGCGCGCCGCGGCGGCCGCCGCCTGCATCGACTCGAGCGGCACCACGGCACCGCCCGAGCGGTGGTGCGTGTTCTCGAGACAAAGCAGCGTGGGCGGCGGGAAGTGGTCGTTCTCGCCGCGCGCGACGCGCTGCGTGATGGCCGCCGGATCGAAGCGCCCGCGATCGCTTTCGATGGTGTAGGTCTGCACCCCCGAGATCGCCGACGCCGCCCCGCACTCGTAGTCATAGATGTGACAGCGCTTGTCGAGCACGATCTCGTCGCCGTGGTGGGTCTGCGAGCGGATGGCGAGCTGGTTGCCCATGGTGCCGCTCACCACGTAGAGGGCCGCTTCCTTGCCGGTGAGGGCGGCGATGCGCTCCTCCAGCCGGCGCAGCGTGGGATCGTCGCCGAAGACGTCGTCCCCCACCTCGGCCTCGGCCATGGCGCGGCGCATGGCCGGGGTGGGGCGCGTGACCGTATCGCTACGGATGTCGACGATGTCGCTCACGCGTTCCTCTCTGCGCAGGCCTTGCCAGGCCGCGCGAAGGTCCGTGGGGCTCGGAGGATGAGCTCCGGGTCCCGGTTGGGCGGCCGCTGGCTCCTTGTGGGAGATGCCGTCGCTGAGGCGCGGGCCGCGAGTCCTCGGGGGGCAAGGGGCGGCAGGATTCGCCGGTGGGCCTGCGTTGACCCACTCCGAGGGCGTTGATAGCCTCCGTACAGCAAACGCAAACAATGTACCGAGTGAATGACTCCCCGGCAACCCGCTCGAAGCCTCGAACGGGCGCCTTGCACGGTCGCGGTCGGGCCGCGTAAGTCACCATCGAATCAGGAGCAAGCGCGAGATGTTCCTCTACGACTGGACCTTCCTGCTCCTCATCCCGGGACTCATCCTGGGAATTTGGGCTCAACGGCGGGTCATTTCCACCTATCGCAAGTACGCGAATGTCCCCTCCTCGAGCGGACTGACCGGCCGCGAGATGGCGGCCCGCATCCTGCAGCACGGCGGGGTCACCGACGTCGCCATCGAGCCGACCCCGGGCCAGCTCTCCGATCACTACGACCCGGTGAAGCGCACGCTCAAGCTGTCGCAGCCGGTGTACGACTCGAACTCGATCGCGGCCCTTGGCGTGGCCGCTCACGAAGCCGGTCATGCCATCCAGCACGCCCAGCACTACTTCCCGATGAGCGTGCGCTGGGCTCTCCTGACCCCCGCCAACCTGGGCACCACCATCGCGCCCTGGCTCGTGATCGCGGGATTCTTCCTCGGGCAGGCCGGTCCCATCGTCATGGACATCGGCATCGTGCTGTTCTCGGCGGCGGTGCTCTTCCACCTCGTGACCTTGCCGGTGGAGTTCAACGCCAGCCGGCGCGCGGTGCAGGAGCTGCAGACAGCGGGGATCGTGGCGCCGAATGAAGTGGGCGCGGTGCGGGAAGTGCTGCAAGCCGCGGGCTTCACTTACGTCGCCGCGGCCGCGTCGTCGATTCTGGGTCTGATCCGTCTTCTGGTCTTGCGGCGCCAGCGCTAGAGCTCTGGGAAAAGAGAAGCCTGCCGCGGGGCCACCAAGTGGTCACTTCCGACACTCGGCCGACTTATCTGCTCTGGAACGGGCAAGTGGTCACTTTCTGAAAGCGACCCACTTCCATGCCGTGCGGCCACCGAGTGGTCACCCGACGTCTTCGGCCCACTTTTTCTTGGGAATCGGCGAAGCGATGGTGGCCCGCCTCAGGGATGCTGGGCCACCTGATCTTTCAATTCCTTCGACACCTTGAACACGGGCACGCGGCGCGGCGGTACGGGCACCGCTTCTCCCGTGCGCGGATTGCGCGCCAGGCGCGACTTGCGGTCCTTCACCTTGAAGGTGCCGAAGCCGCGGATCTCGATGTGCTGGCCGTTGGACAACGCCTTGCTCACCGCGTCGAGAAAACCGTCGACCGTGTCGGCCACGTCCTTCTTCGTGAGGCCGGTACGGTCGGCGATCTGGTCGACGATGTCGGCCTTGGTCATGGCGCCGATCCTCCCCCAACGGACCCGACGGTCGTGCTCCAGGGCCCGCTCGCTGGCCATATTGGGGCCCGGGAAAAGTCTGTCAACAACTTTTTCGACAAGGTCTTAGCGAGACGACCCCGGCCGCGGCGCCGGTCCCAGCGCCTGGTCGCGCGCCGCCTGCAGCCGCCCCCATCGCCCGGCATCGGCCTGGCTCAGGAGATCCCAGAGCCGGGTGCCGCCCGCCGCCTGGTCGGACGAGAGCTCGCGGGCGAAGCGCCCATCCTTGAGCTCGGCCAGGATCTCCTCCATGCGCCGGCGCGCCTGCTCGCCGACCACGCGCGGCCCGCGCGTGAGTCCTCCATAGAGGGCGGTGCTGCTCACGCCTTGCGTGAAGCCGCGCGGCCCCTCCTTGTGCAGGAGGTCGGCCATGTACTTGATCTGATGCACGCACTCGAGATACGCCATGGCCGGCGCGTAGCCTGCGCGCACCAGCACATCGACCGCGTTGGACACGAGCTCGATCAGGCCACCCACGAGCACCACCTGCTCGCCGAAGAGATCCACGATCACTTCTTCTTCCACCGTGGTGCGCAAGAGCCGCGCGCGATGGCTGCCGATGCCGGCGGCGTAGGTCTCGGCGCGCACCCAGCCCCGTCCGGAAGGCTCCTCGGCGACGGCCAGGTACGCCGGCACGCCGCGCCCCGCCTCATACTCGGAGGCCAGCACGCTGCCGGGTGCGGTAGGCGAGACGAGGAGCACGTCGACGCCCGGCTTCCACGCGTTCTTGCCGAAGAGGATCGAATAGCCGTGGGCGAAGACGATGGCCGATCCGGAGCGGATCGCGGGCGCCAGCTGATCGCGATAGAGAGCGGGGAACGCGGGATCGGGGACGAGGGCGGCGATGTACTCGGCGCCGGCACAGGACTCGGCGGGCAGACTCACGTCGAATCCGTCGGCGCGGGCGCGCTCGGCGCTCGCGCCGGGCCTGGCGCCGATGACCACAGACCAGCCGGAGCCGCGCAAGCATTTCGCCTGCGCGGCTCCCTGATTGCCGTACCCGATGACCGCGACGCGCGGGGCGCTGGTCAAGGCAGGTTCGTGTCTAGCGCTTCTTCTTCGCCGGCTGAGGCGGGGCCGCCGCGGCCACCGCCACCGAGTTCCAGTCGGCCGCCGTCACCTGCACGCCTTTGCTGAACAGGATCGCCCGCTTCTTGCCGTTCCACATCCAGGTCTCGACCTGGTAGTCGCCCATGGTCATGGTGCGGATCTCGTCCGGCGGCCCCAGCTCCTTGTACTTCTTGGCCACGGCCGACGTGGCGCCCGCGGCGCTGGCTTCCTTCTGCGCGAAGGCGGCTGCGTCGTCCACCTTCTGTCCTTCCTTGAGCGAGCGCGCCACCAGCGTGTGCGCCGCCGCGGCGTCGTCGACCTTGAGGTCGCGATAGGCCTGCGCCAGGAAGTTGTGGTACTCCGCCGCCACACTGTCCGCAGGAGAGGTGGCCAGCCCCTCTTGCGAGAGCTTGGCCGCACTGGCCGCGTCGCCGGCCGAGAGCGAAGCGATGGTGTAGTTGTAGAGGCCGTCCTTATCGTCGGGCTTGGCGGTGTGATAGAGGCCGAAGTTCTTCGCCGACTTGCCGAAGGCCTCCTTGGCCTCGCCGTCCTTCTTGTCGTTGGCGAGCTTGGTGGCCTGCTCGAAGTAGAGCTGGCCCAGACGCAACGCCGCGTCCGAGTCGTTGGGATTGGCGGCCAGCTTCTTCTCGTAGGTCGCGGCCGCGGCGGCGTAGTCGCCGGTCTGCGCCGCTTTCTCGCCCATCGAAACGCCGATCTGGTTCTTGGTTTCGGTCAGGCAGGGCGCGTCGGGAGCCACCTTGAGCCCGTCGTCGACGACCTGGTTCGCTTCCTCGGTCTTGCCGGCGTTGGCGAGGAAGGCCGCGAGGTTGCAGTAGCCCTTGGGATTGCTCGGATCTTCGGCCACCGCCTTGCGCATGGCATCGGCGGCGGGGATGAACGCCGAGGGATCGGGATTTCCCCCCTGCGGCGCCGAGGCCAGCGCCTCCTGATACTTCTTGATGGCGGCGTTGAAGTAGGTCACCCAGTAGTGTTCCTGGTTGGCCTTCATGCGCTCGAGCAGCTTCTTCTTCTCGTCGCCCTTGGCGGTCGCGAGCGCGATCCCCTGCGTGAACGCGTGACCCGACTGGGTGGCATCGTCCAGCTCGGCATAGGAGACGCCGAGATAGTCGTACGCCTCGATGTCGCTGGGATCCTCGGTCAGGCACTGCGTGAGCTGGGCCACCGCCTTGCCGTAGATCCGATGCGAGTCCTCGATGTTGCCCTTGTTGAATTCGGCTTGCGCTTGCGTGACGTACTGAATGCCGCCGGCACAATGATAATTGCGCGCTTCGGCGCGCGGCACCGCCACGGCGGCGAGCAACACGGCCGCCGCCATCCACGATTTCACCTTCAACGCTGTTTCCCCCTTTCGGTCGGGGCGATGGCGGTTGCCCGTGCCCCCACCTTGGTACCCGCAATCGGCGTGCCGAGCGAGCGGCGCTGCCGGAAGTCTGCGCGCGTCCAAGGGCTGTTCGCGCGGCCCTCGCTGCAAGACGATGGAACTCCCGCGTTTCGGACTCTAGGCGGGGGGTGAAGAATCGGTCAAGGCCGAGCGAACACGCCGGCCGGCGGCCGCGCGCACGCTTCCCGCGTCGATCTGGGGCGACAAGGTGTGGCGCGGGCGCCCCGACCCTAACGGCCGCGCGACCCGGGGGTCACAGGACGTCCTGCGGATCCACGTCCACGGCGACCCGCACCCCCGCCGGCATCTTCTCCTGGGCGAGCGCTTCCGTGAGCCGGACCGCGCTCTCGAGCAAGCGCCGCCGCTGGCGCGAGCGCAGCGTGACGTGCCAGCGATAGCGGCCGCGCAGACGCATGAGCACGTGCGGCGCCGGACCCAAGACCTCGATCTCGGAGGCGGCCGGCTCGGCTGCGACGCGCGCCGCCTGCGCCAGCCGCTCGGCGGCGTCGATCACGCGATCCTCGTGCGGACTCGACGCCAGAAACGAAACCAGGCGCGTGGCCGGCGGATAGCCGGCTGCGTCGCGGATGGCGAGCTCCGCTTCGGCGAAGTTCTCGTAGTCGTGCCGTGCGGCGGCGACGAGCGCTGGATGGTCGGGATGGCGCGTTTGCAAGATCACGTGGCCCGGCCGCTCCCCGCGCCCGGCGCGTCCCGCCACCTGCGTGAGCAATTGGAACGTGCGCTCGGAGGCGCGGAAGTCGGGCACGTGCAAGGACGTGTCGGCGTTCAACACGCCGACCAGCGTCACGCCAGGGAAGTCGTGCCCCTTGGCGACCAGCTGCGTGCCGAGCAGGATACCGGGCTCGCCGGAACGGAAGCCGTCGAGCACCGTCTCGGTGTGCCCGCGGGTGCGCGCGCTGTCGGAATCGAGGCGATGGATGGGCGTGCCGGGAAAGAGCTGCCCGAGCTCCTTCTCGACGCGCTGCGTGCCTGCCACCTTGTAGCGGAAGAAGGGATGGCCGCACGCCGGGCACGAGGGCCGCGCCTCCTCGCTGTGCTCGCAGTAATGACAGAGGAAGAGCCCGCGCGCCGAATGAAAGGTGAGCGACACGTCGCAGTGCGGGCAGCGCGCCGCGTAGCCGCAGGCCTCGCACTCGACCACGCGCGAGTGGCCGCGGCGATTGAGGAAGAGCAGCACTTGCTCCTGCCGCGCCAGCACAGCTTCGACAAGCGTGGCGAGACGGGGCGAGAGGAGGGCCGGGCCGGTGGCCGCCTTGACGCGCGCCGGTGCGGCCACCAAGGCCACGCCACCCTCTCCCCCGCGAGCGCCGGCCGGCTCGCGCGCCTCGGCGTTCCCCAGGTCCACGACCTCGACCGTGGGCAAGGGCCGGCGGTCGACGCGCTCGGGCAGGGAAAGCATCACGTACTTGCCGCGGCGCGCGTTGTCGTACGACTCGAGCGAAGGCGTGGCCGAGCCCAGGAGGCACGGCACGCCGACGAGGCGCGCGCGCATCACGGCCACGTCGCGTCCGTGATAGCGCAGCTGCTCCGATTGCTTGTAGGCCGGCTCGTGCTCCTCGTCGACCACGACGAGCCCGAGCGCGGGCAAGGGCGCGAACACCGCCGAGCGCGCGCCGATCACCAGGTCCAGGGCGCCGCGCCGCGCGCGCTCCCAGGTGGCTCGCCTCTCGCCCACGCCGAGATACGAGTGCAGAACGCCGACGCGCGCGCCGAAGCGCCGCCGCGCTTCGCTCACCACGCTGTGCGCGAGCGCCACCTCGGGCACCAGAAGGAGCGTCTGGCGTCCGGCGTCGCGCGCCGCGGCGGCCGCCTGCAGGTAGACCTCGGTCTTGCCGCTGCCGGTCACGCCGTGGAGGAGGAAGGTCTCGAAGCGGGGCTCGGCGACCGCGGCGCGCACCGCGCCGAGCGCATGCGCTTGAGCCGTCGTGAGCGTGTGGCGCTTGGGCAGGGCGGCCGGCTGGGGCGCTGCGCTCTCGGCGGCGGCACGCTTGCGCGAGCGGCTGCCGGCGAGCCCTTGGAGCCCGCCGGGCAGCTGGGCGGCGATCGCCTCGCCGAGCGAGCACAAGTAGTACTCGGAGACCCAACCCGCCAAGCGCAGCCCGCTCGCATCGATCACTGGATCCGGCGACAGCACGCTGGCCAAGGGCTTCACGCGCTCGGGATCGTGATCGGCCGCCTCGCTCACCTCGACCACGATGCCGCGCTTGACGCGGGCGCCGAACGGCGCGGTGACCTCGACACCGGGCGCGCACGCCTCGGCCCACTCCTCCGGGATCGAATAGACGAAGGTGCGGCGCACGGGGATGGGAAAGGCGACGTGGGCGAACACGACATCAAGATAACGGCTGCAGAGGACGGAATGAATCGGGGGAACGGAAGCGATCAGCCGAGACCGCGGGCGCGGTCCGGCGGCACGTCAGCGAGCCCGAGAACGGCCGGAGTGGAAGCGGGTGCTCCCGACCGGCCGTTCCCTAGGCGCGCGCGACGTCCGTACGCGATGTCTGGCCGAGAATGGCGTTGATGCGCTCGACCAGCTTGCGCGGACTGAAGGGCTTGGTGATGTAGTCGTCGGCGCCGACCTCGAAGCCCACCTTCTGGTCGACGTTGCGACCCTTGGCCGAGAGCAGGATCACCGGAATGTCCTTGGTCTCCGGGTTGCTCTTGAGCGCCTTGCAGGTCTCGTAGCCGTCGAGCTTCGGCATCATGATGTCGAGCACGATCAGATCCGGCTTGTCCTGCGCGACCTTGGCCAACGCCTGCTCTCCGTCGAGAGCGGTCATCACCTCGTATCCCTCGATGCCCAGACTGAAATCGAGGATGTGGACGATGTAGATCTCGTCGTCCACCACGAGAATCTTCCCTTTGGCCACTTCGTTCACCTCCTCGCACGGCCGCGACCAACGGAGTCGCGGCGCGTCCTAGGCCGCCTTCGGCATCGCGCTCCGTCGCGGAGCCAGCCGGCCTTCCTTCTCCAGCACGTCGACCAGCGCTTCGACGACACGTGGGTCGAACCGCTGGCCACCCAGACGTCTCAGATCCTCGACCGCTTCTTCCACGCTCACCCCCGCGCGTCCCACGCCGCCGAGGAGCAAGCTTTCGAACCGGTCCACCACCGCGAGCACGCGGGCGCCGAGAGGAATCCGATTGCCCGCGAGCCCCTTCGGGTAACCGCCCCCGTTCACCCACTCGTGGTGGGCGAGGATGGTCTCCCGAACGCCCGGATCGCAGCCGAGCGGCGCGAGAATCTCGAGCGCCATCTCGGGATGCCGCCGGTGCCGCGTTTCGTCCTCCGGCTCCGGCCCCAGCTCCTGCCGATCCAGCTCGCGCTCCAGGCGCTCGGCCAGCACGCCCGCCGGCACCGTCGCGATGGCCTGCACCGCATCCGCCTCGCTCACCGTGTCGCCCTCGCTGGCCGGCGTAACCGGCCGCGACAGCGCGAGGTCGGCGAGCAAGGCCGCGATCTCGATCCGTGCTGCGTCGTCGCCGCGCCAGCCCAGCTCGTGGGCGACCGCGCGCACGTAGCGCGCGCGCTCGGCCCCGGTGCGGCGGTCGCGCCGCAGATGCGTGAGCACACTCTTCAGCGTCTCGGCGGCCATCACCGTCTCGGCTTCCCCCTGGCGCATCCGCTCGACCCGAGCAAGCACGGTGCCGACTTGCGCGGCGAGCTGCCCCAGGAGGGCGATCTGGTCCTCTTCCGGGCGACCGGAAGGCGGCGTAATCCCGTTATCGGCAGCGCCTTCGCTCTCTGAAGCGCAGGCGAAAGAAACCACCAGAGCCCCCGCCGTCCGGTCTCCCAGATGGACGGGAGCGGCAAGAACCTTGCCCTTCCGGTAAGGCTCGCGCCGATGACCCAGGAAACGCGCGTCCTGCTCGCCGTCCTCGGAGCTCACGGCCTCGCCCGTCGCCAGCACGTGCCCGGCCACCCCCTCGCCGGCCCGCAGGCGCAAACCGCGCATCTCGTCCTTGCCGATGCCGGCGCTCGCCATGGGGACGAGGTCACCGTCGGCCTGTGCGATCAGCAACGTCACGGAGGGCGCTTCGAGAATCTGCGCCGTCATCTCCACCGCCAGCGCGAGCGCCTGATCGGAGCCCTCGCGCCGGTGCCGCCGTGTCGTCCACACTTCGGCGCGCACGGGCGGCGCCAAGGGCAGCATGACGGTGAAGCACGAGCCCTTGGCCGGACGGCTCGCCACCGAGATGTGCCCGCCATGCCACTCGGCCACCGATTTGCAGATGGCGAGGCCAAGGCCGGTGCCGCCGTAGTGGCGCGAGAGTCCGCCGTCGACCTGGTAGAAGCGCTCGAAGATGCGCTCGCATTCTTGGGGCGCGATGCCGATGCCCGTGTCCCTTACCCACAGGCGGAACTCGTCCTCCTGGGCCGCGACGCCAATGGTCACGCGGCCGTCCTTGGGGGTGAACTTGACGGCGTTGCCGCCGAGCTGGAGGAGGAGCTGCTTCAAGAGCTCGCGGTCGGCCTGGAGCGACGCGTTTTTCTCGGGCAGATCGGTCTTGAGTTCGATGCCCTTGGCGCGCGCCGCGGGGGCGAGCAGCTCGGCGCACTCCTGCACCAGTCCCGAGAGATCGACTTCGGCGGCTTGCGGCCCGGCGCCCGACTCGAGCGCCGAGAACGAAAGCACCGAATCGATGAGGGCTTCCAGGCGCGTGCTCTCTTCCGAGAGCACGGCCAGCGAGCGGTTCCAGGCTTCGGGATCGCCGCCGTCGGCGCCATACGGGCTCGCGTCGCGCAAGCTCTCGGTGTAGGCGCGGATCGAGGTCAAAGGCGTGCGCAGCTCGTGCGAGATGGCCGAGAGAAAATTCGACTTGAGGCGCGTCAGCTCGCCCAGGCGCACATTGGCCTGCTCGAGGCGGTTCGAGTGCTCCTCGAGCGAGTGGTAGAGGCGGGCGTTCTCCAGGGCCACGACCACGTGATTGGCGAACACTTCGAGCAGCTCGATGGTCTCGCGCGAGGGCACGAGGCGGTCCACCGGATCGTCGACCGAGAGATAGCCCATGATCTCGCCGCTCTTCTGATAGAGCGGCACGAACAGCACGTCCTCCTCGTGCCACTCCCAGGGCTCGCGCTGGCCGAGACTCGGCCGCACGCCCTCGGGCAGCTGGCGCGACATCGACGTGGTGTGGCTGATGAAGTACGAGCGGCCGACGCGGAACTCGTCGGAGAGCCACGACAGAAAGGTGTCGAGCGAGATTTCCTCGGACTCGAGCTTGGCCACGGCCTCGGTCGGCATGCCGGCGAAGGCACGGGCCGCGAGCTGGCGCGTCTTGGGATCGAGCACGCGCAGGAGCACGACGCGGAAACCGAGCGTGGCCTGAACGGCGCGCACGATGCCGGCGAGGAGCGTGTCGAGCTCGAGCGTCGAGTTGAGCTGAGTCACCACCTCGAGCAGGCGGTGCAGCTTCTCCATGCGCGCCTTGCCGGCCTCGACCTGGGAGAAGTAAAGACGCGACAGGCGCTCGCGCATGAGCTCGAGATCGCGCACGCGGCGGCGCAGCTGCTCGATCTCGTTCCAGGTGACGCGGGTCGAGCCGCGCATGCCACGCGGGCGGGCCGTGCGGGCCATCAGGCGGCCTTTCGCGGGCGGGCGGCGTTCTCCTCGTCCAGCTCTCTGGCGAGCGCCGACTGCACGCGCGGATCGAGGCGCGTGCCGCTCAGGCGCTCCATTTCCTCGAGCGCGAAGGCGGCGGGCAGCGCCGGGCGGTGGGCGCTGCCGCGCGTGAGATCGCGCAGGGCATCGACGGCGGCGAGGATGCGGGCGCCGAGCGGGATGGCGTTGCCGCTCAGGCCGCGCGGATAACCACTGCCATCCCAGCGCTCGGCGCGGGCGAGCAGGATGTCGCGCGCCGTACCGAGCACGCGCGTGCGCCGGCCATTGCTGCTCGGCTTCTCGTTCAGCTCCCCGATTTCCATCGCCTCAGCGTCGTCGCCGCCCGCGAGCCGCGACAGGGAGCGCGCTTCGGCCGGGCTCGCGCCCAGGCGGCGCGCCAGCGCGTAGGCCACGGCACCCGGCGGGCGCTGGCCGATGGCCAGGTCCTGGCGCAAGTGGATGGAGGCGCGGAGCGCGGCCATGGTCTCGGCCGGCGACTCCGGCGACTCCGGGAAGGCGAGCGAGCGGTCGACGGTCGAGCACACGCGATCGACCAGCGTCGACATGAGGGCGAGATCCGGTTGCCCGAACGCCTCGCGCGAGCGCTTGTTGTTCACGTTGATGACGCCGATCGAGCGCCCGCTCACGATGAGCGGCACGCAGATGAGCGACTTGGTCGAGTACTGGGGGTGGTTGGGGCGCCGGAAGCGCGGATCGGTCTCGATGTCGTTCACGAGCACCGGCGCGGCCTGCGCCAAGGCCTTGCCGCCGACGCCGCCGCGGAAGCCGACGCGGCGCTTGAGCGCCGTCTCGTCCAAGCCCAGGGCGGCGGCCATCTTGAGATCGCCGCGCTCGGGATCGACCAGCATGAGCGAGACGATCTGCGCTTCCATCGCCTCGGAGACCAAGGCCACGGCCTCGTCGAGGAGGCGCAGGCAGTCGCGGCGCTCCCACAGCTCGGCCGCCACGCGGCGCGATTCCTCGGGCGCGCGCTGCACGCGCGGCAAGATGACCGTGAACACGCTGCCGCCGCCGGGGCGCGCTTTGACGCCGATCTTTCCGCCGTGCAGCTCGGTGATGTTGCGCGCAATGGCGAGACCGAGGCCGGTGCCGGGCACGGCGTGACGGCCGTCCTGCTCGAAGCGGTAGAAGCGCTCGAAGACGCGCTCCGACTGCTCCTCGGGGATGCCCGGGCCGCGATCCATCACGTCGAGCTGCCAGCGCTCCTCGTCGCCCGAGACCACGATCTCGACCGTGGTCCGCTCGGGCGAGAACTTGATGGCGTTGCTCACCAGGTTGAGTCCGAGCTGCTTCAGGAGATCGAGGTCGCCCTCGACCGAGCCGAAGTTCTCGGGCACGTGGCCCTGCACCTCGACGCTCCGGCGCTTGCCTTCGGGCGCCATGGTGAGGAGCACGTCGTCCACCAGCTCATGGGGCAGGAGCGTCGTGAGATGGAACGACTTCTGCCCCGATTCGAGACGCGAGTAGTCGAGCGCGTTGGTGAGCAGGCGCCCCAGGCGGTCGCACTCCTCGTTGATGATCTCGAGGAACGGCCGGCGCGACTCCCATTCTTCTCCGGGCGTGTCGATGAGCGTTTCGGCGTAGGCCTTGATGCAGGTGAGCGGCGTGCGCATCTCGTGCGCCACCACCGAGAGCATCTGGCCGAGGAGCGCTTCCCCTTCCTCGGCGCGCGCCTCGAGATGTTGCGCCGCCAGCTCGCGCTCGGCAAGGGTCCGGTCCGAGCGCGAACGCTCGAGGCCGAGCGCCAGCGCGTCGGCCAGCAGATGGATGGCGAGCTTGTCGGAAGTGGAGAAAGCGCGCGCCAGGCCGAACGTGGCCACCCAGACCCCGTCCGTCGCACTGCGCGCGCGCAAAGGAAAACAGAAGAAGGCACCGGCCTTCTTGCCCCCGAGTGCCTGGTCGAGCGGCGTCGCCGCGTCGGCAGCGCTGGCGAACAGCGGCTCCTCACGGTGGAGTGCGTACTCGAGCGCGCCGCCGGGGCTCGGCAGGAAGGCTTCGCCGGGCCCGCCACGCTTGGCGTCCCACGGGCGTAGTGCACCGGTGCGCTCGTCGATGAGGAAGAGCTGGCTGTCCTTGGCGCCGAGTGCCGCGCGCGCGCCCGCGCTCACGGTCTCGACCAGAGCGCCGACGTCCGAAGACGTGCGCAGAAGGAAGGTCGCCTCGGCCAGGCTCGCGAGGACCGAGTCGGCCGGCTTGCCGTTCGCCGACGGGCGGGCCGCGCGGCGGGCGGGCATCAGGCCGCCGCTTGCTGGGGCGACGAGGCAGCGTTGCGGCGGCGCCGCTCGGAGACGACCACGCTTCCTTGCATCCCCTTGCCGAGCGTCTTGAGCTCGGCGAGTGCGTCGTCGAGCTGCGCGAGGTGCATGCCTTCGATGTCGGTGTTCGCGGCCAGCGCGATGGTCACGCTCATGAGCGGGAAATTCTCGAAGTCGTGGCGGCGGTTGCGCACGCGCACGAAACCCTGCTTGCGGTCCTCTTCCTCGTAGAGGAGGGGCAGCTCCTTTTCGAGCGTCTCCTTGAGGCGCTCGGCCAGGGCTTCCCCCGCCTCCGGCGAGCACAGAACCACGAAGTCGTCGCCGCCGATGTGGCCGACGAAGTTGTCGGCGTGTCCGTCTTCGTCCACGACCTTGGTGAGGATCTCGGCCACGCGCGAGATGGCGACGTCGCCGCGCGCGAAGCCATAGCGGTCGTTGTAGGCCTTGAAGTAGTCGATGTCGAGCACGAGTTGCGAGAATGGCTTGTCGTCGTCGAGCCGGTGCTGGCGCTCGGCGAGAATGCTGACGCCGCCGGGCAGGCCGGTGAGCGGGTTCACCGCCTTCTGCGTCTTCGCCCACTCGAGGTGGTTGTGCACGCGCGTCACCAGCTCCCGCTTGTTCCACGGCTTGACCATGTAGTCGTTGGCGCCGCCCTGCAGGCCCTCGAGCTTGTCCTCCTCGGTGCCCTTGGCGGTGAGCAAGATCACCGGGATGTGGCGCGTGCGGTAGTGCGAGCGCAGCCGCTTGCAGACTTCGTAGCCGTCCATGCCGGGCATCATGACGTCGAGCAGGACGACGTCCGGAAGCTCAGCGCGGGCCGTCTCCAGCGCTTCCGGACCATCGCCCGCCTGGAGCACGGTGTAACCCTCGCGCGAGAACGTCATCTCGAGCGCGTCACGCAGGCTTTTCTCGTCGTCGACGATGAGGACTGTCCGGCTCGGCTTGATCTCGCTCACAGTTGCCCCCGCGGCTCGGCTCACGCGCCCGGGCGAAGAGGTCCCGTGCGACGGAGTCTTCCACGGCAAGCCAACCGCAAGTTGTGTGCCACGGGCGTCGAGCGCAGCCGGCTACAAGTCCGCTGGCGCGAAAGACTTTCAGGCGCGCGGCAGGACAACGATTAGCGCGGGTCCGCGGTCGAGATCGGCGTGCGCGCCCCGGCGCTGCTCCCCATGCGCGCGTTGCACGACGCACGCCGAGGGGGGCCCGGCGTGCGAAAAGCACTTCGTCAATTCATCACCACCAGCTTGGCGAGCGCGGGATGGCCGCCGAAGGCGCCACGCGCGAAGTAGACGCCGGCGGGCACCGCGACGCCCGAGCTGTTCTTGCCGTCCCACGCCTCTCGATAGGACCCGGCGTTCTTCGTGCCGGAGAGGAGATGACGGACGAGACGGCCACGCAGATCGTAGATGCCGAGCTCGACCTGCCCCGCTCGCGGCATCGCATAGGCGAACGACACGGGACCGCGCGCCGGATTCGGGGACGCGGCGAGCGCCACGCGGCCGGGGAGGCGCGGGTTGGCTGCCACGAACTCCGTCTTCTGCAGCAGGAAGCGAAGCTGTTCCCCTCCGGCCATCACGATATCGGGCGCGCCGTCGCCGTTCAGGTCGAGCACGTAGGGCACGCCACCCGCGTCCAGACCGAAATCCTCCTCCTGCGGACCGAACACGAATCCTTCATGGCCCTGGAGGACGCGCAGCTGCCTGGCGGAGTCGTCGTGGTCGATGAGGTCCACGACGCCGTCGCCGTCGAGGTCGGCGAAGATCGCGCTCGAGGATGTGCTCCCCGTGAAGGGAATCGCTGAACCCAGAGTGCCGGTCCCGTCACCGGGATACAGCTCGAACCGCAGGTTGGTGGCGTCCCAGACGAGGATGTCCGGCTTGCCGTCGCCGTCCATATCGCTCACGCCCGCTAGGGTCGCGGGCCCCTGGATCTCGATGACCCCCGGCTCGAAGTACGTCCCCACCATGCCGGGATAGATCACGATATGGTTGTCGTCTTCGACGATCGCTTCGGGGTGACTGTCGCCGTTCAGATCGGCGAGCACGAGGCGAAGCGGGAAGTCGGCGGATTGCGGATTCGACCGCGCTTCGAGGGCCCCGTTCCCGACGCCGAAATAAGTCGAGATCGAACCCTGCTCCGCGACGACGACGTCGGATGAAGCGTCGGCATTCACCGGCGCCGTGGCGATGGTGAAGGGATTGTCAGTGGCCGTCAGCTGACTCGGTTGGCCGGCGAAGGTTCCGTCGGTCTGTGCCAGCCAGACCTGCACGGCTCCCCAGGGATTGGCGTAGCTCCGCGATTGCAAGACCTCGAGATCGGCCTTGCCGTCATTGTTCATGTCGCGCAATTGCAGATGAATGCCTCCCACCCACGAGATCGAGAGACGGCTCGGAAGCCCGTCGGGCGAGATGGCATAAGCGTCGACGTAGCCTCCCGAAAGCGCCGCCAGATCGGGATGGCCGTCTCCGTTCATGTCACCGAATTCGATCTGAGGATTGGGCCCGTAGGTCGGCACCGCGGCATCCGGCGCCTCGCCCCAGGTACCGTCGCCGTTTCCGTGCGCGACCGCCTGTCCTACGCGATCTCCCGCCGTCACGATGTCGAGCTTGCCGTCGCCATCGAAGTCCGCCGCTGCGGCGACCGCCACACTTGTCCAACCGAGTCCAGGAACGACGGAATAGGAGGCGAATGCAGGCTGAGCCGCGCCCAGGTACAGCCGGACCTGACCCGCACCGCGATCCCAGATCACCAGGTCGTCGTACCCATCCCCATTCCCATCGCCAACCGCCTGGAGGCTTGGGGTGGCACCGCTGAGGAACGAAATCGGCCCGTACCCTCCCGAGCCGTTGCCAAGCAGCACGGTGATGGCGTTGTCTCCGTCCACGGCGAGGTCCGTGACGCCGTCCTGATTGAAATCTCCTGACACGACTTTCGTGGCCCCGTAAGAGAAAGCATTGAAAAGCGGGTAGGTTCCATCTCCAGCACCATAGTAGGTGCGCAAAGCGGTGCTGCCCGCGACCGCGATGTCGAGGGTTCCGTTGCCATCGAGATCGGCAACCACCGCGCTCACCGGGAAAGGCGGTGCGACCATCGTGGCAGACAAGGAGAAGCTGCCGTCCGCCTGCTGCAAGTAGACCCGTACCTTGGTTTCCGTGTACGTCGCCACGACCAGATCCGTGCGTCCGTCTCCGTCGAGATCTCCGCACGCGATCGCGTTGGGGTGGCTGGGGGACGCGATCGTCCTGGGCGGCCCGAATCCCCCACTCGCCAGACCGGATCGCAAGGTCACCGTACTCGTCGCATAGCTCGCGATCACCAGGTCAGCGCGATTGTCTCCGTCCACGCGCGTCAGTGAAACCGCGGTGGGGCTCGATTCCAGCGTCAAGGTGCCAAACGGCTTCAGGTCGCCCCCGGGCGCGCCGAGAAGCAGCGAGAAGTTGCCCGACGTTCCGTCGCGCGTCAGCACGTCGGGCCAGCCGTCGCCGTCGACGTCTCCCGTGTACACGCCGACGGTCACGTCGTGGGAAGCCAGAAAGCGGGTGAAACGCGAGGGGAAGTGCACGATGGCCGAGGCCGTGGCCGGCAGGGCCAGCGCGAGGCAGACCCCCAGAGAGAGAACAGAACGAGGACGACGCATGAAGGCGGCCTCCACGGGAGGAAAGACTTGGGGCCGGGGGATGGCCAAGCGCCTCGGGTCGGCGCCGAATCAGTCTAGGACCGCTCGAAGAATGGAGGCAAGTGCTTCCTAGACCGCGCGCTCCAACGCCGGCAGGGCGAAGCCCATCTCCTCGAGGTTGGCCACCGGCTCGAGGTCGGAGCCGGCGCACGAGTCCAGGATTCGTTGGCGCCCCTTTGATAGGCTTCATCGGTCGCGCAGCTCGGGGAAGGACGTCTGTCCTGTGACGAATCCTCACCGTCGAAAGCACCGTGGAGATGACTCGAAGACGAACCGCTCATTCGTCTTGGGTCTCTTCATCCTGGCACTTGTGGTTCGTCTCGCGGGCCTGGGTTGGGGCCTTCCCAACCCCGCCGAGGAGGCGTACCCGCTCAAGGTGGCCTGGATCATGTCCGGGCTCTCGGGCACGGGCGGGTTCACGCTCGATCCCCACTTCTTTCGCTATCCAACCCTGGTCATCTATTTGAACCTGGCGGTGCTCGGGCTGGTTCGCGTCTGTCTCGCCATCATCGGACAGGCGACGAACGCGGCGGCCGCCCGCGCGCTCTATCTCAGTGACCCCTCTGTTTTCTTTCTGGCGGCGCGCAGCCTCACGGCGGTCCTCGGAGCGTTGATCGTCTTGCCGGTCTACCGGATGGCGCGCGTCGCCGGAGGGCACACCGTTGGCGTGGTCGCCGCGGCGCTGGTTGCGCTGAATCCATTCCTCATCTCGAAGTCACAGATGGTGGACGTGGACGTGCCCATGACGCTTCTCGTGACGCTCTGTCTGGCTCAGAGCGTCGCCATCGCGTACGGACCACAGCCGCCGAGGACTCGGGCCACCTTGCTCGCCGGTGCCACTGCCGGTCTCGCGGCCTCGGCCAAGTATCCGGGCGCGCTGGTGATGCTCCCGTTGATCATGGCGATCGCGTGGCGAACGAAGAGTATTCGAGCCACCGTGCTTCATGCCTCTTTCGCCATGGTCGCCGCCTTGTGTGCTTTCGCTCTGACCTCACCATTCGTGTTTCTCGATGGGTCACAGGCTTCCCGCGACATGGGGGCCGAGAGCGCACACCTGCGGCTTGGCCACTTCGGCTCGGAGGGCGGCGCCGCCTGGTCGTTCTATCTCGCCGCGTGGTTCAAGACTCTCTTGGGCTGGCTCCCCGGCGCTTTCGCCGCGATCGGCATCGTTGTGTTTGCGCTCTGGCGCCGACTCCACTGGGCTGTGATCTGCGCCGTGCTCGTGGCGACGTTCTGGCTCGCCATCGTGGGCTGGGCGCTGAAAGCCGATCGCTATCTCTTGCCGGTCGTGCCCGCGGCCAGCGTGTTCGCCGCCGCGCTTGCATGCCTTGCCCTCCAAAGACTCCCCAGGAAGTCATGGGCCATGGCAGGCGCGGGATTGCTCGCTCTCGTTTGGGTCGCGACCGACGCCCCTCGCTGGCACGACGCCTTTGCCCGTCAAGGCGTGAATCCCTCGGAAGAAGCGAAGCGCTGGATCGAAGAGAATCTCCCCGAAGAATCGATGGTCGTGGTCGAAGCGTATGGACCTCAACTCTACAGCCCTCTCACCGCTTTGCGCGCTGAGGACACGCGCGACGGAAAGACACCGCGGCGTTACTGGCTCGTACCGGTGCCCATGTTCCAGGTCGAACCCGAGCGCGCGGCCGTTTATTACGATCCCGCGCTCTACAACGAAGCGGACGCATGGGTCGTCGTCGGCGCGGTGGCGGGCCGCTATCGGAGGGAGCCGGGGCGTTTTCCGAACCAGAATGCGTTCTACGCATGGCTGGAGCGAACCTGGACGGAGGCAGCGCGTTTCGAGGCGAACGGCGCAGGGTCCGAGATCGTGATCTATCGCAATCCGAACCGCACGACACCTTTTGGGTCGCGTGTCGCTCCTCCCCCTGCCCCAACGGACATGATGCGCGCCAGCGGCGGCGCGGGCGGCGAGGCGACTTTCTATTTCAATCTCGGCGGGAACTACCTCGAATACGGACACCCGAAGGAAGCGGCCGCGTGCTTCGAAACCGCGCTCTCATTCCCCACGATCAGCGGCGGCGTGACCCGCGAGCGGCTCGAAGGCGCGCTCGCAATGACGCGATCCCCCTAGACGGCCCGCTCGAGCGCCGGCAGCGCGAAGCCCATCTCTTCGAGATTGGCGACCGGCTCGAGATCGGAGCCGGCGACCTGGCCGCGCGAGAGCATCCACGAGCCCACGATGCCGATCATGGCGGCGTTGTCGGTGCACCACTTGGGCGCGGGGAAGATGGCGGGGATGCCGAGGCGCTCACAGGCGGCTCCGAGCCCGGCGCGAAGGCCACGATTCGAAGCCACGCCCCCGCCCACGACCACGGCGCGGGCGCGCGTGTCGGCAGCCAGGCGCGCGATCTTGACCACGAGGGTGTCCACGACCGCGGCCTGGAAGGAGGCGCAGAGATTGGCGAGCCACACCGGATCGTGCGGCGGCGTGCGCTCGCCGATCTTCTGGCGCATCGCGGTTTTCAAGCCGGAGAACGACACATCGTAATCGCCCGACTCCACCATGGCGCGCGGCAAATCGAAGGCGCGCGGATTGCCGTCGGCCGCCAGGCGGTCGATCACCGGTCCGCCCGGAAAGCCGAGCCCCAAGAGCTTGGCGACCTTGTCGTACGCCTCGCCCGCCGCGTCGTCGCGCGTCGCGCCCCAGAGCGCGTACTCGCCGAACCCCTTCGCGACGATGAACTCGGTGTGGCCGCCCGAGAGCGCGCAGCCCACGAACGGCGTCGGCATCTCGACCCCATCGAGGGCCGCGGCCCAGATGTGTGCCTCGATGTGGTTCACGCCCACGAGCGGGCGCAGCACCGCCAGCGCCAGCGCCTTGGCATAAGCCACGCCGACGACCAACGAGCCGAGCAGCCCCGGACCGCGGGTCACCGCGATGGCATCGATGTCGTCGAGCGTGACGCGGGCTTCGGTGAGCGCCTGGTCGACGGTGGGACCGAGCAAATCCAGATGCGCGCGGCTCGCCAGCTCGGGCACGACGCCGCCGAACTCGTGGTGCACGGTCTGCGAGGCGATGACCGAGGACAGCGCGGCGCGGCCGTCCTGGATCACGGCCGCGGCCGTGTCGTCGCACGAGGTCTCGATGCCGAGGACGAGCCCGGCGCGGCGCACGTCACTCACGCGGGCAGCACCGGCGGCTCGACCGCCTCGGCTACCCAGCGCGCGTAGATCTCGGACACGCGCGCCGCGGGCACGGCGACGAACTCGGGACACTCGTAGGGATGAAGCTCGAGCAGCCGCTCTTCGAGCGCGGCCAGCACGGGCCCGGTGGTCTTGAACAGGAGCACGGTCTCCTCGTCGCGGCGCGGCTCGTCCTTCCACGTATAGAAAGAAACCGCGCCCGGAAGCACGGTGGCGCAGGCCGCCAAGCGCTCGTCCACGAGCCTACGACCCAGACGCTCGGCGTCCTCGCGCGTGCCGCACGTCGTCCATACGAGATGAATGGCCGGGAGCATGAAAAACGCCTCCGAATTGCGTTCGCGAAGGGGTGATGGGAGCGAGGAAGGAAGGAGTTTCGCGAACGGCGCGGAGCCGCGATCAGCGATAGGTCGCCTTCACCGCGCCCCAGGTGAAGTCTAGCACGGCCACGGTGTTGCAGTCCTGGCCGAGCTGGGCGCTGATGAGCGAGCGATCGTTGGCGTCGGTGACGCCGTCGCAATTGTAGTCGCCGGCGAGGGCGTTCGAAGGCAGTGCGGAGTGCGCCGTGACGTCGGCCGCGGTGACGGCGAGGTCGCCAGTCAGGTCGGTCGAGCGCGCGTGCGCGATCACGATCACCGAGCCCATCGCGCCCACCACGACGTAGCCCGAGGTCTGGCCGCCGCCCTTGATGTGGAAGGTCACCGAGCCCGAGGCGTTGGTGGTGCCGACGACGCGCCGGTCGTGGTCCGGATCGGAGGCGTCGCAGAGATTCATGCCGCCCGCCGTGCCGAAGTCGAGCACGACCTGCACATTGGCAACCGGAGCCGCCGACTCGTCCTTCACCACGACCGTGTACGAGAAGATACCGGCCGGCGAAAGCACGAGACAGGTGTCGGCGATGCAATTGCGCGGGTCGGGCACGCCGGCATGGGCCAGCGTGGCGGCTCCGACTCCGAGCCCGAGCATCGCGAGAAGCGCGCGGATTCTCATGACACGGTTATCGGCTCGTGCCGCCGGTTTCCTCACCGGCCAGGAGCGTCTTGGGTTCGGGGGGCAGTGGATAATGTTGGTCGACATCGCGGTGGGCATAGAGGCCCATGGCCTCGCGTTGCAAAAGGAGAGCATGTCGGCGGTCCCTCGCGTGGCGATACGCCGCCGCATACGCGAAGGCCGCCTCGCGATCTCCTGCGACGGCGGCCCGATATTGCTTCCATGCTTCTTTGCACGCCCGCTCGAGCGCGTCCCCGGCCTTGCCGAGCGAGCGCGCTTTCTCCTGGCGGATCTCTTTTTCGATGGGCGCTTCATCTTTGGAACGGTCCGGCATGATGCCAGTCTAGCTTGTCGGCCCTGCCTCCACCGCATCGGCCAGCACGCGCGCCGAGTTGTCGCTCACTTCCAGGAAGCCGCCGGTGACGTGGAATTCCTGCTCGCGGCCGTCAGGCGTGCGCACCGCCAGGCGGCCGGGCTTGAGGCTGGTGAGCAAGGGCGCGTGATGAGCCAGAACGCCGAGGTAGCCCTCGCTGCCCGGCGCCAGCAGATGGATGGCCTCGCCTTCGAAGACCGTGCGCTCGGGCGTCAGCACCGTGACGTGAAAGGGAGTCGCCATGCGCCTAGCCCTTCAGGGTCTCGGCCTTGGCGACCACCTCGTCGATGCCGCCCACCATGTAGAAGGCCTGCTCGGGCAGCTCGTCGAACTCGCCGTCGACCACGCGCTTGAAGCTCTTGATCGTCTCCTCGAGCTTCACGTACTTGCCCGGCGTGGCGGTGAACGTCTCAGCCACGAAGAAGGGCTGCGACAGGAAGCGCTCGATGCGGCGCGCCCGGTTCACCATCACCTTGTCGTCTTCGGAAAGCTCGTCCATGCCGAGAATCGCGATGATGTCCTGGAGATCCTTGTAGCGCTGCAGCGTGCGCTGCACGGCGCGGGCGACGTCGTAGTGGTCCTGGCCCACGATCTGCGGATCGAGAATGCGCGAGGTCGAGGCCAAGGGATCCACCGCCGGATAAATACCCTTCTCGACGATCGAGCGCTCGAGCACCGTGGTGGCGTCGAGGTGCGAGAAGGTGGTGGCCGGCGCCGGGTCGGTGAGGTCATCGGCCGGCACGTAAATGGCCTGCACCGAGGTGATCGAGCCTCGGCGCGTGGTGGTGATGCGCTCCTGGAGCGCGCCCATCTCGGTGCCGAGCGTCGGCTGGTAGCCCACCGCCGAGGGCATGCGGCCGAGGAGTGCCGACACCTCGGAGCCCGCCTGCACGAAGCGGAAGATGTTGTCGATGAAGAGCAGCACGTCCTGGCCCTGCTCGTCTCTGAAGTACTCGGCCATGGTCACGCCGGTGAGGCCGACGCGCAGACGCGCTCCCGGCGGCTCGTTCATCTGGCCGAACACCATCACCGTCTTGGCGATGACGCCCGACTCCTTCATCTCGAGCCACAGGTCGTTGCCTTCGCGCGTGCGCTCGCCCACGCCGCTGAACACGGAGTAGCCGCCGTGCTCGGTGGCAATGTTGCGGATCAGCTCCTGGATGAGCACCGTCTTGCCCACGCCGGCGCCGCCAAAAAGACCGATCTTGCCGCCGCGCGGATAGGGCGCGAGCAGGTCGATGACCTTGATGCCGGTCTCGAACAGCGTGGCGGTGGTTTCCTGCTCCTCGAAGGGCGGCGGCGAGCGATGGATGGGGTACTTCTTGGGCGTCGTCACCGGCGCACCCTGATCGATGGTCTTCCCGAGCAGGTTGAAGATGCGGCCCAGGCACGCCTCACCCACCGGCACGGAGATCGGCCCGCCCGTATCCACCGCCTTCATGCCGCGCATCAAGCCGTCAGTCGAGGCCATGGCGATGCAGCGGACCATGTTGTCGCCCACGTGCAGCGCGGCTTCCACGGTGAGATCGATCCCTCGCGACGCGTCCTGGATCAGAACCGCGTTCAGGATCTTGGGAAGCTCGTCCGACGGGAACTCGACGTCCACCGTCGGACCGATGACCTGTACGACCTTGCCTTCCGCCATCGAACCTCTCCCTCGCTTGCGCGACTGGTTACTTCAGCGCTTCTGCGCCACCCACGATTTCCGAGATTTCCTTGGTGATGATCGCCTGACGCAGCCGGTTGCGCCGCAAGACCAAGGCGTCGATCAATTCGCCCGCGTTCTTGCGCGCCGAGCTCATGGCCACCATGCGCGCCGCCTGCTCGGAGGCCATCGCCTCCGCCAGCGCCTGAAGGAGCTTGGTGGTGGCGTAGCGGGGCAGCAGCTCGGCCAGGAGCGTTTCGGCGTCGGGCTCGAAGATGTAGTTCTTGGCCGGCCCGTGGCCCTCGCGGGGCCGGATCGGCAGAAACGGCTCGCGCACGATGCGACGCGACATCACGCTCACGTACTGCGTGTACTCGAGATCGACGGCGTCCACCTCGCCGGACAGGAAAGCCTTCTGCAGCCGCTCTGAGAGAGCGCGTACGCTCTCCAAGAGCCCGTCGGTCGGGATGTCCGTCAGCACATCGAGCACGTCGTAGCGGCGGCGGCGGAAATAGTCGCGCGCCTTGCGCCCGATCAGGAAGAGCTGCGAGCTGTCGCCTTCCTCCGAGCGCAGAAACACTTCGGTGGCGCGGAAGAGGCCGGCGTTGTACGAGCCGCACAGTCCGCGATCGGCGCCGATCACGACCACCAAGCGTTTCTTCACCGGTCGCGGCGTGAACAGCGGATGCCCGACCTCGGCCGCCGTGGCGGAGAGGTTCTCGAGCATGGCGTCCATGGCGCGCGCGTAGGGACGCGTCGCCAGCACGCGGCTCTGGGCGCGGCGCAGCTTGGCGGCCGCCACCATCTCCATCGCCTTGGTGATCTGCTGGGTGCTCTTGACCGAGCGG